>NZ_QGSY01000157.1 GCF_003857035.1 Micromonospora arida
GGGGTACGTCGTGCTCGCGCCCATCGCGGGCGTTCTCCCGGTGCTGGCTGCCTGGCTCACCAAACTCGTCCTCGACCGTCTGGTGAACGAGTCGGGCGGCGGGATTCTCGGGGTCGCGAGCGCGCTGGCGGGGGTCTCCGTCGGCCTTGCCCTGATGCCGCACCTGACGAATTATCTGCGGGCGGACCTCGGTCGCTCGTCGGCCGTGGTCGCGCTCGACGAGTTGTACGCGGCGACCGATCGCCTCGCCGGGTTGCGCCGGCTCGAAGAGCCGGCGTTCCAGGACACGCTGCGTTTGGCCGAGCAGGCTGGGCGGGATGGGCCCGGCCGCTGCGTTGACGGCCTGCTCGGCCTGGTGCAGGGGGCGGTTCTGCTGGCCGGCTTCCTCGGCACCCTTGTGGTGATCAGCCCGATGATGGCCGCGGTGGTGGCGGCAGGCGGCGTACCGGTGCTGGTTGCGGAGCTCCGATTGAGCCGGCGACGGGCGAGGATGCTATGGGAGATCGGGCCGGGGGAGCGGCGCGAGATGTTCTACGCCAACCTGTTGACCAATTTGTCCGCGGCGAAGGAAGTTCGTCTGCTGCGGCTGGGCGGGCTGTTCCGCCGCCGGATGCTCGCCGAGTTGGGTGCGGCGGGTGCGGCACGACGTGCCCAGGAGCGCCGGGAGGTGCGCGCCCAGGGAGTGCTCGCGGTGCTGAGCGCGGCGCTGTCCGGTGGCGGCCTGGTGTGGGTCGTCGCGACCGCCCGATCCGGTGGGCTCACGGTAGGCGACGTGGCCATCTTCGTCGGTGCCGTCGCCGGGGTGCAGAGCAGCCTGGCCGCCCTGATCGACCATCTTGCCAACATCCACCAAGCGATGCTGCTGCTGGTGCACTACGAGCAGGTTGTCACCTGCGCACCGGATCTACCGGAGCCGGCCCGACCACGGCCGGTCGCCCCGCTGCGACGAGGTATCGAGTTCCGCGATGTCTGGTTCCGCTACGGTCCGGAGCACCCGTGGGTACTGCGGGGCGTGGATCTGTTCATTCCGCATGGGCAGGCGGTGGCCCTGGTCGGCCACAATGGTGCCGGCAAGAGCACCCTGGTCAAGCTGCTGTGCAGGTTCTACGACCCGACCCGGGGCGCGATCCTGTGGGACGGCGTCGACCTGCGCGAGCTGCCCGTCAACGATTTTCGGGCCCGGATCGGCGCCGTGTTCCAGGACTATATGACGTACGACCTGACGGCGGCGGAGAACATCTGGCTCGGTGATGTCGACCCGGCGGGCCCGGACCACGTACGCCCGGAGGACACCACCCGGATCGCGGACGCCGCGAGCCGCGCCGGCATCCACGAGACCATCGACAACCTGCCGCGCGGGTACGACACGATGCTGTCGCGGGTGTTCGAACTCGACGGCGACCCGGCGGATGCCGGCGTGTTGCTCTCCGGCGGGCAGTGGCAACGGCTGGCGCTCGCCCGGTCGGTGCTGCCCACGGCACGGGACCTGCTCATTCTCGACGAGCCGAGTGCCGGCCTGGACGCCGCGGCCGAGCGCGACATCCAGCTCCGGCTGCGCGAGTATCGGGCCATCCGGACCAGTGTCCTGATCTCGCACCGGCTGGGCACGCTGCGCGACGCCGACCTGATCGTGGCGCTGTCAGGTGGGCGGGTTGTCGAGACGGGCCGGCATGAGGAGCTGCTGGCGGTCAACGGCGTCTACGCCACGCTGTTCCGGATGCAGGCCGCCGGCTACGTTCTGGCCGAGGAAACAGCGCAGGGAGGCTGATCGACGCCGGCAAGGAACGTCTCCAACACGCCGTCCCGCCGGCCGGGCAGCCCGGCGAAGAGCAGGCTGGCCCGCCGCGCGTGCCGGACCGCCGCCGCGCGCTCGCCACGCACGTCCTGGATCCGGCCGAGCTGGCGAAGCGCCACTGCCTCGCCGTACCGCTCGCCGACCACGCGGACCAGGCTCAGCGCCTCCTCGCCGTCCCGCTGGGCCGACGCCACGTCGCCGAGCCGCAGGTGCACCTCCGAACGGCTGAGCAGCGCCTCCCACTCGTCCTCCCGGTTGCCGGTCCGCCGGCACAGACGCAGGCCGACGGTGAGAGCCATCAAGGCGTCCGGGTGCCGTCCGAGTTGGCTGTGCGTGCGGCCGAGGGCGACCAACGTGATCGCCTCCCCGACGGCGTCCTCGTGCTCGCGTCGCATCGTCAGGCAGCGGGTCAGATGTTCACTGGCGGCCGGGAAGTTGCCCAGCTCGAACTCGATCTCGGCCAGGTTGTGCAGGGCCATCGCGATCCACACCGGTTTCCCGCCGGCGAGGAGCCCAACCGCCGCCCGGACCAGGTCCGCGGCCTGACGAGGGCAACCCGTACGGTGGTGGAACCAACCGAGGTTCTGCAGTGCCCGCCCCTCACCTTCGCGATCGCCGAGCCGACGCCACAGCTCGAGCGCGAACTCCAGGGCGCGGCACGCCGCCTCCGGCGATCCCGTACGCCAGTGCAGCGTCGCCCGCAGCGCGAGCACCGTGGCTTGGGCGGCGCGATCGTCGATGGCTGTCGCCGCCCGTTCGCAGACCGCGACCAGGGCATCGGACTCCGCCCAACGGCTCCGCTTCTGCAGCCAGACGGCAACGGACGGAATGGCCTCCACGCACAGCCGGCTCAGTAGCGGGGCCGCGTCGGATGCCTGGCGGGCAGCCGCGATGATCCCGGTCAGCTCGCCGTCGACCCAGCCCACGGCGTCGTTGAGCGTGCGCAGCTCCACGACGGTCGGTCCGGTGGCGAGATCGGCCGCCCGGTGCGGGCGCAACAACTGGCCAGCGCGCAGTACCGTGGTCAGGTACGCGGTGAGTCCTCGGTGTACCGCGTCCTCGCGGTCGGCGGCCGTGTCTGTCTCCTCGGCCAGCTCCGCGCCGTAGAGCCGAAGCAGGTCGTGAAACCGGAAACGGGTCGGACCGATCGCGTGCATCAGGTGCATGTCGGTGAGCCGGTCCAGCAGTGTCAGTGCGCGCCGTTGCGGCGCACCGATCATCACCGCGGCGAGCTGCGCCGATATCTCCGGCACACGCAGCAGCGACAGAGCCCGGAAGGCGGCCGCGGCCGCGCGGTCGTCCGGATCGGCGCTGTCAAGCAGTTGGCGGTAGGTATTCCAGAAGCTGGATCGGATGGCGAGGTCGTCCGCGCGCAATTCGTCGAGGCGTTCCCGCTCGTTGTCCAGTCGGTCCGCCAGTACTCCGACCGACCAGTCGGGGCGGGCCGCCAAACGGGCTCCGGCGATGCGCAGCGCCAGTGGGTACCCGCCGCACAGCAGCACCAGGCGGGCAGCCGCGTCGGGGTCGGCCGCTGCCCGTCCGTCGCCGCTGAGGGTGTCGAGAAGCTGGCACCCTTCGGCGTCGCTGAGCCGGTCCAGCCAAAGCCGGAGCGCATCGAGGGTGCTCGTCGGCCGACGGCTGGTGACGAGGACCGCGCAGTGCGAGCCGGCCGGTAGCAGGGGCCGGATCTGCTCGGCGCCGGCTGCGCCGTCCAGGACGATGAGCAGTCGGCGGCCGGCGGTCTCCGACCGGAACCGCGCGGCGGCCTCAGCCAGCTCGACCGGCACGTCCCCGGCCGGTACACCGAGCGCGCGCAGCAGCTGACCGAGCGCCGCCAGCGGTTCGACGCTGGGCACGCCGGGAGCCCCGCCGTGCAGGTCGAGGTAGAGCTGCCCGTCGGGATAGTGGCTCGCGAGCCGGTGCGCGGCGCGCACCGCCAGGGTGGTCTTTCCCACCCCTCCGGGGCCACGTAGCACGACCACCACCGGGCCCGTCCTCGGCTCGGTCGGGGCGATGCATGCCTGCTCGATGGTGCGCATCTCACCGACGCGGCCGACGAACGCCGCCGGGTCCGGCGGCAGTTGCCGCGGCGGTTCGGCCGGCTTGGACAGTAGACCGGGCGCGGACGCCGGGTGCCGGTCAACCGGATCATCATCGGTGTCGGGTAGGGACAGTTCCGGGGCACGGCGCAGGATCGCCTGATGCAGCCGGGACAGGTCCGCTCCGGAGTCGAGACCGAGCTGGTCGACGAAGACCGCTCGGGTCTCCGCATACGTGGACAGGGCCGCCGGTAAATCGCCGGACCGGTACAGCGCCAGCATGAGCTGGGAACGCAGTCGCTCCCGGTACGGGTGTGCGGCGATCAGCAGTCGCAGCTCGCCGGTCACTGCGGCGTGCTCACCGAGCGCGAGGCGCGCCTGGATCAATTCCTCGGCCAGGGACAGGTGTTGCTCCTCGAGCAGGGTGATCCGGGCGGCGAGTTCAGGCCCCGGTCGTACGTCTTCGGCCGGCCGACCCCGCCACAGATCCAGCGCCTCGCGGAACCCTGTTCGCACCAGTCACCCCGCAGGCCGGAGCCGGTCAGCCCGCAGCCGACCAAACAAGACAGGCGCGGCCCGTACCGACCCAACAGGCGGGATGACCATCTTCCGACCACGACCACGACCACTCCGCCTACGACCGGCAGCAGCGCGCATCCTGCGGTCCAGGCGCTGTATCCGTGTACGTCCCTGAGGTACATGCTGCCCACGAACACGACCGGACCGGTTGCCGCGGCGACGAACAGGATGCCCAGGGCGCCCACTACAAGGAAGCGGCTTCTGAGCAACGCCGACGGAATGAGCGGGTCACGAGATCGCGCCTCAGTTGCCAAGAACAATCCGCCCAGCACCACCGCGACGGCCAGCAGCGCCCAAGCGGAGGTTCCGGATCTTTGACCGGCGACGCTCACCAACGCGTACACCAGGGCCAGCATCGTGCCGGCCAGGAGCAGCGCACCAGGCACGCCAACCGCGCTATTGCCGGCGCACCGTTTCTCGCCAGGTTTCAGCCGTCGATTTGCCACGAAGGCACCCAGTGCGAGGGGCACATTAAGCAGGAACGCCCAGCGCCAGCTCAGGTACGTCGCTGCCAAGCCGCCCGCCAGCACCCCGGCAACCGACCCAATTCCTCCGCAGGCGGCCCACAGTGCCAGGCCATTGCGGCGCTGCGCCTGCCTGGGTGTCATGGTCAACAACAGGCCCATGGCCACCGGCACCAACATCGCCACCGCCGCCGCCGCCTGGCCCGCCCGAGCCGGCAGAAGCACCCAAGCGCTGGGTGCCAGGGCGCGCATCGTCGACGTGACGGCGAACGCCATGAGGGAGCCGAGCAGCAGCCGGCGCGCGCCGTAGCGGTCGCTCAGTCGACCGCCGAGCATTTGCAGTCCACCGACCAGTACCGCGTACACGTTGATCACCCAATGCGCCGTGGTCAGGCTCATGGACAGATCACGCTGGATCTCCGGTAAGGCGAGGACGACGAGCCCGGCATCGGCGTTGGCCATCAGCGGTGCGACGCAGACCAGCAGCACCAGGCATCTGCGCGGACGGGCCACGGTGTCGAGCATGTGTAACTCCTGGGGATGGCGAGGGTTCGTCGCCGTGGAAACCCCGCGCCTCGACAGGCAGTTGCCGCCGCGGATCGTGCAACCCGTTCGCTCACACCGGTGTTCAAACCGACGACAGCGCACCGCAGAGCTTCATCCCACCTCGGGCTGGGGCCTTGACTTAAGGACTGACATGGATCTCAACCTCTCCCGTCCCGTCCCGTCCCGTCCCGTCGCGTCGCCGTGGTGACCGGCGCCTCCAAGGGCATCGGGCTGTCCGTGACCCGTTCACTGCTTGAGGAGGGCGCCAACGTCGTCGCGGTCTCCAGAAAGGTCACGCCCGAGTTGGAGCGGCTGGCGGGTCCGAACCTTCGGCACGTCTCAGCCGACCTGATGGATCCGGCCGCACCTGGTCAGGTCATCTCGTACGCGGTCGAGCAGTTCGGTGGCCTGGACGTCTTGGTGAACAACGCGGGTGGCCCGCCGCCCGGCGTCACCATGCCGCGTACCGGATTCTTCGACAGCAACGACGAGCAGTGGCGCTCGATCTTCGAGTTCAACCTGTTCTCGGCCGTCCGCGCTATCCGGGCCGCTATCCCGCAGATGATCGAGTGCGGTGGTGGCTCCATCATCAACATCTCCACCGGTATGGCCCGGCAGCCCGCATCGGTCAACGTCGAGTACGGGGCTGCGAAAGCGGGACTGTCCAACCTGACCAAGGCATTGTCGGAGGAGTTCGGCCCCAAGGGAATCCGTATCAACACCGTCTCTCCGGGTGCCGTGCTCGCCGCCTGGTGGACCGAGGAGGGCGGGGCGGCCGACGTCATCGCCGGCATGGCGAACGCCGACCGGGACAGCGCCATGGAGAGCATTGCCCCGCAGATGATGGGCCATGTCACCGGTCGCCTCATCGACCCGCAGGAGGTCGCCGACGCGGTCTTGTTGTTGGCCTCTCCGCGTTCGGCAAGCACTACGGCGGATTACCCGGTCGACGCCGGATTCCACAAGAGTTTCTAGTTCCACGCGCGGAATTCGACCGACCATGACCGGTCGGAGTCACCGTGCGCGCTCACCAGCAGGGCGGGTTGCCACCCGCAGCACCGGACCCCGGCGGCTCACCGGCCGCCGGGGTCCATCTGGTCCTGCCGACTTCCTACTCAGCGGCTGCCCGTACATGGTGAACAAGGCGGGCGCGTCCTGGATGCCGGTGAACTCGTGCCCAGGCAGGATCTCGGAGAGCATCGCCAGTGCCTCAGCGGCCCGCGGCAGCGGCTGGGCGGTCTCCCATCCGGCGCGGGTCGCGAAGGCGCCGAGCCCTGGCGAGCACTGCGATGAAGCTCCCTGCCAGCATCACCCACCGGCTGGGAGCGCGTTAGGCCCGCCGACGCGAGCAGTCAGGACAATCCGCTCACGGTCGTGGTGTCGGGCGTGATATCGATGGTGTTGGCCCAGGTGTGTTCGAAGAGTTCGGCGAGGGTGGCTGTCACCGCAGCGTTGCGGATCACCAACGCGCCGCTGTCGCGCTGGCCGGGTGAGCAGGGCACGAACGCGACTCGTCGGTCCAGAAGCACCATTCGCTGCACCGGCCGGTCGGTGACGCGGTGCCGATCACCTGCCTGGTGCAGACGCGTGGCATATCGGATCTGGTCCGGGCGGGACAGGCAGCGCCGGTGCACGATCGTGCGCCAGGTCGTCCGGCCGCGTCTGAGCTCACCCAGGTAGTAGGGCAGTACGGCCAGGGAACCCTGCCGGTCGGGATGCACCGCGAGGACCTCGCGTGCGTCTCGCGCTAGCTTCCTGAGCAGCTCGGTAACCTGACCAACGTCGTTGATCCGCTCGATGTCGGCCACGTCTGCGCCGCCCCGCGATGGTTCGACCGGAGTGTGCCGCTGAAGGATCTGCGCGTGCAGCCGGCGGAGCTCCGCGCCGGGCTCCGTTCCGAGGTCTCGCTCCAGCCGCGCTTCCAAGTCATGGTAGGCCGCCACGGCCTCGGCGGAGCGGCCCGCGCGGTACAGAGCTCGCATCAGCAGGGCGTGCACCGACTCCCGGTACGGCTGTGTGCTGGTCAACGAGAGCAACTCGCTCACCGACTCCAGGTGCCGACCGGCGTCCATGTCGAGACCGATCCTCCTCTGCAGCGCAGCGAGCCGCTCCTCGCCGAGCACTGGTCTGACGGTCCTGGCCAGAGGGGTGTCGCCCAGGCATGCCAGCGGCACGTCACCCTGCCACTGCGCCAGCGCCTGACGGAGCAGCTCCCGAGCATCGTCGCCGGTCGCCGCGCCGGCCTCGCGGACGAGGACGCGGAACCGGTGCAGATCGATCTGCTCCGGACCTATGTCGAGTCGGTAGCCTGGCGAAAAGCTGCGCAGGTCGAGCCAGGGCAGCGCTCGGCGTAACCGTGACACGTAGACCTGGATGGCCTTGCGGGCCGTGGCTGGTGAGTGCTCTCCCCAGACAGCGTCGACCAGCTCGTCAACCGCCACCACCCGCCCCGGACGGAGCATCAGCGCGGCCAGGACCGTGCGTTGCTGCGGCGGTCCCAGCAGCACCTCGGCACCGTTGTTGGTCGCGGTGACAGGCCCGAGCACATGCAGATCAACGGATGAGTGTGACACGAAGCCTCCTCGATGACGACGGGAGCGTACGACGAAACCACGACGGCCTCCGGCGCGCGGCGGCCTGTGGTCGCCCGCGTGCCGGGAGCTGTCAGGTGCCGCCGACCGCCACGACTGCGCCGGTCGCCGCCTCGACACGGTGAATTGGTACGAACCATGACGTGTTGACGGAGTTGCCGCAGGAGTGGCTGCCTACCGCCGAGAGATCATTGGTGGCCGAGGTGGCGGTGTTCCAACGGGTCACCGGGGCCCCCGAGTCACCGGCGAGGGTGGCGCCGTCCTGACTGTGACCGGTGTCGGTGTCGGCGGTGACCATTCGTTCACCGCCGCAACTGCCGTTGATCGACGTCACCCGCCCGTAGACCAGCCCGCCGTCCGCCCCGGAGACGTAGAGCCCTGAGCCGACAGCAGGCCAGTCGGTGTTCTTCCCGGAAACCGGATTCGCGGTCGAGGTGTTCCTTTCCCCGAACGACGAGTAAAAGCTGAAGTACCTGTTGGTTCCGCCGGGAGTCATCCGGAACCCGGTCGTGCAGTCGGCGTCCGCCGTGGACGGGCTGCCGGTGCTGCCCGTCCAGATCGCGAGGCCGCCGTAGAACGGCGCCGTATCCGATCGGCGGCTCTGCTGGGCCGGACCGGTCCGCGACACGGTGACCCTGGGCTTGATTCCGGTGGCTCGGATCGCCGCCGCGGCAGGTTCTCCGCCTCACCGGCGGCGTCGATGACAATCTGCTCGGCCAGCTCGTCGAGACGTACCTCTACGAGTACGCAACTGCTGAGCGCAGTACGTCGGCGCATGGGGCTCCCTGGTCGATGACGGAGACGGAGGAGTAGATCGTGAGTACCGTCGCGTCGTGCGCTTGCAAGACGCTTGCAGCCTCCTTGCGGAGCTGAGTTGTGGTCAGAAGATTTTCATGGCGATGCCCTTCGTCAACGAGGTCGTACTCTGAACCCCGTCAATCTTGACTGGGTTGCCGGAGACGTGCTTCACGTAGCCGCCCGTTTCGGCCCGCGAATCGACCACGACTGATCGGCTGTTGCATAATGGCGAACCGCGGACAATCGGGGGGTGACGCCGGTGGAGTTCCGGATCCTGGGCACGGTCGAGGCATGGGCGGGCGGGGAACGGATCAATCTCGGTTCGCGTAAGCAGCGCCTCGTGCTCGCGGTGTTGCTGCTGGAGCCCAACCGA
Source organism: Micromonospora arida (assembly GCF_003857035.1). Classification (GTDB taxonomy): domain Bacteria; phylum Actinomycetota; class Actinomycetes; order Mycobacteriales; family Micromonosporaceae; genus Micromonospora; species Micromonospora arida. Next base: position 9,186 of record NZ_QGSY01000157.1, read on the forward strand.
CTGGTGCCGCTGGACCGGCTGGTCGACCTCGTCTGGGGCGAGGAGGTGCCGGCGTCCGCGCGAGCCTCGATCCAGACGCTCGTTTCCCGCCTACGTGCGGCGCTTCGACAGGCCGGTGACGGTCCCGCGATCGTCGGCAGAGGAGCCGGCTACGCCGTACATGTGGATCCGCTCATGATCGACGCACATCGCTTCACGGACCTGGTTCGCAAGGCCGGCTCGTCGGACGACGAGTGCGCCGTCGAGCTGTTCGACCAGGCGCTCGCTCTCTGGCACGGCGAGGCCCTCGAAGATGTGGCGCCCACGGAAATCGCAGAACGTCTCTGCGGCCACCTGCGTGAAGCCCGATGGACCGCGCTGGAAGACCGCCTGGACGCCCAACTGCGGCTGGGCGAGGGCCGGGGACTGCTCGCCGAGCTCACCAGGCTCGTGACCGAACACCCGTTGCGGCAGCGGCTCGTGGGCCAACTCATGTTGGCGCTGTATCGCGACGGCCGCACCGCCGCCGCACTCAACGTCTATAGCACCCTTCGGACACGACTGGCCGGCGACCTCGGTCTCGACCCGGCACCAGAACTGGTGCGGATGGAGTCCGCGATCCTGCGTGTGGACCCGGCCCTGGAGCCGGTCGTGAGGACCAGGGACACATCACCAGCCGAGCCGGTACGACCGGCGCAGTTGCCGCACGACGCCCACGGATTTGTCGGACGCACGGAAGAACTCGCCCGGCTCGACGCCGGACTGGAGCCCACTTCGGGCACGAGAATCTGGGTGATCAGTGGCACCGCCGGCGTCGGCAAGACGGCCCTCGCCCTGCACTGGGCCCACCGCAATCGTGGAAAGTTCCCGGGTGGGCAGCTCTACCTGGACCTCCGTGGCTTCGACGCCGAGCAGAACCCGCTCAGCGAATCCGCCGGCCTTCTTCAGCTGCTCAGCAGCCTCGGCGCCGACCCCCGACTGATCCCGGCGGATGTGGCTGGCCGGGCTGCCTTGTTCCGCTCGCTGCTGGCCGATAAACGTGTCCTGCTGGTGCTGGACAACGTGCGTGATGCCGCCCAGATAAAGGCGCTGATTCCACCGGCGGGCACGGTACTCCTCACCAGTAGGCATCGGCTCGGCGACCTGATCGCCCGCACCGGTGCGCAAGCGCTGTCGCTGTCCGTGCTTACCGCCGCCGACTCTCGCCGGCTGCTGGAGGCCGCACTCGGCGCTGACCAAGTCGCTACCGAGGCAGCCGCAGCCGGCAAGCTAGCGGATCTCTGCGGTCACCTGCCGCTCGCGCTGCGGATCGCGGTGGCCAACATCGTCGCTCTCCCAACGTCCGAGATCGCCGGGTTGGTGCAGGAACTCTCCGAGGGCGACCGGTTGGCCGGCTTCACTGTGGATGGCGCCGAGGAAAGTGCCATCACGAAGGCGTTCGCTTCGTCCTACAACGCGCTTCCGGCAGAGCATCGGCTACTCTTCCGTCGCCTCGGGCTGCTACCTGGGCCGACGATAACCGCGCTGCCAGCGAGCGTGGCCGCCGGGCTACCTCCGGCTCGGACTGACCGGCTGATGAAGGCGTTGGCTGCGGCAAACCTGATCGAGCAGTACACACGCGGGCGCTTCCGACTTCACGACCTGCTCCGACGGTATGCGGTTGACCGGTCGCTGGCCGAAGACACGGCCCGCGAGCGCGAACACGCCGGCAAACTTGTCCTGGAACACTACCTGCACATGGCCGACGCGGCGGGCAGGCAGCTCATCCCACACTTCCTTCGGCTGCCAAGAAGAGTAGAGGGCGGGATCAGCTTCCCGGACAACAACAGCGCGCTCGCCTGGCTCGACGCCGAGTGGCCGACCCTCGCCGCCGCGATCGGCCACGCAGCGACACGAGGTCCACGACCGTTGGCCTGGCACATCGCCGACGCCCTCCGCGCCTACTTCCACCAGCGCGGTCACCGCACGGAATGGATCGAGGTGGCCTCGGTGGCGCTCGAAGCCGCGCGTGGTGAGGGCGACGAACGAGCGCAAGCTGCGATGCACCAGAGCCTTGCGCTCGCCTACGTCAACATGGGCCACTACGCCGAGGCACAAGAGCACCTGAACAGCGCACTACGACGAAACGCGGCCGATGGTTGGCACGAAGGCCGTGCCGCCATGCTGAACAATCTCAGCGCGGTACACCAGCGCCTCGGCAACCCCCACGCGTCGATTGACTGCGGTCTGGAATCGCTGCACCTTCAACACAAGTTGGGGAACGGCGCCGGGAGCGCCATGACCCTGGCGAATATCGGCTTCGCCTACTGGCAGTTGGGCCTGCTCAACCAAGCGCTCGAACACTTCGGCCGGGCGCTGGAGCTGGGGGAGCGGCAAGGCGCCCGCTTCAGCGTTGCCGTCCTGCTCGTTGACCTCGGGAACGTGCACCGAGACCTCGGCAACCGGGACACGGCCGAGGCGTTCTACGCCCAGGCGCTGGCTGCCAACCGCCAACTCGGATATCACTACGGCGAAGCGACCGCGCTGTCCGGGCGTGCACTGCTGCACTGCCAGACCGGCCCTTCTGAGCAGACCCTGGAAGACGCCCGGTCGGCGGTCGAGCTGACCAGGAAGATCAGTGACCGCGGTACCGAGGCGTGGACGCTCAACGCGCTCGGCGACGTCTCGCTGCGGTTGGGCCTGCCCGCCCAAGCCGCGGCCCACCACGACCGAGCCCTGGAGATCGCGCGCTCGACAAGCTTCCGCTGGTGCGAGGCCGACGCCTTGCGAGGCTCGGCCGCAGCACTGCTGAACCTCGACGATCTCGACGAGGCCGAGGCCCGAGCCACGCATGCGATCGATCTCGCTCGACAAGCCGGGTACCGGCTCGTCGAGGCCCGCGCTTCGCGCACGCTCGCCGAGATTCGGGCGAGACAGGACGAAACCGAGCTCGTGGACGCAAGATCAGGCGGGGATCCGGTTGCCCTTGGTACCAAGGCACGGACTCGGCATGGCGATGTCGGCGAATGACAGGCCGGACCAGCGGCGTAGGCGGGTCCTGCGGACTCGAGGACGGGCAGCACCGGCGTAGCAGATGCACTTGGATCCGATGAAGCTGCGCCAAGCGATCGTGGTAATGATATCCGCCCAGGGGGCAGCCAGGTCGCCCTTTCTGGCGGCGGCCAGAGGGGAGCCTAGATGTTTCGAGGCAGGAGGTTGTAGACGGATCGAACGCGACCAGCCGCAGGCCCCTCGGACGCCCAAGCCACTCGCCGCCAGCGAAGGCACGTGCTGGTCGCAGCTCTTCTCGTGCTGCTCGAACAGTTCTCGCGAGCCGCTGTAAAAGACGTAGCCACCGGCTTCCGAGACGCCGATCATCGGTGGGACCGCCATGATCCCGCCGTCCAGGTAGCGGGCGCCTGCTGCTCGGCGGTGCTCAGGAGGGTCGCCGTGCCGGCCACCTGCATGGCGAGGTTGGAGACGACGCCTTTGGGGTAGTCGCCGTTCCGCAGGTGGTCGGCGCTCTGGTGAACTGCCGGGGCCATCGCGACGAGCCAGTCGGCGAGCAGCGGGGCGAGAGATGCGCGTAATCAATTGTGCTTGTTGGCGGTCTCGAACGCGCTGACGATGGCGTCGACCAGCGCCGTCGCGGCCTGGCCCGTGGGATCGAGCTCGGGATCGTAGATTCCCACGTGCATGCCGACCGCGTTCGGTGATGCCAACAGGGTCGCCAATATCCTGGTCAGTTCGGTGACCGACAGACCGTCCGGGTTCGGGGAGTCGACCGCCGGCATGACGGACTTGTCCAGAACGTCGGCGTCGAGGTGGATCCAGAATCCCTCGATGGGCATCGTGTTGAGATCGGCGAGGGCTTGGGAGGCGGTGGTCGACGCGCCGTGGGCGTGGATGTGCTCGATGGGGTAGCTGCGGATGGCCGAAGCGGAAAAGTCCTCGACGCGGAGGATCGATTCGTCCTCGGGTTCCCGGTCCAGCCCGATGTGCACGACGTGCCGTTCCTCGACGTAGGGCCGCAGGCCGTCGTGGTTGGTCAGTAGGTCCGGGCCGTGCCCGGTGGCGAGGCCCAGATCGAGTCCGGCCGCGGTGTAGCGGCCCGGGATCTTCGGCGGGTGACGCGGCGGCGAGTAGTCGTCGTGTCCGTCGAGAAAAGCCAGTCCATAGCTTCCGCGGCGGCGCAGCGCCAGTGTCGGGCCGAGCACGATGCTGCAGTCACCGCCCAGCACCAAGGGGAACCCGCCGCTGTCGAGAAGGACGCTGAGTCGATCCGCCAGCTCGGCCGCGAACTGGGCGATCGCCGAGCCGTTGCGGTAGCCGGTAACGGGCTCCAAGTCGAACGAGTAGGGCGGTGGCTCCAATCGACCGGCGTCCTCGGCTGACAGCCGCAGCACGATTCCTTTGTCCCGAAGCGCGGCGGGCATCATGCGTACGCCGGGTTCATGCCCGTCCCTCGGCGGCGCCAGGCCAAGGTTCGAGGCCGCATCCAGCACCATGATTCGTCGCATGATCACGTCGTGGATCGCTATCGTGATCATGGCAACCGGTTTTCGTGAGGTCTCCTCGCGTATTCCGGCGATCTAACTGCCGGGCAGCGGGCGGCTGGCGGCTTCACCGAGCCAGAGGACTCGGAGGGCGCGAGGAGACGGGGGGACGCCCGCCTCCCACGATCCAGCAACTGACCGACCACAATCAGCCTGCTCAGGCCGCGGCGCGGTCGGTGAGTGGGCGGCGACGTAATGCGGTGTCGGTCAGTGAACGCGGGGGCAGGGGAGCGTTGGGGTCGTACAGGTTGGTCCCGGGCGGCACGATCTCGTCGATTCGGTCGAGGGCCGCGTCGTCCAGGGTTAGCGCGGCGCCCTTGAGGAGATCCTCCAGCTGCGGCATGGTCCGCGGTCCGATGATCGCCGACGTGACGGCCGGGTGGGCCACGGTGAACGCGATGGCGAGCTGCGGGAAAGTGCAGCCGATGCTGTCCGCGAGTTCGACGAGTTGCTCGACGACGTCGATCTTGGTGGCGTTTTCCGCGATCGTGGGATCGAATCGTTCCGGCCGGTTGACAGGTCGATGGGCTGGTTCTTGCGGTACTTGCCGGTCAGGAATCCGAGGGCCAGTGGGCTCCAGTACCAGCACACCCATCCCGCAGCGCTGGCAGACGGGCAGGAGCGAGGCCTCGATCCCGCGCGGGCCAGGATCGAATACGGCGGCTGCTCGGTGCGGAAGCGTCCGAGACCGCGACGCTCGGAGACGTTGTGCGCCTCGACGATCTCCTCGGCCGGGAACGTCGAGCAGCCGAAGGCGCGGATTTTCCCCTGCTGCACGAGGTCGCTGAGCACCGAGAGCGTCTCCTCGACGTCGGTCGAGTCGTCGGGGCGGTGGACCTGAGGCCCATCGGCAAGATGCTTGACCTCAAGTGCAGTAGAGGTCGGAAGGTGGTGTTCTTCTGCAAATCTACTGGAAGGAACGGTCATGCGCGCCGTCGTCCTGCACGAGTTCGGGCCCGCTGAGAACCTCCGCTATGAGACAGTGCCTGATCCCGTGCCAGGGCCGGGTGAGGTCCGTGTGTCGGTGAGGGCCGCGGGAGTCCATCAGATCGAGGCGGCGATGCGGGAAGGGCTGGACATCGGACCACCGCTTCCCGGGCTGCCGGCCATTTTCGGAGCAGAGGTGGCCGGCGTCGTCGAGTCGATCGGGCCAGACGTGGACGGGGCCTGGGTTGGCACCGAGGTGGTAACCGCGCACGGCAGGCCGGGGGGCTACGCCGAGCTCGCCGTCGCCGACGTCTCGTCTCTGCACCGGATCCCAACCGGACTGGGGTACGAGGCAGCCGTGACGATGGTGGTGACCGGCACCACCGCAATCGGCCTGCTCGACATCGCGGAGCTCACCTCCGGCGACGTCGTCCTGGTCACGTCCGCAGCCGGTGGGATCGGCCGTTTGGTCGTCCAGTTCGCCCGCCGCCTGGGCGCCACGGTCATCGGCGCGGCAGGCGGACCGGCCAAGACGGCGGCGGTGCGAGAGTTGGGCGCCAATCTCGCTGTCGACTACAACCTGCCGGACTGGGCGGGCACCGTCCGCGACGCCCTGGGCGGACGCAGCGTTACCGTCGTTCTGGACGGTGTCGAGGGCGACAAGGGGCGGGCCGCCTTCAGGCTGCTGGCCGAGGGTGGGCGCTACATCACGATCGGCGCGGCCTCCCGGGACGAGTTCCGTCCCGAGGAGGCGCAGCTGAAGGAGCGCGGCGTGCGTTTCACCGACGCACTGGCCCTGCTGTTGGAGGGCCAGGACGCCCCCGTTGACGAGGCCCGCGCCCTTGCGGAGGCCGCCGCCGGTCGTCTGGTGCCCGCCTTCCAGACCTTCCCCCTGTCGCAGGCCGCCACGGCTCACGCCGCCCTGCAGGCGCGGGCAACGACGGGCAAGGTCGTTCTCGTCCCCGACGCCTGAAGGGGGAACCGAGAACGGCGCCCATGGCGGCGGAGGTTCGGCAGCAGGCGGTCTTCGCCGTGGCGGCCTGCCGGCACCGCGCCGGACACGGCGGCTCGATCTCAGCCGGTCTGATGCGAGAGCGTCACGGCGATCGCTGGACCGAACGCGACACTGAGCAGATAGGCAAGGTTGAACAGGCCCAGGGCTTCGGCCTTGTGAGAGCCGGGCACGACGCCGGTCGCTCGCAGGGCGAGTACGCCTTGGCCGGTCGCGGCGGCAAGGGACGCGAGTGCCATCGCCGCCAGCAGTAGCGGGACGGCGGAGGCGACCGCAGCCAGCAGCGGCGCGGCGACGGCTCCGCCGAGCAATGCGGCGGCCGTCACGCGGTGTGGCACCCGCACGGACGCCGCGATCAGGAACCCCGAGCAGAGGCCGCCGAGCAGGTACGGCGCCAGTAGTACGACTCCGCTGCGGGTGCTGTCCCAGCCCGCGTGCTCTCGCAGCAGATCCGGTGCGGCGTAGAGCAGGGTGAAGTTCACCAGGCCCACAGTGAAGACCAGCACGCACGCCGTGAGGAACCGGCCGTTACGCGCCACTGCGGCGGGCAGAAAGCCGTCGGGGCGAACGTTCGTCCGGACCACGAGCAACACCAGCAGCGCGACGGTGACCGGGCCGGCCACCAGCGGACGGTGCGGAGTGAGAACTGCCGAGGTGACCAGCATGGCAAGGAGAGCCATGCCGAGCGGATCGAACGACGCCGGCATCGCGTCCGGCGGTGTGGCGTCGCGGCGGGCCGCAGGCACGGCGGCCACCGCCAGCAGGGGCAACGCCAGCGCCGCCTGCCACGAAAGGAGGTCGGCTACCAGTGCACCGGTCAGCGGACCGGTGGCCCCCACGACCGCCAGCGACGCGGCGACCACCCCCATCCGCCGAGGCGAATCGGCCAGTTTCATGGCCGTCACGCTGAGGCCGGCGGACCCCAGTGCCTGCACCGCCGCGCCGGCCACCAACGCCGGCAGTGTCGGCACCAGCACGAGGAGGATCGTCCCCGCGGCCAGCAGCGCGGCCGAGGCGGTCAGGGCCGTCCGTACGCCGCAGCGGGCCAGTAGCGCCGCCAGCAGTGGCGTACCCAACGCGATCCCCCAGCCGAAGGCGGTCACGCCGGCCGCCGCGGCCCGTTCCCCGGTGCCCGTCGCGCGCGCCAGCTCGTCGAGCAGCAGGGCCGGCGCGGCGATCCCGTACGACAGCGGACCGGCCAGCAGGGCAAGCCAGGGCGTGGCCACCCGCCGTGGTGCGACCTGTCCGTGACCGTTGGCGGTTCGGTGCCGCTCTAGATAGTCCATGTCATTCCTCCGGTGTCGGCTCGGTTTCAGCCTCGCCGGGGTCACTTACCGCCGACTGCTCGTCGGCTGACGTTCGCCTCGGTGGCGTCGGCGTCGCGTCCCGGTGAGCGGGGCCGACTGTCGATCGACGTTTCGCGGGCGGGACAGCCGACTGGCTAGTGTGAAGCGGTGAGGTTCGGGGTGCTGGGCGAGATCGCGGTGTGGGCGCCCGACGGCGAACCCGTCGCCGTACCCGGCCTGAAGGTTCGGGCTCTCCTGGCTGACCTGCTGGTCCATGAGGGGCATCCGGTGTCCTCCGACCGGCTCATCGAGGATCTCTGGGGTGACCGGACGCCGGGCAACCCGCTCGGTGCGCTCCAGGCCAAGGTGTCGCAGTTGCGCCGCGCGTTGGAGTCGGGTGAGGCGGGTGGCCGTGCGCTTGTCGAGTCCGGTGATGCCGGCTACCGGCTGCGGATTTCGCCGGAATCGGTCGACGCTGGCCGCTTCGCGGCTCTGTTGGCGCGCTCGCGGGCGCAGCGGGAGCCAGTGGGCCGGGCCGCGGAGCTGACGGAGGCCCTGTCGCTGTGGCGTGGCTCCCCGTACGCCGACTTTGGTGACGAGCGATTCGTCCGTCAGGCGGTCGAGCGGCTCGACGACCAGCGCCTGGCGGCGTTGGAGGAGTTGGCCGAGGCCCGGCTCGATCTCGGTGAGCATCACTTGCTCGCCGGTGAGCTGGCCGACCTGGTCACCCGTCACCCGTGGCGCGAGCGGCTACGGGCCGCGCACCTGCGCGCCCTGTACGGCTCGGGACGCCAGCGTGAAGCCCTGTCCGCCTACGAGCAGTTCCGTCGGCAGATGCGTGATGAACTCGGCATCGATCCCGGCCAGGAGTTGGCCGAGCTGCATCGGGCTATCCTGCGCCAGGACCGCGCGCTGCAGCCGCCGGCACCGCCGTCGTCTCCGGTCCGAACCAACCTGCCGGTGCCTCTGTCACCTGGTCCGTACGGCGGATTGATCGGGCGTGACGAGGCCGTCGAGGCGGTACGGGAGCGGCTGGCGAACGGGCGGCTGGTGACCCTTACCGGAATGGGTGGGGTGGGTAAGAGCAGGTTGGCGCTCGAGGCCGCTCGTCTGCTGGCCGACACGTTCCCCGCCGGAGTGTGGCTCGTTGAGCTGGCGGGCCAGCCGCACTGCGACGGCCAAGCGGCCTCTACCGAGGTTGTCGACGTAGTGGCGGCGACTCTTGAGATCCGCGACGACGCCCCGGCCGGCCTGCCTGGTGATCGGCCAGGTAAGCCGATGGATCGGCTGCTCGCCGCGCTGCGGGAGCGGCGGATGCTGCTGCTGCTCGACAACTGCGACCACGTGGTGACGCCCATCGCTGAACTGACCGAGAGCCTTCTCGGCGCCGCGGCCGACCTGCGCATCCTGGCGACGAGCCGTGAACCGCTGGGGATCCCAGGCGAGGTCGTCTTGCCGGTGCCGCCGCTGGAGCTGCCGAAGCCGGGAGCGACCGCGGAACAGATCGCCGCAGCCCCGGCGGTTCGGCTCTTCGAGATCCGTGCCCGCGCCGTCGAGCCGGGCTTCATCGTCGATCAGCGGAACACGGACACAATCGCCACCATCTGCCGGCGTCTCGATGGCGTACCGCTGGCGTTGGAACTGGCCGCGTCCCGGCTGCCCGTTCTCGACCCGGGCGAGTTGGCGGCACGGCTCGACGATCGCTTCCGACTGCTGTCATCCGGTCGGCGTACCGCGCCCCCTCGCCAGCAGGGGCTTCGCGCCATGATCGACTGGAGTTGGGAGTTGCTGTCGCCCGGCGAACGGGCGGTGCTGCGCCGGCTGGCGGTCTTCGCCGACGGTGCCACCCTGGCTACCGCCGAGCAGGTGTGCGCGGGCGGACACGTGGCGTCCGACGAGGTGCTCGATGTGTTGGCACGACTGATCGACCGATCGCTGGTCCTGACGCGCCACGGCGAGAGTCCACGACGCTATCGGCTCGCGGAGACGGTGGCTGCCTACGGTCTCGAACAGCTCGACAGTGCCGGCGAACTCCCGGCGACCCGTCGCCGTCACGCCGCGTGTTTCGTCCGTCTCGCCGAGCAGGCCGCGGGGCGGCTACGGGGTCATGACCAGAGTCGCGCGCTACGGGAACTCGACGCCGAAAATGCGAACCTGCGGGCGGCACTCGACGTCGCCGCCACCGACGGTCAGTCTCGCGTGGGCCTGGCGCTCGCGACCTCGTTGGCCTGGTACCGGCTGCTCCGGGGTCGGCTCGGGGAGATGCGCCGGTCGCTGCGAACGGCGTTGGACATCGCCCCGAAGAGTGCGGACGACGTCGCGCCGGACGCCCTGCGACGACGTGCGGATGTGTGGCTGACCGCCCTGGCCACCCGTGACGGTGACCCGAACGCTCCCCGGCAACGGATCCTCGAATGCCACCAGGACGCCGACGGGCCGGAGAAGGCGTTCGCGCAGTGGTTGTTCGCCTCCATGATGCTCGGTTCCGGAGATCCGGCTGAGGCTGCCGCCCTGGTCGACGCGGCGCTGACGACGTTCCGCGCCAACGGGGACCAGTGGGGCATCGCTGCCGCCTGCGCCACTCGGGCGGACCTCGCGCTCGTACACCGCAGCGACCTGCCCGGTGTGCTGCGTGACTGCGAGACCAGCCGGATGCTGTTCGTGCAACTGGGCGACTGCTGGGGGCAGGTGCATCCGACGAGCCTGTTGGGCACCCTGGCCGAGATCAACGGCGACTACGACAGCGCAGCCACGCGGTACCGGGAGGCGTTGCGCATCGCCGAACATCTGCGGCTGTGGACGTCGGTGTCCCGGCAGTTGGCGTGTATCGGACGGATCGCCCTGTTGCGCGGCGACCTCGACGAGGCGGCCGCCTGCCACGACCGCGCGCTACAGGTCGCGCGGGAACAGTCGAGCCGGTCCGCCGCCGCCTTCGCCGGCACGGGCCTGGCGATGATCGCTCGCCGCCGGGGTGACCTCGACGCCGCCGAGACCCAGCAGCGGGACCTACTCGACTGGAACCGGCACGCCGGTTACCTGCCCGGCTACGCGCTTGCCCTTGCCGAATTAGGGTTCATCGCGGAGCACCGCGACGATGCGGTCCTCGCCGAGCGCCACCACCGCGAGTCGCTCGACGCGGCGCACGCCACCGGGGATACCAGGGCTGTCGCCCTGGCCCTTGAGGGCCTGGCCGGTGCGACCAGCCTCGGCGGTGACCATCGCCTCGCCGCACGGTTGCTTGGCGCGGCCCGCACGCTTCGCGCGGGTGCCGGAGCGCCGTTGCCCCCCGGTGAGCAGCATGACGTCCAGCGCATCACCTCTCGCCTCCGCACGGCGCTGGGCAGCGAGGAACTCGCTGCCGAGATGAGCCGCGGCGTACAGCTCGACCTGGACAAAGAGGATTTCAGCGGCATCGGTAAGGGGATGGTCAGCGAACGGTAAGCCTGCTCGGCACGGTTGACCGAGAACCGAGCCCGACCCAGGAGGTAACCGTGCAGACCGCTGCCAGGATCGCCGTCATCTACTACTCCGCCACCGGCAGTGTGCACCGGCTCGCGCAGGCATTCAGGGACGGAGCGGCCGACGCCGGCGCGGAGGTCCGCTTGCGCCGGGTGGCGGAGTTGGCACCGGATCACGTCGTCGATGCCAGGCCGCAGTGGCGGGCCCACCTCGACGCCACCGCCGATGTTGCGCTCGCCACCCTGGACGACCTGCGGTGGGCGGACGGGTACGCCTTCGGCACACCGACACGTTTCGGCAACGTCTGCTCCCAACTGCGCCAATTCATCGACACCACGACCGCCCCCTGGCAGGCAGAGGAACTGGCCGACAAGCCGGCGACCGGCTTCACGGCCAGTTACGAGGAGCACGGCGGCCAAGAGTCGACCCTGCTCAGCCTTTACCAGACGTTCCATCATTGGGGGGCGGTCATCCTGCCCACGGGCTACCTGAACTACGACACCGCGCACGCCGCCGGCGGGAACCCGTACGGCGTCAGCCTCGTGGAGAGTCGCGCCGGCCGGGATCCGGAGTACGCCAGAGCCGTCCTCGAGACGGCCCGCTTTCAGGGCGCACGCCTCACCCGCCTGACAGCCGCCGTCCGCTTGGAGAGCCACCTCGGGTAGAAGCCCGGCGACGAGCGGTGTGGCATCCGGGCGAGATCACGAGTAGTCGCCTCCGGGCGACGGATGCCTGTTCCCGCCACCTGACGCATCGAATCACGGAGTAGAAACGAGAGAAATCATGCTGACAACAACCGCCGCTGATCCGACCGAACAGGCCAGCCGGGTCACCGTGCTCGGTCTTGGTGACATGGGCTCGGCGATCGCCAAGACGTTCATCGATCGCGGACACCGTACGACGGTCTGGAACCGGACCGTGAGCAAGGCCCTGCCGATGGTCGACTCTGGCGCCACGGCTGCCGCGAGCGCCGCGGAGGCTGCGGCCGCCAGCCCGCTCGTCGTGGTGTGTCTGCTCGACGGTGCGGCGGTCGACGAGGTGCTCGCTTCCGTGGACGCCGCAGTCGCGGGCAAGGTCTTGGTGAACCTGACCAGTAGCTCTCCCCATCAGGCACGGGCCAACGATCGCTGGGCGAGAGAGCGCGGGGCCACATACCTCGATGGCAAGATCATGGGAGATCCGGCAGACGTCGGTACGCCGCAGGTCATGTTGTCGTTCAGTGGTTCCCGCAAGGCCATCGATGTGCACGGGTCAACGCTGGGGGAGTTGGGCACCGTCACCTACCACGGGGAAGAAGCCGGCTTGGCTGCCATTGAGTTCATGGCGCAGGTCGCGATGGGCTACGAGATCCTGATCGGGTTCCTGCACACCCTGAGGCTGGTGCAGGCAGAAGGAGTCGACGTAGCGGAGTTCGCCGAGCGTGCCGCCAGCTCCGTCGCCGCGCTGCCCCCGCTGTTGACCTCGATCGGCAACGCGGTCAAGGCCGGCGAATACCCGCCGGATCTCGGCCCGCTCAACGTCCAGGCCGCCCTGATGGACGACATGATCAGCCATCGGGAATCCATCGGCGTGGAAGCCGTGCGGATGCGAGAGGTCAGGGACCTGATGAACCGCCGGATCGCTGACGGCTTCGGCGCTCAGGGGTTCTCGAGCTTGTTCGAGCTGCTGACAAAGCCCTGAGGGCGGTCTCTCAGCACCCGTTCTGAGACGTTGACTGGGGCTGGGCGCGTGCCATCCGGCATGCGCCCCGCGCCCGGTCGTTCAACTGCGTTGCTGACTACGCCTCGCCACCGCGATCGTGCACTCCTTCATCGTCCTTCGTGGACGGACTCACTGGACCGGGACGAAGGTGGCGGCCAACACCCGCCAGTTGTCGTCCTCACGCACCCAGAGTCGGGTGTAGCGCAACCGCGCGGACACAGCGGAACCGCCCTGAACGGCATCCACCGCAGCGACCATGCGAGTCACCCCGGTCTGGCCGTCTTCCTGGATGTCGAGTGACTCCTCCACCAGGCCGGTGATCCGCAGTGCACCGGAGCGGTAGCCGGCCAGGTCGTCTTCCTTGGTAAAGACCGTGCCGTCCGGTCCGGCACCCACGACCTGCGGGTGCAGTAGCGCGTCGAGGGACTCGACGTCAGCGGCGCGCTGGGCGGCTTGAAGTTGCCGTTCGGCGGTGAGGAGATCCATCCACCGATCCTCCGCAGCGGGCCCCAACAAGACAAGCGGGTTCGCTTGCGGCAGAACGGCGACGGCAGCCCGGTAGTGGCGTGAGTCTCTCCGCAGGTGCCCGAATCAGTGAAACCGTACGACTGGTCCGTGCATCGCAGTACCGGCCCACTGTCGTTCCGGATGGCGTCGGCGGTCGCGGCGTGCGCTCGCGCCGTCCGGGGACCAGCCTGGACCGATGGGTTGGGCTCAGGGCTCCTGCTTCGCTTCAGCCCGGTGGTGGCTCAGTAATCGACCGAGCAGCCGCCGCAGCTCCGTGCGCTCGTTTTCGGACAATGGCGCCAGCAGATCGTTCTGGATGTCGAGGACCTGCTCGTCGAGCCAGCGCAGCCGCTGGCGGCCGGCCGGCGTGACGGTGATGACGTTGCGCCGTCGGTCGGCATGGTCAGGCGTGCGCTCCACCAGCCCGGTCTGGGCCAGCTCATTGATCGTCGCCACGATGTCGCTGACGTGGATGCCGCTTCGCCGCCCCAGCGCGGCCTGGCTGGCCGGACCAAACTCGTCCAGCGAGGCCAGCACCCGATAGTGGTAGCCCCGCGCGCCGGCCCGGGCGAACCCGTCCGCGACCAGCCGCCCCGCGTGAGCGGCGGTCTGCGTCATCAACCAGCTGGTGAGTCCGCTGAGTCGGGCCGGCGTCTCGTCCTGGACGGATGGATCCACGGACCCACCCTACCAGTCTGTTGGTGCCACCTACGGTTTGATACCGTTGGGCGCCCTAACGTTTGGCCAACCAATGAATTAACTGATCGTGAGGTGACGAACCATGAGCGAGGCCACCCACACCCTCGACATGACCATGATGTTCGCGGTGCACGACGCCCTGCGCCGAGACCTGGCCCAGCTGGCCCGGGTCTCCGCCACCACCGACGACGATCCACGGCAGATCCTGCGTGCGGCGGTCGGCTGGGAGATGTTCAAGTCGTTCCTGCGGGTGCACCACACCTCCGAGGACGTCGCGGTCTGGGGCCCGATGAAGACCCGGCTGGCCGACCAGCCGGACAGGGCACTGCTCGACGCCATGGAGGCGGAACACGCGGCGATCGATCCGCTGCTCGACGCCGTGGACGCCGCCATCGCCGACCGGGAGTCCGGGCCGCAGCGCCTCGGCGACGTGGTCGACGCCCTTTATCTGAGCGTCGCCGGGCACCTGCGGCACGAGGAGGACGAGGGCCTGCGCCTCGTCGAGTCGGTGCTCACGCCGGGGCAGTGGGCGGCGTTCGGTCAGGACCACCGGAACCGCGTCGGCGCGGACTCCGCGCGTTACCTGCCCTGGCTGCTCCAGGGAGCGTCGCCGGAGACCGTCGCCGCCATCCTCGGCCGCATGCCGGAGGAGATCAAGAGGGCGTACGCCACCGAGTGGCGGGCCGAGTACCTCGACGTCCGCCCCTGGAACCCCCGCATTCGCTGATCCGCAAACGCCGACTCTGGAGAAAATCAATGCCTGTCTACGAAGAATCGAAGGCCTCGCTGGCGGTGGCGCCGGAAACGGGCCCACCACCACGACTCGGCCTCGCACTGCTGGTCATCGCGGCCGCCCAGCTCATGCTCGTGCTGGACAACACCATTACGAACGTGGCCCTGCCGAGCATTCAGCGGGCACTGGGGATGGCCACCGCCGACCTCAACTGGGTGATCACCGCGTACGCGCTCGCCTTCGGCGGTCTCCTGCTAGCCGGTGGCCGAGCCGGTGACCTGTTCGGTCGACGGCGGGTCTTCCGGATCGGCCTGGTCCTGTTCACCGTCGCCTCACTGCTGGGTGGCTTCGCCTGGTCCGGCACCGTCCTCATCGCCGCCCGGGTGCTGCAGGGCGTCGGCGCCGCCATCGCGGCGCCTACCGCGCTGTCGCTGCTGGCCACGACGTTCCCCGCCGGGCCGGCACGGAACAAGGCGCTGGGTGTCTACGGGGCGATGGGCGGCCTGGGCTCGGTGGTCGGCCTCCTGCTCGGCGGCGCCCTCACCCAGTACGTCAGCTGGCGGTGGGTCCTGTTCGTCAACGTGCCCATCGCCGTGCTCGTGCTGCTCGGCACGTCGGTGCTGCCACGGGGAGAGCGCGAGCGTGGTCGGGCGGACCTCTCCGGTGCCGCCACCGCCACCGCCGGGCTCGCCGCACTGGTGTTCGCCATCAACCACGCGGCCCTGCACGGCTGGCGTGACACCGTCACCCTGGGCTTTCTGATCGCTGCCGCGGTTCTGCTGATTGCTTTCGTCCTCGTCCAGCGCTCCGCAGCGGCGCCCATGCTGCCCGGCCGGATCCTCAGCGACCGGGCACGGACCGGCGCGTACGTCACCATGTTCCTGGTAGGCGGCGGCATGTTCGCCCTGTTCTATTTCCTCACTCTCTATATGCAGGTGGTCAAGGGCTACCCCCCGATGCGGACCGGCCTGGCCTACCTGCCGTTCACCGTCGGCATCGCGGTGGCGGCTGGCGGCGTCGGTCCCCAGTTGCTGTCCCGGCTGACGGCCCGCGCCCTGACGGTGGGCGGCCTGGTGCTGGCGGCCATCGGCATGGGCTGGTTCGGGGCGCTCGGCCCGACGTCGAGCGCCCTTACCGCGTTGCTGCCAGCTCAGCTGGTCGCCGGCTTCGGATTGGGACTTACCTTCGTGGCCACCACAGTGGTCGCGATCAACGGGGTGACTCCGCAGGACACCGGTATCGCCTCTGGCGTGGTCAACACCAGTCAACAGATCGGCGGCGCACTCGGCCTTGCGCTGCTCAGCGGCGTGGCCGCCGCAGTGACCGCTGCCCAGCCCTCGGGCACCGCCCTCCCGGACGCACTTACCAGCGGGTACGTCGACGGGCTGCTGCTCGGCGGAGCGGTCTTCCTGGTGGCCGCGATCGTCGCGGCCGTGACGATGAACGCACGCGTGGTGGCATCGCACTGACACCACGCGGCTGCCGCCCGGTTTCCCTCTTCCGGGCGGCAGCTCCGCTGGTGAGGGCGGGCTGGCCCTTCTGCCGGTCAACATGTCACCCGGTGGTGGCCAACTCGTCCTCGGAGACCGTCGCACTGGTCGTCCGACGGATGGCGACGGTGACGAGCAACGCGGCGGCCGTCAGCGCCACACCGAACCAGAGGGCGCTGTCGACGCCAAGACTGTCGGCGAACCATCCACCAAACAGCGCGCCCAGCGCGATGGACGTGTTGTAGCCCATGGTGTTGATGGACATGGCTGCCTCGAACTTCCCGGGTGCGGCGCCGAGCATCAGGTTGATCTGGCACAGGTTCGCGGCGCCGAAGGACGCTCCCCAGAGGGCAACGGCGAGGATCAGTCCGGGCCGTGTGTGCCCGATTGTGAGCAGCAGCAACATCGCCGTCACGAGTCCTGCACAGGCAAGGACGAAGCTGACCCAGAGATTCTTGGTCACCGTGTGGCCGGCGATGAAGTTGCCGGCCGTACCGCCGACACCGTAGATCACGAGCAACACGGTGATGAAGGCGGCCGACGCCGACGCCTGTTCCTCCGCGAAGGGCCGGATGTAGGTGTACGCGCCGAAGTGGCCGAGCACGTACAGCGTCACGGCGACCATCACCAGGCGCAGTTGCGGGTACTGGAAAGGGAGTCGGAAGACATCCCGGACCGGGACGGCGTTCTGCGAGGGCAGCGAGGGAATCGCCACGGTGACCGCGAGGAACATCAGCGCGCTGAGGCCGGCCCAGATGAGGAATGTGGCTCGCCAGTTGGTGAGGCTATCCAGGAAGGTGCCGAGTGGAATACCCACCACGGCGGCGGTCGAGATGCCGGACAGCGCGACCGCCGAGGCTCGGGGGGCGAGACGTCCGGGTACGAGGCGCATCGCCATGCTCACACCGATGGCCCAGAAGACGCCATTGGCGAATCCCATGACGAGCCGGGTGGTGAGGACCAGGGCGAAGTTCGGTGCGGCGGCGGTGAGCAGGTTACCCAACGCCAGGATCGCCAGGAGTACCGACAGCAGGATGCGCCGGTTGATGCGCCTGGTCCACGCGACGATGAACGGCACGCCGAGGCCGGCGGAGATGCCGTACAGGGTGACCATCAATCCGGCGACGCCCGCGGACACATCCAGGTTCGCGCTCACCGGGGTGAGCAGGCCGACGGGCATCAGTTCGGTGGTGACGAAGGTGAACAGGCTGGCGGTGATGACGGCTACACCCAGCCATGACCTCCGGGTCGAGTACGGGTGCTCATCGATTGTGGTCATGTCTTCTTTCTTGTCGGGAGGGGACAGCGGTCGGCGATGGCGCGTGTGAAATCGGCCGGCTTCCGCTGACGGCCGGCTGTGCCGTGTCGGTTCTCCTCGAAGCCTCACCCGAATGAATCAATGAGTCCAACACATGCTTGTCACCTCATCGATCGTGAAAGAAGATGGATCGGTGGAGCTACAGCAGATGCGCTACGTGATCGCGGTCGCCGAGACGAGCAGCTTCACCCGGGCCGCCGAGCGCTGCCTGGTGGTGCAGTCCGCGCTCAGTCACCAGATCGCGCGCCTGGAACGGGAACTGGGCGCGAAGCTCTTCGAGCGCACCAGCCGACGTGTCCGGTTGACCCAAGCCGGCGCCGCGTTCCTGCCAGCCGCCCGTCAGTGCGTGGACGCCGCAGAGCGGGCTTCCGCCGAGGTCGCGGGGGTCGTCGGTGAGGTACGCGGACGGCTCGTGATCGGCCTGATCTCCACCGTCGCCGCAGTCGACCTTCCCGGCGTCCTGCGAGACTTTCGTCAGCGGTACCCCTCCGTCCGGATCAACCTCCGCGCGGGTGCCAGCGAAGAACTCATCGAGCAGGTCAAGCAGGGCACCGTCGAGGCGGCCTTCCTCGGCCTGCCCACCACCGCGCGCCCCGACGGCGTCAACGCCCGGGAGCTCGCCCGCGACCGGCTCGTCGCCGTGGTCGCCCCGGACCATCCCCTCGCCGCAGAGTCAGCGGTCAGCCTGCGTCGGCTCTCCACCGAAGTGTTCGTCGACCTGCCGGCCAGGACTGCCGGGCGAATCCAGTCCGATCAGGCATTCGCAGCCGCCGGTCTCAGTCGCGACGTCGCCTTCGAGGTGACCAACGCCTACCTCACGTCCCGGCTGGTCGAGCAGGGGCTTGCCGTGGCGATGCTTCCGTCCGCCTACGCGCCGCAGCTCACCGGCGTCACCACCATCCAGGTCACGGACGCGCCGACCCGCGTCGAGCACGTCATTTGGAGCCGGGCCGAGCTCACGCCCGCGGCGAAGGCATTCCTCGCACTCCTCGACATCCAGGGCAAGGGCACCGGAAGCCACGCGTGACGCTCGCTGGGCACCGCCGTAGGCATTGCCATCGCCCGCGCACCGGACGCGACGGGTGCCAGCACGGGCCTGCGACGAGCCGTCAGCCGCAACTCACCCTCGACGAGCTTTCGCGGCTCCGACTGGGGCGATCTTCATCGAGCTGCCCCGTCCGGTCCAACCTGCACGCCCGTCTGGCGTGGGCCGGCTGGCGTGGGAAGCTGTCCCGCGACGATTGCGGCGAGCGAGAGCCCGAGCCCGCAAAGCTGGATTGGGCCGAGCGTCTGATCGAGCAGGACGGCGCCGAGCAGCGCGGCGACCAGGGGCGAGAGGAGACCGAGAACGGCGACGGCGGTCACGGGCAGCGTGGTGACGCCGCGGAACCACAGGACATACGCGGCCAGACCGCCCACCACGCCCAGCCAGAGGTAGCCGAGTACGGCGGGCGGGTCGATCACTGGTGGCGCCCCCTCGATGAGGAAGGTGATGGGCGTCAGGAAGAGACCGCCCGCGCTGAGCTGCCAGCCGGCGAAGGCCATCGGGCTCA
Source organism: Micromonospora arida (assembly GCF_003857035.1). GTDB lineage: Bacteria > Actinomycetota > Actinomycetes > Mycobacteriales > Micromonosporaceae > Micromonospora > Micromonospora arida. Next base: position 28,385 of record NZ_QGSY01000157.1, read on the forward strand.
CCCCGGCGGGACGTCCCCAGCGCCTGGTGAGCGTCACCCCGAGCGCCATCGTGGCCGCGCCGACGAGGCCGGCCACGATCCCCACCAGGTCGAGTGCGGCATCTGGCCCGATCACCACGAGGCCGACCCCCAACACCCCGGTCGCGCCCCAGACGGCACGCCAGACGGAGAGTCGCTCCTGTAGGACCGCCGTGGCCATGACGGCGACGATGAGCGGCTGCACCGCGCCGAGGGTCGCCGCGACGCCTCCCGGCAGCCGCTCGGCTGCGACGAAGAGCAGCGGGAAGAAGAGTCCGATGTTCAGTACACCGAGCGCGGCTGCTTTTCCCCACCACGCACCTTTCGGCAGCGTGCGGGTCACCGCCAGCGCCACCAGACCGGCGGGCAATGCGCGCAGGAGTCCCGCGAACAGCGGGTGGTTGGGCGGGAGAAGCTCGGTGGTGACGACGTAGGTGGTGCCCCAGGCCAGCGGGGCGAGCGCGGTCAGGGCAGTGCGCGGCAGGTTGCTGGGCAACGTGCCGCCGCCGGCTGCGCGGGGGAGTATCTCCGCTCCGGAACTTGTCATGTCGAAAGTCTGATCACGTGCCTATCGATGACTCCAACACATGTTTGTCATCCGATCGATCAACAGGAAAGATGGATCAATGGAGTTCCATCAGTTGCGGTACGTTCTCGCCGTCGCCGAGACGAGCAATTTCACCCGGGCCGCCGAACGGTGCCTGGTCGTCCAGTCCGCGTTGAGTCACCAGATTGCGCGCCTGGAACGGGAGCTCGGCGCGAGGCTCTTCGAGCGGACCAGCCGCCGGGTGCGGCTGACCCCGGCGGGGATGGCTTTTCTCCCCGCCGCCCGCCAGTGTCTGGACGCCGCCGAGCGCGCGGCCGCCGAGGTCGCGGCGGCGGTGGGGGAGGTGCGGGGACGAGTGACCGTGGGTCTGATCCCCACGGTCGCGGCCGTCGACATTCCGGCCACGCTCCGCGCGTTCCGGGAGCGGTACCCACACGTGCGCGTCAGACTGCGTGTCGGCGGGAGTGACGAACTCGTGGAGCACATCACGCAGGGCGTCATCGACATCGCGTTCGTGGGACTGCCGGGAGGGGTTCCGCCGAAGGGCGTTGACGTTCACGAACTCGCCCGGGACCGGCTCGTCGCCGTGATCGCCCCCGATCATCCGCTAACGCGCGAACCGGCAGTCGACCTCCACCGGCTCGCTGCCGAGGTTTTCGTCGACTTTCCGGCCGGGAGCGCGGGGCGGGCCCAGACCGATCATGCGTTCGCTGCCGCCAACCTTGTCCGCGACGTCGCGTTCGAGGTGACCGCCGCCGACCTGATGGCTGAGCTCGTCGCCGCGGGTCTGGGCGTCGCCATGCTCCCCTCTGCCTACGTGCCACGGCTCAGCGGCGTGAGCACCGTTGAGGTGGCCGATGCGCCGGCCCGTGTCGAGTACCTCGTCTGGAGCCACCTGGGTCGAACCCCCGCGGTAGAGGCTTTTCTCGATGTTCTGAAGATCCCGCCCGGGTCGCCGATCGGCACGGCATCCCGGTCGGGCATGGAAGGTTTGCGGGCCAACTCATAGCGAGCGCCACATCAGCGCGTGTCCCGGCGTCTCGACGACACTGTCGATGACGACATCGACCATGCGCTCGGCGCCCGGGTGATCTGCCAGCCGGCCGGGGTCCCAGTCAATGGAGGCACTGCCCGTCACCTGTAGGGCAGGTCGGGAGCCGGTCCAGTCGATGAACAGCAGGCCGCAACGCGGTTGTACCTGGATATTGCCGAGGGTCATGTACATGGCGTTGCCGCGGTATTCCGGCCAGGACACCGTCGTGGCGCTGCGGCCGACGACAAACCCGGGGCTGCCGCCGCGGTGCGAGACATCCGCTCCTTGGCCGTCGGCGCTGGTGGCTATGAAAAAGGTGTCGGCACCGGCCACGACGCGCAGTTGCTCGTCGGAGAGCCGGTCGCTGGGGGCCGCAAAGGTACCTGTGGTGACGTCGCCGTGGGCTTCCCGGCGGGTGATGTGCCTCGGGCAGTTCGCAAAGATCTGGTCGGCCGTGATGATCAGCCGACCCCCTTGGATGTGACCTGTGCCGTTGATGCGCATGCGGTGGCGGGTGGCCGGCTCGATGGCGAGCGCACCGAGAGGAGCTGGGGCGGCGAACGCCGCTTCCAGTGGGTCGCCTGCGGCGGGCGCGGCGTCCGCGATCACACCGCGCTCGCCGCTGGCACGCAGGAAGCCGGGTGGTCCATACAACGGGCTCGCCCATAACGCCCCGGCCGTGTCGTGTCCGCCGATCACCACCATGCGCTGGCGGACGAGGAACTGGCGCGCGATCTCCGGAAGGCGCACGCCGATGCTGGCCGAGCCGAGCCCTTCGCGTGTGTATCCGGACCTGCGTTGGACGTACACCTCGCCTGGATGACTTCTCATACCAAACCCCCTAGAAGAAGCCGCACGGCGGGCCGTCGCCGGTGGCGGTCGCCGGCCGGGGCGGACGCTGGACGGCGTACACCTCAAGGCGGATGCCGTCAGGGTCGTAGCAGAACAGCTGCCCGGCGGCGGCCAGCTCACCCGGCACACCGTTGTCGTCGCGGATGTCGGCACCCAGCCCGCGCAGCCGGCGCTCGACCTCGTTCAGGGCCGGGACGTCGGCGACCTGGAACGAGAGGTGATGCAGGCCGGCGCGGTCAGCCGCGAACGGCGCGCCACTCTGCTGCCAGAGTGTGATCATGAGCAGGTCGTCGCGGCCGAGGAAGCCGTAGCGCCGACCGTCGACATCTGAGCGGCCGATGACCTCGATGTCGAGCGCCTGCCTGTAGAAGTCGAGCGAGCGGTCAAGGTCCGTGACGTTCAACCCGACGTGGCCCGTGGTGATGCTCTGATCGGTCATTCGCAGCCCTCCTAATGGTTGCTCCCCTGGTGGCCGTTAGAAGTTAACATGGTGAACTAATGGCCACAGGCGGCAGGTATCATTAGTTCGTGCATCTTGCGATCGAGCTCGCCAATACCGTCCGCGCTCGTCGGGGCGCGGTCTGTGACGAGCTTCAGACGCCTGCGGATCTCGCCGCTTGGCTTGGCCGCGTCCGCTTCCTGTGCGCCGTGCCGGTCGACGACGAGGCGCTGAGCACCGTAGGTTCCGCCGAGCTGGCTGCCGCCCGAGGCATCCGAACTGCCATCCGTGCCATCGCTGGTGCCGTCTCGGCCAGCCAGACTCCCGCCGCGGCGGACGTCGAGAGCCTGAACGCCGCCGCCCGAATGGCACCGCGCTGGCAGGAGCTCGCCTTTGCCGATACGGAGCCACGACTGACGACGCGACACGGAGCACCGGTCATGACCGGTGCCATCGCCGAGGTTGCCGCCGACGCTGTCGCCCTCGTCGCCGCCGGCCACCTGGGTACGTGTGCGGCACCCGGATGCGTACTGCTGTTCCTCCGTGATCGGCCCAACCGCGAATGGTGCGGCAACTCCTGCGGAAACCGGGTGCGAGTGGCGCGCCACTACGACCGCCGTAGGCACGCCGCTTCGGATGGCGAGGCGGTCTGAGACGCCAGGGCCTGGCGAAATCGTGGTGCCGGACCGGGACCACGGGCGCGAGGGCCCCCCGCTCTCCACGTGCCGAACGGGAAGCTTGGGCCATGTGGTGGCGTGCGGTCTAGGTGCTCCCGGCGCGGCCGAAGGAGCGGCGGTAGGCGGCTGGTGTGGTTTTCAGCGTGGTGCGGAAACGGCGGCGCAGGTTGGTGGCCGTGGACAGGCCGACTCTGGTCGCGATCGTCTCGACCGGCAGATCGGTCTCCTCCAACAGCGCTTGTGCGGCCGTGATTCGTTGCTGGAGCAGCCACTGTCCTGGGCTGGTACCCAGTTGCGCGGTGAATCTGCGGGCGAACGTACGCGGGGACAATCTGGCCTGTGTGGCGAGGTCGTTGACGGTCAGCGGATCCTGCAGTCTCTTCGTGGCCCAGTCGAGCACTGGGCCCAGGGACATCGGAGTGTGCGCGGTCAGGGGTGCTGCCGCGTACTGCAGCTGCCCGCCCTCGCGATGTGGCGGCATGACCATGTGCCGGGCGATCTGGTCGGCGTGAGCGGCGCCGTGGTCATTGCGGACCAGGTGCAGGCACAGGTCGATGCCGGCCGCGGTACCCGCGCTTGTCGCGACGTCGCCGAGGTCGATGTACAGCCTGTCGGCTTCGACATGCACGTCTGGAAATCGGGCGGCGAACTCGGTGGCCATCCGCCAGTGAGTGGTCGCCCTGCGCTGATCGAGCAGGCCGGCGTGGGCGAGCAGGAAAGCGCCGGAGCAGATGGCGACGATGCGGGCACCGCGCCGGTGAGCGCGCCGCAGCGCATCGATCACGGCGGCCGGCGCGGGCTGCTCGCGGCGTTGCCAACCCGGAAGCACCACAGTGTCCGCGGTCTCGAGCGCGTGCAGCCCGCTGGTGACCGCCATGTCGTAGCCAGCCATGGTGGGCACGATGCCCGGCTGCTCGGCACACACGTCGAACCGGTAATTGACTGGTAGACCGGGGCGCCGCACGCCGAACACCTCGGCGACGCAGGCCAGTTCGAAGGTGGACTGCGGCGGCAGAACCAGGGCGACCACCCGATGAATGATCATGGCAGGAATGTACCTGTCAACGTCATTGCAGACACTGGCCGGTGCGACCCGGACACGACGATCATGGCTGCATGACTAATGCGTCCGATGATGTACAGATCTTGCAGGTCGACGAGGTGGAACCCGTCGAGGTCGTGCCCGGCATCATCCGGCGGCGCCTGCCGGCGACCGAGCGGGCCCGTGGCTGGATGTACGACTTCGCCCCGGGAACGGAGTGGCCAGAGGTGGACGTGCACGAGGGCGAGGAACGCTACTACGTGGTGTCGGGTGAGTTCATCGATCGAGGCCACCGTCTGGGCCCGGGCAGTTACGTGGTGTTTGCTCCGGGCAGCACGCACCGCCCGCGTACCGAAACCGGCGCACGCATGATCGGCATCAGCATCGTCGCGACGTAGCCGGCAATGCCGAACACGTTGTCGCAGACCGGGCTCGTGATCTTCCGGCGACTCAAGGGCAGAGTATCGGCCCACATCGGGTCGAAAGATTCACAGTGTCATCGCAAGGCTTCTTCAAGCCGCACGTGCAGGCCGCCCCCGCCCCGACGGTGGACCGCCCGCTGGTACGCGGTCACTATCTGGTCACCGACCGGCAGCACTGGCACGCTGGCGAAGTACCCGAGCATCCAGACCGTGCTCTACCCCGAAGCCGGCGGCCTGAGCGTGCTGCCACTCACCGGCCGCTCATGCGTGCTGCGCCCGCTGTCGGTGCGCAGCGTGGCGGGACGGGATCGGCACCGCCTGGAAGGAACTCGCTCCCGTGTGGGGTCGAAGCCGGCGACGGGGCGAACCACCTCTGTGGTCGTTCGCGCCGATGCTGTCACCGGCCAGCCGCAACCGTAGATTTTCGGGCCTTGTGATCAGGCTTGCTCCGTGGAAGCCGGCCATTCCTCCTTGAGCAGTCCATAAATCAGGGTGTCGGTCCATTCGCCCTTCGCCCACTCGTCGCGGCGCAGATGTGCCTCCCGGATCATGCCCACCCGCTCGCAGAGCCGCGCCGATGCCTTGTTGCGCCCGTCGACGCGGGCGATGACGCGGTGCATGCCGTAGTGCGCGAACGCCACACCGATGACCGCGCGGACCGCCTCGGTGGCGAACCCATGACCGGCGACTGCCGGGTGGAAGGCCCATCCCAACTCGCCGCGCGAGAGCGTGTCGTCGGCCGGCCAGAGGATCACGTCGCCGACGACCTTGCCCGCATGCTCCGCCACGACCGCGAAGCGGGCTTCCGGGCCGGTGATCGCGGTGCTGACGAGCCGCCGGGTAACCACCTTGTCGGCGAACTCCCGCGACCACGGCTCCCACGGGATGTACCGAGCGACGAGCGGATCGCTGTAATACGCGAGCAGGGCCTCCGCGTCGTCGGGGCGATACGCGCGCAGGACCAGTCTTTCGGTACGGATCGGCAGTGCCAGTTCGGCCATGGCGCCCAGTATCAACCTCCCTGTTCGGTGCCTCCCGAGGCCCTTACGTCTCATAGCCAGGGGCAGCGCCTGGCCATCCCGGGTGCTCGATCATCCGCAGGGCCGGAGCTGAACCGCGATCCATACGCAACGGGCAGCGCCGGAAGGCGTTGTGGCAGGTCTGGAAGGTTTCCCAATCGCTGCCGCGACGACATCTAATTGACGAGAGTTGATGTTTTGCTCACACTCAAATCACGAAAGAGCGCTCTCCGCCGCCGTTCCATGCTGCCGATCTTGCGCGTGTGGCTGGCTCCTGGTGTTCTGATTAACTTCTGGCCATACTCGGCGGTCGAGATCGACTTCGACATCGACCTGCGGGAGCTGCAAGGTCAGCAGCGGCTGGACATGCTGTGCGGGTTCTTTGCATTGATCGGGCGCAGGCTGGACAAGCCGGTCTTGATGGCTTCCGAGGGTGACTACCAGCATCCGGTGCTCGGCTTTGATGTCGACGCCGACCGTGTCGTGCTGCTGGCCGATCCACGGTTGGCCGGCTAGGCACAGTGCTGTCCGTTGGCGGGTGACTAACTGGGTGACGATCGGTGCAGGCAATCATGAACGCCTACGGACGCCGAAGGACCGTTGCGGCAATTCAACCTCGATGTGACGGCAGGTCACGGCCCGTTGATGGTTGCCTGGGGGGCCAAGGGGTCGTCGGTTCGAGTCCGGCCGTCCCGACAGACAAAAATCCCTGACCAGCGGAAATGCTGGTCAGGGTTTAAGTTTGTCTATGGGGTTTTGAACCGCCCCCCGGAAACTCCCCATCTACCGGGTCGGCAACCAGGTTCGTCGTTCAAGGAGACGATGGGAACCGGTTCTTCGCCCGCACCTGAAGTGAGGCTGGTCCGTCAGGCCGGCAGCAGACACTACGAGCTGTCTGCCAGGATGCCGCTCGAATGACCAGCATCGGCGTCAACGGCTGCCGACGTGGCCAGCGCCAGGAAGCTCAGGGAGTGGTCAGCCAGTGTCGAAATCGGTCGCGATATCGCTCAATGCGATCCGGTTTGGCCCGCCGGTCTTGGTGATGAGGCTGGAGACGTGCCGCTCCACCGTGCGCGGTGACAGGTGTAGTCGCTCGGCGATTTCGCGATTGCTCAGCCGGCCGGTGAGCAGCTGCAGCACCTCCCACTCCCGTACCGTCACGCCCGCCGCCCGCAGCTCGGGTGGGATCTCTGCGGCACCGCGCCGACGTTGGGTGACCCGCGCGCCAGCTTGGCGCAGCAGCGTGCGACACGCCCCGGCGACCGGCGCGACCTTCGCCTGGTGGAAGTAGTTTTCGGCGGCACGCAGCCACTCGACGGGGGTGCCCCAGCCATCGGCGAGCGCCGACTCGGCGACCAGCCGCAGGGCGAGGTGTCGCCCCATCGCGTACAGCGCGCCGACCTCCAGGGCCTCGGCCAGGGTGGCGGTCGCGGCGTCGTGCTGACCCGCGCGGCCAAGCAGGACCGCCCGGGCGAAGAGAGCGAACTGTCGGTCCCACCGGAGCTGGCTCGCCGGTGTGCCGACGATCGCCTCGTACGCCGAAAAGCTGACCTCGCCGGCCATCGCCCGCAACAGCAACTGGAGGCCGAGCCGTCCACCCAGGTGGAACACGGTCGGGTTTGTCTCCTCCGCCCGTACCGCCAGGGACAGCTCGTCCAGCGCCCGCGGGCGGTTCTCTTCCAGCAGCGCGCAGAACGTGCCGGCCAGCCCGTGGACCCGCTGCGTGTGCAGGCTCTCGTCACCGCCCCAGCGCCGGAACTCGGCGAGCGCGTCCTGCATCTCCACCCGCCGGCCCTGGTGGGCGGCGAGCACCGCGCTGAGCAGCAGCACGTACTGGGTGGTCTCCATCAGCTTCAGGCGGGTCGTCGCGGTGAGGACCTGGTCGATCAGGTTCTGTGCGGCCGGGTACTCGCCGCGCATGATCAGGTGCAGCGCGATGCTCGCCTCGGCCTGCTGGCGGGCAGTCACCGCCCCGGCTCGCAGCGCTCGTTCCCGGGCTTGTTCCAGCCGGTCCAGTGTGCCGTGTAGCAACGCGTCGTCGTTGCCGAGCCGGATCAGCGCGTGGACCTCCCAGATCGGCAGGCCGTGCTCGGCGGCGATGGACCGTGCCTGCTCCAGGCAGCGGGTAGCCTCGGCCGGGTCGCGATGCCGGACGAGCGCACCGAGCAACTGCCAGGCCTGACAGGCCACCACCGGCAGCGGCACGGCGGCGCCGACCGTGGCGGCCCGGCGGGCCAGGGTCTCGGCGACCTCCATCTGGTCCCGCCCTGGCGTGTCCAGGGCCAGGTGTGCGGCGACGACGTCGATCGGGGCTTCGTCCTCCGCCGCGGGGTCCGGGCCGAGCAGCTCACGGGCAATCTCCACCTGGGCCAGCGCGTCGGTCAGCTCCCCGGCCAACACCGCGGTCCAGGCCAGCCGGGTGTGCAGCCTGGCCTGCCGTCGAGCGGGGAGACCGGCCACCTGGTCCGGACTGTTGACCAGCTCCAGTGCCCGCCGGACCAGGCCAGCCTCGCCGAGTGACTGCAGGAGTGTCTCCAGGGTGTCGGCGCGGGCCTCGGCCGGCCCGTCGGCCTGGAGCTCCCAGGCCCTGTCGAGGAGGGCGACGGCCGAGGTGGCGGCACCCTGCGCGAGGGCCCTCCGGCCGGCTTCGGCGAAGAGCCGACCGGCCAACAGGGCGTCGCCGGTCTCGACGCGCAGGGTGGCGGAGATCTGGCACCACTCACCGGGCAACTCCGGGTGGACCTTCGCGACGGCCTCGGCGACGGTGTGGGCCAACGTCCGTCGGTTGGCCGGCTCGACCAGGGCGAGCAGCGACTCGCGGGTGACGCGGTGCCGGAAGGTGTACCAGTCGGTCAACTGGTCGTCCGGTGCCACCAGCTGGGCGACGATGTCGCCGTGCAGATGGTTGAACAGGTCGCGGTCGCTGAGCCCTGTCGCCGACTGCACCACGGCCACCGAGAAGCGTTGCCCGATCAGGGCGCCGCAGGACAGCAGCTCCCGGGCCTGCGGGCTCAGCTTCTCGATCCGGTGCGCCATGCTTCTGGCGAAGGCGGTGGGCAGCGTGGTGGGCGCCTCTGGAGTGACGAGCCACCCCTGTGGACCGTGCCGGAGCAATCCGTTCTCCACCATCGCCGCGAGGATCTCCTCGATGAGGAACGGGTTGCCGCCGCTGCCGCCCCAGAGCAGCTCGGCCGCGGCCGTGGGCAGCTCATCCGCCGCCACGCCGAGGCAGGCCCCGGCCATGGCGCGCAGGTCCTCGGGCCCGAGACCGCCCAACTCGATCACGGTGCACCGGCCGCGGCGGGCTGCTGCCCGAGCGACCTCCAGCGCGGGGGAGTCGTCCGCCCGGAGGACGCCGACCAGCAGGGTGGGCTGCTGGTCGAGGTTGTCGATCAGGTATTCGACCACCATGAGCGTCTCGGCGTCGGCGTCCTGGAGATCGTCCAGGACCATCAGGCACCCGCGGTCCTGGCCGGCGAGACCGGTCAGCCGGAGCACCGCCTCGGCCAGGATCACCACCGAAGCGGTCTCCTGGTCGGCGAGAGGGGTGCCCCAGTCGGGCACCAACCGGCCGAGGATCGGCCCGTACGGGCCGAGCGCCGCGATGTCCACAGTGGACGATCGGAGCAGGGAGAGAACCGCCTCGGTGAGCGGGCGCAGCGGCACTCCGGTGCCGAGTGCGCTGGCCCGCCCCCGCAGCAGACTCATTTCGGCGGTGTAGGCGGACTCGGCGGCCGCCGCGGCGAGCCGCGACTTGCCGACGCCGGCCTCTCCGACGATGAAGACCGCGCCCCCGCGCCCGACGCGGGCAGCCTCGATCATGCCGATCAGCACACCGAATTCCGCATCTCGGCCGACCAGGACGCGTGATCGTTGCACGGCGGCAACGATAGCGAGGCACTTCATCGATGACCAGGGTCAGACAGCAGGCGCACCGAGCCTGGCGGGATTATCGTCCGACCGGACTGATCGCCGCGCTGACCGGGTGGTTTCCGCCCAGGGTCACAGAGCGAAGGTGGGGCAGCAGGTGGTGAGCGGGGCGGCGGCGTCGACGGTTCCGGCGTCGCCAGCGACCAGGTGTCCCACCAGGAGGCCCACCGGGATGGCCAGACCGGCCAGGGCCGCAGTACGCAGGCCGAAGGCCACCATCGGGCTGACCTTTGGCTCCCCGGCGGGGTTCGGGTCCTCAAAGTGGGCGGTCTCGACGTGGGCGGTCTCGACGTGGGTGACGTCGGCGGTGAGCTGTTGAGACATCATTGTTCTTCTCTCCTCGTGGTGAACGGGTTGGTGAGCGACAGCCAGTCGGGTCCGGTTGGCTGTGGGGTGGGTTCCAGGAGCAACGCGGACGGAATCCGTGCGGCCAGGGCGGAGCGCAGCAGTCCGTAGCCGATGCCGGCGAGGCCGGTCAGCAGTCCCGGTGTGAGCACTCCGTCGGGTGTGCCGCAGTAGCGCGTCTGCCATTGCAGGGAGTTGAGGAGCAGGGTGGTCCGCTGCCGTAGCGCGGCGGCGGCCGCAGGGCCAGCCGGCCCCGCGGCCAGCACGGTCAGCGCCTCACCGATACCGGACTCGCCGTGGCAGATACTCAGGTCGCGGGACAGCGGCCGATCGGCCAAGCGCCGGACGAGGTGAGCCAGCGCGTCCAGGTCTGTGGGCGAGGTGTCCGCGTCGTGTCGACCGGCGAGGGCGAGTGCCAGGCCGGCGGTGCCGGCACACCACCCGGACGAGCTGGTCGGGGTCTGCCGGGCGTGCCGCAGGGCTTTGTCTGCCGCGTCCGCATGCTGCGGTGAGCCGCCGCCGACGTCGACGAACCGTTGCAGGGCGTACGCGATGCCGGCGGTGCCATCGGCGAAGCCAGCTGGACTGGCGGGGTGATCGGACACGGTCGTACCGGCCAGCTGGTCGGCGCAGGTCCGGGCCAGCGCCGCCGCCCGATCGAGACCCAGCTCGGCGTGGATCGATGTCATCGCGGCCAGGCAGCCGGCCCTGCCGGTGGCCCAGTCGTCGGTGGTGGAGCCGGCGACCGCGACCTCGGCGAGTTCGACAGCCGTGTCGACCCACCGACCGATCTCCGGGTCGTCGAGCAGCACGGCCAGCCGAGCCAGCCCGTAGGCCAGTCCGCCGAGGCCGTGGAGCCCGCCACAGCCGATCGCCCTGACCAGCTCGGGTCGATCCGAGAGCAGGCGCAGTAGCCCCGGCGTCGCGGCGACCGCCCGCCGGGCCACGTCGCCGTAGCGGGCCACGCCGCTGATGTGAGCGAGCTGGCCGAGGAAGAGCGCCACGCCGAGGTACCCGTTGGCCAGGCCGGCCCCCATCGGGAGCAGCAGCCACTGCCGGTTGTCGACGAGCTCCAGGCCGAGCCAGTTCACGCGGTCCCGGCCCGGTGCGCCACGGGCGACGATCTGGTCGGCGATCGCACAGGCTGCCGAGACCAGCCGTTCGGGTGGGGCGGCGATTCCGTGCGACGCGCCCTCCATTGGCGCCGTGTCGCCATGCGCGCCGACCGGCCGGCGGGTGGCCAGGCTGGCCATGATGACCCACTCCTGGTCCTGCCGGTCGGCCTCGCCGAGCCCGGCGATCCGGTCCAGTGCCGCGTCGACGCCGCTGCGGTACAGCGGCACCGCGGTCGGCTCCCCGTCGGCTGCCAGCTGGGGGCTGTCGGCCCGGGCGTGGAAGTACGGCACGTCACCGCGCCACAGGGCCGCGATCTCGTGGCGGGCGAACATTGGGTCGCCGGGCAGTGTGGTCCGGCCGCAGAGCCGCCCGAGGAAGCGATCCCGGTCCAGACCGTCGCGCAGCAGGCTCGGATGGGTGGCCTCGTCGAGCAGCGTCCGGTAGGCCCAGGTGGGCCGCACGACGAGTCGCACCGTCATGGCCGACGACGCCTTGACCAGCTGGGCGAAGTCCTCGCGATGGGCCTCGATTGCTTCGTAGCCGAGCCGGAAACCCGCCAGCATCGCCGCCTCGTGGTCCTCCGGATCGATCACCCGGTCGCCGAGCCGGGGCCGGTTCGAGGCGCCGTCGAAGGTGGACGCGCGACGTACCAGGCGCATCTGGTCTGTGCCCGGGTCAGCCCAGTCGATCTGACTGACCGGGCTCTGCCGGCCCTCGTCGCCGCCGGCGCCGGACAGGTCCATGATGCCCTGCTCACCGACGACGATCAGCGGCAGCAACGCGGTTCGGTGCACCGAGGCGGCGAGCAGGTCGGCGGCTGGATCGCCGCTCTGGGTTGCGGGCCGCCAACTGGGGCTGAACAACGTCTCGGCGTCGATGGCGACGGGGTCCTCGCCGCTGGCGATCACGTTCTCGTAGTGCAGATCGGTGGTGTTGAGGGCGTGGGCGAGCGCCAGCAGTGCACCCTGTCGTCGATAGAAGCGGTCCGCGCCGTCCGGGTCGGCCAGCGGTGCCGCGGTCACGAACTCGGTCCAGCCGTACTCCGGGCGGACCAGGCAGGCGGCCGTCCGCATGCCGACGGTGGGCACCATCCGGTTCATCCAGCCGACGAAGGCCGCCAACCGGTCGTCGTAGGTGAGATCCCGGGGCTTGTAGACCAACCGCCGGCCGTCGGCGAACTGGACCACGGTGGTGGTCCGGCCGGCCCGGTGTGGGTCACCCCGCCTGTCGTCGACGGCCACCAGTGGGCCGGGGTCCACGCCGCCCAGGAGGTTGTCGACCAGGCAGTCCCGGTCGGCGGTGTACCGGGCGAGCAGCTCCAGCATCGCGTCGGTGGCGTGCGCGGTGGCCTGCCCAAGCAGCCTGGCCAGGACCGGAAGATCGGTGAACAGCGCAGCCAGCCCTGCCGGGGTGGCAAGCTGGCGGACGAAGCCGATGAATCGGGCGCGACTGTCGGCACCCTGGAGGAGGCCGGCGATCCTGCGGCGGTGCAGCTCCTCGACGAAGGTACGGGCGGCCAGCGCGGCCAGACGCCGTTCCAGGGCGGCCCCCAACGCGGCGTCCAGCGCGCCCAGGTCGACCTGGGCGTCGGTCACCGGGCCGGAGCCCCGGCGGAAGCGAGCCCTCGCCTCGTCGACCAACGGGCGCAACGGCAGGGCGAACGCCGCCCTCCAGTCCGCTGGGACCGGCACCGGCGGAGGCGGTGCGGCGGCGTGCACCGCGGACTCGATCAGGACCGCCCAGGGCGGTGGGTCGACTCGCGCGGCGAGGTGCTCGTCGTCCTCGGCGAGGAAGGTGAGCAACCGGTCCTCGTCGACGCCCAGCTCGCCCAGCCGGACGTCCAGCTCCGGCCCACGGTCGGCCCGCCACAGATCCAGCCGCGACCGTGCGTGCCCGAACCGCTCGCTGTCTACCGGGTCGGTGCCGCCGCCGGCGGTCACCCGCTCGTGCAGCGCCAGGCCCCGCATCCACCAGCCGCGGCGGAGTCGGGGCGACTCGGCCGGAGCGAGGCTGGGTGGGCCGTCGACGTCCGTGGTGTTCATCGAGTTGAGGGTGCCAAGCGACGACGGGTATCTCATGCGTGGGATCCACCCAAATTCTTGTCGGTCCGGCTGGTCGCCGCAGTTTGCGCACTGTCCGGTGCGGTCCGGACGACAGTCGGTGATGACCGCCCGGAGGGTGGGGACCGGAGGCCGGTGTCGGTGGTGTGGCGACAACACGTGGGTGCGGACGACGGAACTTGGGTGGCGGGCACAGATGTGTCGATGCGCGGCGGTGGTCGACTCTCCGACTGTTCGTTGGGCTGACCCGATCGGAGCGACTGTGGAGTTTCGCGTACTGGGGCCGGTGAGCGCCTGGCGCGACGGCGGCGAGGTCCCGCTGGACGGCGCCAAGCAGCGCACCGTCCTGGCCGTCCTGTTGCTCGCCCGAGGGCGAACAGTCTCCGACACGCGTCTCTGCCAGCTGCTGTGGGACGAGAAGCCGCCGGCGACATTCGCCGCCCAGCTCTACAACTACGTCTCCCGGCTGCGGAAGTATCTCGGCGACGACGTGGAGATCGTCCGGCAGTGGTCCGGGTACCTGCTGCGGATGCGCGACAGCCGACTCGACATCGAGGAGTTCGAACGGCTGGCCGGGCTGGGTCGGGACGCACTGCGCTCCGGCCGGCACGAGGAGGCCGCGCGGCACCTGCACGAGGCGCTCGCGCTGTGGAGCGGAGCGACGCTCAGCAACGTCACCGACCACCTCATCGAGGCGGAGTCGCCCCGGATGGCCGAGGTGCGGATGGCGGCCCTGGAGGATCGCATCACGGCCGACCTGATGCTGGGCCGACAGGCCGACCTGGTGGTGGAACTGAGCGATCTGGTCGCCGCGCAGCCGCTGCACGAGTTGCTGCGCAGCCATCTGATCACGGCGCTGCTGCGATGTGACCGCCAGGCCGACGCGCTGGCCGTCTACCACCAGGGCCGGCGGGTCCTCGCCGACGAGTTGGGTGCCGATCCGGGCCTGGCCCTCGCCGAGGCGTACCAGACGGTGCTGGCCGGCCCCGGGACGCCCGACGCCGCTGTCGCACTGCGGCCCGGACCGGGCTGGCGCGACGTCCGACCGGCGATGCTGCCGCCCGGGGCGCAGGACTTCTGCGGCCGGAAGCAGGAGCTGCGGGCGCTGGCCGGGCTGCTCGCCGAGACGTCGCCGTCCGCTCCGCAACGGACGCTGCTGACCGGGATGGCCGGCGTCGGCAAGTCGGCGCTGGCGCTGCGGGCCGCGCACCTGTGCAGCAGCGACTTCCCGGACGGGCAGCTCTACGCCGACCTCGGCGGCACCCGGGGCAACGCCATCGACCCGGGCGACGTGCTGGGCTGGTTCCTCCGGAGCCTCGGCAATGCCGAGGAGGCCATCCCGAGGCGCCTCGACGAACGCGAGTGCCTCTACCGCAGCCAGTTGGCCGGCCGGCGGGTCCTGGTGGTACTCGACAACTCCGCCAGCTATCCGCAGGTCCGCCCGCTGTTGCCCGGTGACCCGTCCTGTCGGGTGATCCTGACCTGTCGTGGCCGCCTCTCCGAGTTGCCCGGTGTCACCCGCGTCGAAGTGGGCATCCTCGACCCGGCGCAGGCGCTGGAGCTGTTCGCCACGATCGTCGGCTCGCCGCGGGTGGCCGCCGAGCCCGGTGCCGCACACCGGATCGTGCAGCTGTGTGGGCGGCTCTCGATCGGCATCCGGGTGGCTGCGGCGCGACTCATCGCTCGGCCGCACTGGTCGCTGGGCTACCTCGCGCAGCGGCTGGCCGACGAACGGTTCCGTCTCAACGAACTACGGCTGGGGACGCTGGACGTGCGGGCCCGCATCGAGGGCAGCTACCAGGAACTGGAGGTCGAGAGCCAGGTCGCGCTGCGCCGGCTGGCACTGCTGAACACTGCCGACTTCCCGATCGGCGCCGCCGCCCGGGTGCTCGGCGTGACGCCCCGGGTGGGGGAGGAGGTGGCCGAGAGCCTGGTCGACGCCCGGCTGCTGGAAATCGCGGGCTCGGACGGCGGGCGGCGGCAGCGACACCGCTTCCACGACCTGGTGCGGGTCTTCGCGCGGGAGAAGGCCGACCCGGTGGACCACCGCGTGGTGACCGCCCGATCAGCGTTGCCGGTGTAGCCGCGCCTGCGCCTCCGCGTGCTCCCGGCGTATGGAGAAGATATAGCCGGTGCCAGCACGGTCAGTGAGTGACCATCCTGATCCCGCCCGAGTGCGCGACCAACGCGCGGATCGACCTCGACCACGCCAGCGGGGACGAGATCGTCGGCCGAGTTCGGCCCGACCGGGACGACCCGGTCTTCGCCGGGCACTATCCCGGCTTCCCCCTGCTGCCCGGTGTCTACATCGTCGAGTACGTGCACCGCGCCGTCCTCGCGGCGATGCCGTCGGAGATCCTCGCCGAGCTGGTGTCCTGCCGGTTCCTCCGAACGATCGATCTCGACGACGAGCTGGTCATCACCATCCGGCGCGACGGCGGGCTACGCCGGGGCACGGTCGCCGTGTCCGGTGTACCGGCCGCCGAGGTGGTGTTGCGCTATCAGGAAGGAAACCCTTGATGCTCGACCGCGACGACATTCGACGGCTCATCCCGCACCGACCACCGATGCTCCTGGTCGACGGAGTCAGCGAACTGGTACCCCGAAGTCGGCTGGTGGGCAGTTACACGGTGACCGGGACCCGGCCGCTGCCGACCGTGCTGCTGTTGGAGTCGTGGGGCCAGGCGGCATTGGTGCTGATCAGGCACGACCGGCCGATGCCCACCGTACTGACCGACGGAGTGCCGATCGCGGGTGCATTCGAGGGGATCCGCTTCGGCCGGCCGGTGCTGCCCGGTGAGACGGTCGAGCACCGGGTCGAGCTGATCCGGCTGATCGCCGACACGGGTTTCGTGCGGGGCGAGAGCGTGGTCGGTACCGAGGTGGTCATGCAGGTCGGTCGTCTGGTCGGCGCGGTACGCCCGGCCGCTGCGCTTCGCCCCGCCGTCCCGGCCGGGGTCCCCGACGTCAAGGAGTCGACATGAGTGACATTCGACGACCGGTCGCCCTCGTCAGTGGCGGATCCCGAGGGATCGGTCGGGCCGTGGTCCGGCAGCTCGCCGCAGACGGGTACGACGTGGCCTTCTGTTATCAGAGCAACCGGGAGGCCGCCGAGAAGGTGGCCGCAGAGGCGCTGGAGACCGGTGCCCGGGTGCTGGCCCGGCAGGTGGACGTCGCCGATGCCGCGCAGGTGCGCGACTTCGTCACGGGGGCGGAGCAGGACCTGGGCGAGATCGCGGCACTGGTGACCGTCGCCGGGATCATCCGTGACCGGCCGTTGGCGATGATGGCCGACGAGGACTGGCAGTCGGTGATCGACGTCAACCTCGGGGGTGTCCACAACGTGTGCCGGGCGGCGATCCGCCGGATGATGCGGCGTCGTGGTGGCGCCATCGTCACGGTGTCCTCGGTGGCCGGCATCACCGGCAGCCCGGGCCAGACCAACTACTCGGCCTCGAAGGCCGGCATCATCGGCTTCACGAAGGCGCTGTCGAAGGAGGTCGGCTCGTACGGGATCCGGGTCAACGCCGTGGCCCCGGGCTTCATCGAGACCGACATGCTGAACGACCTGCCGGCCGGCCTGGCCGTGGGCGTCCAGCAGCGGACCGCCCTCGGCCGGCTGGGCCAGGCGGAGGAGATCGCCCCGGTGGTGACGTTCCTGCTGTCGGAGCGGGCCTCCTACCTGACCGGGCAGGTCGTCACAGTTGACGGTGGTCTGACGTTCTGACCCGCTGCGCCGCGAGCCGGGTCCGCATGGCCTCCAGGCGGACCTGGCTCGCCTGCGTCCGGGCCCGACGCGCCGTGATCCGGGGATAGGCCGTGCCGAGCAACCGGGTGAGCAGGTCGACCCGTCGCGCGTCCGCCCCGACGATGATCTTCACCCGGTTGCGCCGGACCCCGCGCAGGATGAGCCGTGCGGCCTGCTCGGCCGAGGTCGTCGCCTCGCGGGCGAAGCGCTCCCGGATCCCGCCGTAGCCGAGCCCCTTCGCGGCCCGGGCGTTGCTGAAGATGTCGGTCCGCACCTTGCCCGGGTAGACGCAGCTGACCTTCACCGGCACGTCGCCGACCCGCATCTCCTGCAACACCGCCTCGGTGAAACCCCGGACGGCGAACTTGGCCGCGTTGTACGCGCTCTGCGCAGGTGCCGCGGTCAACCCGTACATGCTGGAGATGTTCACCAGGTGGCCCTGCGAGGCGACGAGTAGCGGCAGAAAAGCCCGGGTGCCGTGCACCACGCCCCAGAAGTCGACGTCCAGCACCCACCGCATGTCGTCCCACTCGGCCTCGGTGATCGAGGCCAGCAGAGTCACCCCGGCATTGTTGATCACCAGGTCGGCGCCGCCGAAGTCGGCGCGTACCTCCTTGGCGTGGGCCTGCACCGCCAGCCGGTCGGTGACGTCCAACCGGTAGGTGCGGACCTCGGCTCCCCGCTCGGCGCAGCTCGCCGCGGTCTGCGCCAGGCCCTCCTCCGCCGCGTCGGAGAGGGCCAACCGGGCGCCCTGGGCGGCCAGTTCGACCGCCAGTGCCCGGCCGATGCCCGAACCGGCTCCGGTGACGACCGCGACCTTTGTTCGGAACTCCTCCATGCGCGCTCCCTCGGAATGGGCGTGCCCGCCCGCGGCGACACACGTCCCCCGAACGGTCCGGTGCCGGGCTATCTCTTTTCCATACCGGGCGCGATGTAGAGAAGTTATGAGAGCCCCGCCGAACACTGCCTCCGGACGGTGCCACCAGGACGCCGACCAGGCGTGGTGCGGAGGAGGCGATGGCACAGATGACAGGTGCGGCAATCACCGGGCTGGGGGCGTACCGGCCGAGCAGGCTGATCACCAACGAGGAGATCGCCGAGGAAGCCGGGGTGACTCCGGAGTGGATCGAGGAGCGGACCGGCATCCGGTCGCGCTACCGGTCCGGGCCGGAGGAATCCGTGACAATGATGGCCGCCGAGGCCGGCGGGAAGGCGTTGGCCATGGCGAACGTCGACCCGGCCGACGTGGACCTGGTCATCCTCGCCTCGGCGACGAAGAAGGACCGCATCCCGGGCGGGGCGCCCGAGGTGGCCAGCCGTATCGGCATCACCGCCACCGGCGCGTTCGACCTGAACGCCGCCTGCGCCGGCTTCGCCTACTCGATCGGCATCGCGGCCAACGAGATCCGGATGGGCAGCGCCCGCAACGTGCTGGTCGTCGGAGCGGAACAACTGAGCAGGTTCATCGACCCGGAGGACCCGGCGACGTACGTCATCTTCGGTGACGGTGCGGGTGCCGCGGTGGTCTCCCCCGCGGAGGTCGACGGCATCAGCCCGACAGTGTGGGGCAGCGACGGCGCGCGGTCCGACATCCTCGGCACCAAGTGGGACGCCAACGGCCGCGAGTTCGCCAAGATGGACGGCCCCCTGGTCTACCGGTGGTCGACCAAGAACGTGCCGAGGGTGGCCCGCAAGGTGTGCGCCCTGGCCGGTGTCGAGCTCTCGGACATCGACTGGTTCGTGCCGCACCAGGCGAACCTCCGCATCGTCGACCAGTTGGCCGAGATCCTCCAGATCCCGGACGAGAAGGTCGCCAAGGACATCATCGACACCGGCAACACCTCAGCCGCGTCGGTGCCGCTGGCGCTCAGCCGTCTGTACGAGAGCGGTCAGACCACCCCCGGCGACCGCGTGATGCTGCTGGGCTTCGGGGCGGGACTGGCCTACGCCGGTCAGCTCATCCGGATGCCCTGACCACTCCGATCACGACCCCTTCCTTCGAAAGGACAAGCACCATGACGCTGACCGTGAACCAGGTGTCCCTCGACGTCGTATCGCTCACCCGCAAGCTGATGACCGAGAACGTCGACCGGGAGATCAACGTAGGCGACACCTTCGTCGAGCTCGGTCTGGACAGCCTCAAGCTCGTCGACCTGCTCGCCGCCGTGGAGACCCACTTCGACATCGAGGTGCCGGACGAGATGGTCGGCAGCTTCGCCAAGGTCCAGGATCTCAGCGACTTCGTCCTCTCCGCCCGGTCTGCGGTGTGACCGAGGACGTCCGGGAGTTGTCGGTAGGGCAGCGGGCGCTGTGGCTGGTCCACCGGCTGGCCCCGGACAGCCCGGCCAGCAACGTGGTCCACGGGCTGCACGTCGAACCCCTGCTCGACCCGGACGTGGTACGCCGGGCGGTGGCGGCGGTGCGATCGCGCCACGACCTGCTCCGGTCCCGGTTCGTGCAGACCGAGCAGGGGCCGGTGCGGGTCGTCGATCCCGACCTCGGGTGCGAGGTCGAGGTCCACGATGTTCCCGACCTGGACGACGACGGGCTGTTGCGCCGCTGCCAGGAGTTCGGCGACCGGCCGCTCCGGCTCGAGCGGGACGGTCCGATGCGGGTGGCGCTGCTGCGGCGGCGTACCGACTGCGTGCTGGTGGTGGTCATCCACCACATCGCCACCGACTTCCACTCGCAGCGGATCGTCTGGCAGGAGTTGGACGCCGCGTACGGGGCGTTGCAGGCCGGGCGGCCGGTGGAGTTGCCGCCGGCCTCCGGCAGCTACGACGACTTCCTGGCCCGGGAGCGGGCGGCGCTGGCCGGCGAGCGCGGCGAGCGGCTGCGCGCGTACTGGGATCGGGTCTGCGACGGTGCCACGGCGGCCACCCTTCCGACCGACCGGCCTCGTCCGCCGGTGCGTTCGTTCCGTGGCGGCGCATTCAGCCAGGAACTCCCGGACGACCTCGCCGCCCGGCTGCGGGAGACCGCGGCGGCGGCCGGGGTGACGCCGTACGCGGTCGTGCTCGCCGCGTTTCAGGCGACGATGTACCGCTACACCGGTCTGGGGGAGTTCACCGTCGGTTGTCCGGCGTCGCTGCGCCGGGGACGGGCGCTGCGCGGGGTGGTCGGCATGTTGATCAACACGATCGCGTTGCGGGGGTCGTTCGACGCGGACACCACGTTCGCTACGGCGATCACCGCGGCCGGCCGACAGTTGACCGACGCCGTGGCCCACGCCGCCTACCCGTTCCCGCTGCTCCGATCGGGCCGACGTAACCAGGATCCGCCGGTGCGGGTGACCGTCACCCTGCTGGCTCACCAGCACGGCGACAACTACACAAGCCAGCGGCACGCGTTCGCCGGGCACCAGATCCGGCTGCTGGACATCCCGTACGACGAGGGCCAGTTCGACCTGTCGACGACCCTCACCCAGTACCAGGACGGCCGGCTCCAGGCGGAGTTCGGTTACGACACCGACCTGTTCGACGAGGCGACCGTGCAGCGGCTGGCCGGGCACTTCCTCCAGATGCTGCGGGTTGCCTGCACGACGCCGGAGACGGTGGTGTCCCAGGCGCCGATGGTCGACCAGGCGGAACTGCGCGAACTCCTGGCGCTCGGCACCTCATAGACCGGCGCGGCGTGGCCCCGTGGCGCCTCTGGTGCCACCGGGGCGGTGTGCCCGCCGTACGGGCCGGGTCCGGCCGGCGCGACCCCCGTCGCCGGCCGGGTCCAGGCCCGGCACTGACCGCCCGAGCACCGGTATAGGGCCGGTATAGCGCCGATTGACAACGTCGTGGCGTTGGTGGATCACTTGTGGAGGGAGGAACGGTGCGCGAGGGCATCCTCTCGACGGTCGGGAACACACCGCTGGTACAGCTGGTCCGGTTGTTTCCGGAGTTCCCCTCCCGATTGTTCGTGAAGCTCGAACGGTTCAATCCCGGCGGCAGCATCAAGGACCGCACCGCGCTGAGCATGTTGCGCGCCAAGGTCGAATCCGGGGAGCTGGTGCCCGGCCGATCGGTGGTCGTCGAGTCCAGCTCGGGCAATCTGGCCATCGGCCTCGCGCAGTTCTGCGCGTATTACGCGATCCGGTTCATCTGCGTGGTCGACCCGAAGACCACCCGGCAGAACCTCGCGATCCTGACCGCGTACCACGCGGAGATCGAGATGGTCGAGCACCCCGACCCGGTCACCGGCGAATACCTGCCGGCCCGGCAGCGCCGCGTCCGCGAGCTGTGCGAGCAGGTCCCGTACGCCTACCGCCCGGACCAGTACGCCAACCCGCTCAACGCCGCGGCGCAACGGCAGACGATGGCCGAGATCGTGACCGCGCTCGACGGGCAGATCGACTATCTGTTCTGTTCCACCGGCACCTGCGGGACGCTGGTCGGCTGCGTCGGCTACCTGCGCGAGCAGGGGCTGTCCACGCGGGTGGTGGCGGTGGACGCGGTCGGCAGTGCCATCTTCGGCGACGAGCCAGCGACCCGGCTGATCCCCGGGCACGGCGCCTCAATAGTGCCGCCCCTGGCCGCCGATGCCACACCCGACGAGATCATGCACGTCTCCGACCTGGACTGCGTGGTCGGTTGCCGGCTGCTGCTGCACCGGGAGGCCATCCTCGCCGGAGGGTCGTCCGGCGCCACCGTGGCCGCCCTACGCCGACGGATGGCGGACATCCCGGCTGGTGCCACGGCCGTGCTGATCCTGCCCGACAACGGCGACCGCTACCTCGACACCATCTATTCGGATCTATGGGTTTCCCAGCATTTCGGGGAGATCACCCACCTGTGGAAGGACGCCACGTGCTGATCATCGGTCGGGCTGTTGTGCGGGACATCCTCGACGGCGACGACGCCCGGGTGGTGGATCTGATCCGCCACGCGTACCTGCTGCACGAGCAGGGCCGTACGAGCCTGCCGCACTCGGTCTTCCTGCGCTTCCCGCAGCGACCCCGCGACCGCATCATCGGCCTGCCCGCCCACCTCGGCGGCGACCCGCCGGTGAGCGGGATCAAGTGGATCTCCTCCTTCCCGGGCAACCTGGCCATGGGCCTGGAACGGGCCAGCGCGGCGATCCTGCTGAACTCGATGCGTACCGGCCACCCGGTGGCCCTGGTCGAGGGTTCGGTCATCTCGGCCCGACGTACCGCGGCGAGCGCCGCGCTCGCGGCCGGCCTGCTCACCGCGGACCGCCGCCCCGACGGCCTGGCCCTGATCGGCTGCGGGCTGATCAACCAGCAGGTGCTGCGGTTCGTGGCGGGCACTCTCGCCGCGCCGCCGGCGCTGACGGTATTCGACACCGACCGGCGTCGGGCCGAGGCGTTCGCCGAGACCGCCCGAACCCTGCTGCCGGGAATGCCGACGACGCTGGCCGGGACCGCCGAGGAGGCGATGGCCGCGCACCGGCTGGTCTCGATCGCCACCACCGCCACCGAGCCCCACCTCGACCTGGCCGCCTGCCGGCCCGGCGCGGTGGTGCTGCACCTGTCCCTGCGCGACCTGCTCCCCGAAGGGCTGCTGGCCGCGCGCAACGTGGTCGACGACGCCGATCACGCCTGCCGTGAGGGCACCTCGTTGCAGTTGGCCGAGCAGCTCACCGGTGGCCGGGACTTCATTCACGCCACCATCGGCGCGCTGGCCGGCGGCGAGGTGCGACTGCCCGCCGACGACGTGCCAGTGGTGGTGTCCCCGTTCGGCCTGGGCGTGCTGGACCTCGTGCTCGCCGAGCACGTCCGCGCCACCGCCGACCAGCGACGCCTGGGCGTACGCGTTGACGACTTCCTACCCGTGGGGGACGCCACCGGGGCGTTCGCCGGATCTCTCTGAAGGAGTGGCAATGACCGACAACCGCAGCTACCGCGTGGTGCTCAACGACGAGGAGCAGTACTCGGTCTGGTGGACCGACCGGGACCTGCCCGCCGGCTGGCGTGCCGAGGGCACCGAGGGCAGCCGCGACGAATGCCTGGCCCGGATCGACGAGATCTGGACCGACATGCGGCCGCTGAGCCTGCGCCAGCGCATGGAGTCCCAGGCCACGGCCTGACCACCTGACCCGATCCCGCGCCCGCGCCCGGTCCCTTGGAGGAGCACCATGAGTATCGTTCCGCCAGCGGCGCCCGCAGCCGCAGCCGCCACCCAGGGGGCGGGCACCCTGTCCGAGCTGATCGCCCGGCAGGCCGCGCTGACCCCCAGCGCCATCGCGGTGAGCGGCGAGTCCGAGCAGCTGGACTACGCCGGACTGGACCGGCGGGTCAATCAACTCGGTCGGTACCTGGCCGAGCTGGGCGTCGGCCCGGAATCGCTTGTCGCGGTCAACCTGGACCGCGGCGTCGACCTCGTGGTCGCGCTGCTGGGAGTGTGGCGCGCCGGTGCCGCGTACCTGCCGCTGGACCCGACCCACCCCGCCGAGCGGCGGCGGCGTCTCCTCGCCGGCAGCGGGGCCGGAGTGCTGCTCACCCGTGACGCGCTGCGCGACGAGGCGGCGCCCTGTCGCGTGGTCTGCCTGGACACCGACCGGGCGCGGATCGCGGCCTGCACGGACACCCCGGCGGTGCCGTCACCCGACCCGGACTCGGTGGCGTACGCCATCTACACCTCCGGGTCCACCGGCGAACCCAAGGGAGTGCTGATCACCCATCGCGGTATCGGCAACCGGGTGACCTGGACGATCCGGGAGCACGGCCTGGGCCCCGGCGACCGGGTGTTGCAGAAGACCTCGGTCAGTTTCGACGCGGCGGGCTGGGAGTTCTTCGCCCCGCTGGCCAGTGGCGGCACCGTGGTGCTCGCCCCGGATGGGGCACACCGGGATCCCGCCGCCCTCGTCGCGGCGGTCGTCCGGCACGGGATCACCGTCCTGCAGGGAGTGCCGTCGGTGTTCGGTCGGCTGGTCGACCAGCCCGGTTGGGCCGACTGCACCAGCCTGCGGCTGATCTTCTCGGCGGGTGAGCCGTTGCACGCCGACCTGTGCCGGCGGCTGACGGTCACGCCCGAGGTGCGGGTGTGGAACACCTACGGCCCCACCGAGTGCGCCATCGACGTGACCGCCCACCCGGTGGACCCGGCCCAGCCGGCCGGACCGGTGCCGATCGGGCGCCCGCTGCCCGGCGTCCGCGTCCAGGTCCTCGACGCCGACCGTCGGCCGGTGCCGGTGGGTGTGGTCGGCGAGCTCTACATCGGTGGGGCCAACCTGGGCCGGGGCTATCTGCACCGGCCGGATCTGACCGCCGAACGGTTCGTGCCCGACGAGTACGGGCCGCCCGGCGAGCGCCTCTACCGCACCGGCGACCAGGTCCGGTGGCGCGCCGACCGGAGCCTGGAGTTCGTCGGTCGGACCGATCACCAACTCAAGGTCAACGGGGTACGGATCGAACCGGCCGAGGTGGAGGCGGTGCTCGCCGCGCACCCGGACGTCCAGTCGGCGGTGGTGGTGGGGCACACCGACCCGGCCGGTCGCCGGCAGCTCGCCGCGTACGTCGCCGGTCGCCGGTCACTAGACCCGGCGGCCCTGCGCGCGTTCTGCGTCGGTCGACTGCCCGAGGCGCTCGTGCCTGCCGTGTTCCAGCCGGTGGCGGAGTTTCCGCTCACCGCCAGCGGCAAGATCGACCGGTCCGCCCTGCCGGCGATCGACCCTCTCGACCGCCCGGCGCTCCGGTCGCCGCGGACCGCCGCCGAACAGACTGTCGCGGCCATCTGGCGGGACCTGCTCGGCGTCGACGAGGTCGGCGTCGACGACGACTTCTACCAGCTCGGCGGCTCCTCACTGGTGACGCTGGCGCTGGAGAGCCGGCTCAGCGGGGCGGGCGGCGCGGTGACGCTGCGCGACCTGCTCACCCACACCACCGTGGCCGCACAGGCCCGGCTGGTGGAGGCGGCCACCCCGGCGGCTCCACCGGTGCTGCCCGTGGGTCGTGACCGGCCGCTGCCGCTCTCCGCCGCCCAGCACCGGCTCTGGATGCTCGACCAGCTCGACCCGCGCAGCAAGGAGTGGGTCGTCCCCGTGCACGTACGGCTGCCCGCCGCCATCCACCCCGACCACGTCCGGGTGGCCCTGCACGCGCTCGAGGCACGGCACGAGCCGTTGCGCACCCGCTACCTGGTCGTCGACGGCGTGGCCCGCCAGCAGGTCGTACCGCCGGGAGATGTCGACCTGGAGGTGCGCGACGTCAGCCACGGCGGGTTGGCCGAACTGATCACCGACCAGCTCGGCCGGGGTTTCGACCTGCACACCGGTCCGCTGTGGCGGGCCGGGCTCGCCGTCGCCGCCGGCCGGGATCACCTGCTGGTGCTGGCCGTGCACCACATCGCGTCCGACGCCGGCAGCGCCGACGTCCTCGAACGGGACCTGCGGGAGCTGTGCGACGCCGCCGCGCAGGGACGGCCGGCCGACCTGGCAAAGCTGCGGGTGCAGTACGCCGACTACGCGGTCTGGCAGCAGCGGCACCTCACCGACGAGGTCGTCGGGCGGGAGCTGGCGTACTGGCGGGAGACGCTGGCCGGGATGCCCCAGCTGGAGTTGCCGCTGGACCGTCCGCGTCCGGCCCGGCGGGACGCGCAGGGCAGGATGCTCGGCTTCACCGTCGACGCGGAGGTCGCGGGCGCCCTGACCGAGGTGGGCCGGCGCTGCGCGGCCAGCCCGTTCATGACCCTGCTCACCGGCTTCGCCACGCTTCTCGCCCGCTATACCGGGCAGTGGGACGTGCCGATCGGCACCCCCACCTCCGGGCACCGGCCCACCGAGCTGGACCAGGCGGCCGGGATCTTCCTCAACCCGGTGGTGCTGCGCTGCACCCTGGGCCCGGCGTCCGGCTTCACTCAGGCGGTCAGGCGAGTCCGCGACCGTACCGTCGCTGCCCTGGCCCACCAGGACCTGCCCTTCGACCGCGTGGTGTACGACCTGGTCGGCGAGCGGGACCTGTCCCGCACCCCCCTCTACCAGGTGGCGCTGAACTACCAGGAGGGCGGGATCACCGGCCTGGTGGCCGACGACCCGATCACGATCGAGGCGCTGCGACAGGCGTCCACAGTGGCCAAGACCGACCTGACCGTGCACCTGTGGCCGCAGCCGGACGGCTCCCTCGCCGGCGCCGTGGAGTACGCCACCGCGCTGTTCGACGACGCGACCGTGCGACGACTGGCCGACCACTTCGTCCGGCTGCTGCGCGCCGCCGCCGACGAGCCGGACGCCCGCCTGGACCAGCTCGACCCGTTCTCGGCCGAGGAGCGGCAGCGCCTGCTGCACGAGTGGAACGGGCCGACGGTGCCCCGGCCGGCCACCACAGTGGTCGACCTGTTCGAGGCGCGCCGCGCGGCGACACCGCAGGCCGTGGCGTTGCGCCACGGCGACGCGCGCACCAGCTACGCCGAGTTGGACGACCGGGCCAACCAGTTCGCGAACCATCTGCGCCGCTCCGACGCCGGGTCGGGCGCGACAATCGCCGTACTGCTGGCGCGGGGACCGGACCTGGTCGCCGCGATTCTCGGGTGCTGGAAGGCGGGTGCGGCATGCCTTCCGCTGGATCCGTCGTACCCGGCCGAGCGGATCGGCTACCTGCTCGACACCGCCGGCGTCGGCCTCGCCATCACCGACTCGCGATACGCCGACCGGTTCGGGGTGCCCACCCTCCAGGTGGACACCCACCGGCTGATGGTCAGCGCCGAACCGCACACCGCGCCGGCCCGCGATCTCGACCCGGCGCAGACGGCGTACGTGCTGTTCACCTCCGGATCGACCGGCCGCCCCAAGGGGGTGCTGCTCTCCCACGCCGCGGTGACGAACTTCCTGGCCTGCGCCACCGAGACCGAGGCGCTCGGCGACCGGGGCGGCCGCCCGGCCGGCGGCGGGGCTCCGCTGTTCTCCACCATCGCCTTCGACCTGTCGATCTCCAACCTCTGGGGGCCGCTGGTGGCCGGGCAGCCGGTGACCCTGCTTCCGCAGGAGTTCGACCTCACCCAACTCGGCGCACTGCTGCTGGCCGCCGGCCCGTACGACCGGTTCATCATGACGCCGCCGCACCTGGAGCTGCTGGCCGCGCAGGTCGACGCCGCGCAGGCGCAGCGGCTGGCCGGTCAGCTCTGGGTGGCCGGTGGGGTGCTGCGCGGGTCGGTGGCGAACCAGTGGCTCGACAGGCTTGGCCCCGGCGGCCTGATCAACTCCTATGGTCCGACCGAGACCACCGTGATCATGTCGGCGTACCCGGTCGTCGCACCACAGACCAGCGAGATCGTGTCGATCGGCCGACCGATGGCGAACACCGTGGTGCGGATCCTGGACGACGCGATGCGGCTGCTGCCGGTCGGCGCCGTCGGCGAGCTGTACATCGGCGGCGAGTGCCTGGCCACCGGCTACGTCGGGCGGCCCGGGCTGACCGCCGACCGCTTCGTGCCCGACCCCTTCGGCCCGCCGGGCGCCCGCCTCTACCGCAGCGGCGACCTGGGCCACTGGCGACCCGACGGCACGATGGCGTTCGTCGGCCGGGCGGACGACCAGGTCAAGGTCCGCGGCTACCGCATCGAACCCGGCGAGATCGGCGCTGTCGTCGCCCAACATCCCCGGGTACGCGACTGCGTGGTCCTCGCCCACCAGGACCGCCTGGTCGCCTTCTACTGCGGCGAGGCCACCGACCTGGCCGCGTACTGCGCCAGGCAGTTGCCCGACTTCATGGTGCCGAGTCTCTTCGTGCCGGTGGAGCGGATCCCGCTCAACGCCAACGGCAAGGTGGACCGGGACGCCCTCCGCAACCGGCTCGACGCGGCACTCGCCGACGGCACCGCCGACCCCACCGAATTCGTCGCACCGCAGAGCGTGGTCGAGAAGCGGGTCGCCGCGAACTGGGCGGAGCTGCTCGACGCGCGGATCGGCGCGACCACCGACTTCTTCCTCCTGGGCGGCCACTCGGTGCTCGCCGCCCGGCTGATCGCCGGATTGCAGGAGGAGTTCGACCTCGACCTGCCGATCCGGCTGGTGTTCGAGCACCCCACGGTGCGCGCCCAGGCGATCGCCATCGAAGACCTGATCCGAGCGGAGGTCGACGCGCTGGACGCCGCCGACCTCACCCACGACCTTTCGCGATCCGAGGAGTACCCGGCATGACCAGCATCGCCAACGAGCCGAACCTGCGTGAAGAACTCGTCCAGCGTCGCCTGGCCGGCCGTCGTACCGGCCGCCGGGACCGGATTCCCACCGTCGACCGGTCCGGGGAGCTGCCGCTGTCGTACGGCCAGCAGCAGATGTGGTTCCTCAACCGGATGGACCCCACCAGCGCCGAGTACCTCGTCTCCTCCGCGCTGCGGCTGCACGGGCAGTTGGACGCCGACGCGTTGGGCCGTGCACTCGACGCCCTGGTCGCCCGGCACGAGATCCTTCGCACCCGCTACGCCCTCGCCGGCACCTCTCCGGTCCAGGTGATCGACCCGCCGGCGCACCGCGACCTGCCGGTGGTGGACCTGACCGACCGGCCCCGCGCCGAGCGGGAGGCGGCGCTCGACGCTGTGCTCGCCGACAGCGCGCGCAACGGGTTCGACCTGGCCCGGGAGTGGCCGGTGCGGGCCGTGCTGGTCCGGCTGGACACCGACGAGCACGTCCTGGCCCTGGTGCTGCACCACATCGCCTGTGACGCGCCGTCGGTCGCGGTGCTCACCGGGGAGCTGGCCGAGCTGTACGCCGCCCTGCGGGCCGGCGTCGAGCCCTGGTTGCCGGTGCCCCCCGTGCAGTACGCCGACTTCGCCGCCTGGCAGCGCGGCCGGTCGCGCGCCGAGTCGGTGGCCCGGTCGCTCGACTACTGGCGCGACCAGCTCGCCGGGCTGACGCCGGTGGAGCTGCCGGCCGACCGGACCCGGCCGAAGAGCCGGGACTGGCGGGGCTCGTCGGTGCCGTTCACCCTGAGCGCCGATCTGTCCGCCGCGCTGCGCGGCGTCGCCCGCGACGCCGGCACCACCGTCTTCGTCACCCTGCTCAGCGCCTTCCAGGTGCTGCTGTCGCGCTACACCGGCCGGACCGACCTCGCCGTGGGTACGGTGTCGTCCGCGCGCAGCCGCGCGGAGCTGCACAACCTCGTCGGGTACGGCATCGACAACCTGGTGCTGCGGGCACGGTGGAGCGGCGACCCCTCGTTCGCCGCCCTGCTGGCGCAGACCCGGGACACCGTGCTGGGCGCGTTCGACCACGCCGACGCCCCGTTCGCCCTGCTGACCGACGAGCTGGAACCGGAGCGGGATCTCTCCCGCACCCCGCTCTACCAGGTCGCGTTCACCCTCCAGAGCGAGCCGCCCACCACCGACTGGCCCGGCGACCTGCGCGTGGAGCCGGTCGAGCTGCCCCTGCGCACGTCCAAGGTGGATCTCACGCTGCACGTGGTGGAGGGCGTCGACGGCGGGCTGCGCGGCCGGATCGAGTACGCCACCGCCCTGTTCGACGCGGCCACCGTCGAGCGTGCCGCCGACCACCTGGTGCGACTCCTGGAGCAGGTGGCGGCCGACCCGACGGCCCGACTGTCCGACCTGGCCATCCTCGGTGCCGCCGAGCTGGCCGTGGTGACCCGGGGGCCGGTCACCGCAGACCCGGTCACCGGCACCGTGCACGGCGTCTTCGAGGCGATGGCGGCCACCCACCCCCACGCGGCGGCGATGACGGCGGGCGACACCACCCGCAGCTACGCCGAGCTGAACGCCGACGCCAACCGGCTCGCCCACTGGCTGCGCGGCCACGGTGCCGGTCCGGAACGGCTGGTCGCTGTGCAGCTCGACCACGGCCCCGAACTGGTACCGGCCCTGCTCGGCGTGCTCAAGTCCGGCGCGGCGTACCTGCCCCTCGACCCGGCCTCGCCGGACGAACGCCTCGACTTCATGATCAACGACGCCGGGGCGGAGATCGTGCTGACCACCACCGCCCACCGCGACCGGTACGCCGACTTCGGTGGGACAGTGGTCCTGCTGGACGACCCGGACCTCGTCGCCGAGCTGGCCGCCCAGCCGACCGCCGACCCGGCCGTGCCCATGGACGTCGACAACCTCTGCTACGTCATCTACACCTCGGGCTCCACCGGCCGCCCCAAGGGTGTCGCGGTGGCCCACCGGCAGGTGCTGCGGCTGCTGACCGTCACCGCCGCCGACTACCGGTTCGGCCCGGACGACGTGTGGACCCTGCTGCACTCGTACGCCTTCGACTTCTCCGTCTGGGAGATCTGGGGCTGCCTGCTGCACGGCGGTCGGCTGCTCGTGGTGCCCCGCGAGCTGGCCCGGTCCCCGCAGGAGCTGCTCGACGAGCTGATCGCACAGCGGGTCACGGTGCTCTGCCAGACGCCCACGGCGTTCCGCGCGCTGGTCCGGCTCGCGGCCGACGGCGACGCCCGGATCGACCGGCTCGCCCTGCGGGTGGTGACCTTCGGCGGCGAGAAACTGGACTTCGCCGACCTGGCACCGTGGGTGGCCAGCCGTGGCGTGGACGCACCGCACCTGATCAACATGTACGGGATCACCGAGACCACCGTGCACACCACGTACCACCGGGTCACCGCCGACGAGGTGGGCGGCACGGCCAGCCGGATCGGCGTACCGCTGTCGGACCTCACCGTCCACCTGCTCGACGCCGACGGTCGACCGGTGCCGATCGGTGTGCCCGGCGAGATCCACGTGGGTGGCCCGGGTGTCGCCCGCGGCTACCTCGGTCGCGCCGAACTCACCGCGCAGCGGTTCGTGCCGGACCCGTGGGGGCCGCCCGGTTCGCGGCTCTACCGCAGCGGCGACCTCGCCCGCCGGTACGCCGACGGACGGCTGGAGTTCGTCGGACGCATCGACCACCAGGTCAAGATCCGTGGCTACCGGGTGGAGCTGGGCGAGATCGAGGCGGCCCTGACCGTCCTGCCCGGCGTCCGGGACGCGGTCGTGGTGCTACGCGAGGACAACCCGGGCGACCAGCGGCTGACCGCCTATCTGGTGGCCGACGACACCTCGACGCTGCTGCGCCCCTCACAGCTGCGTACGGCGCTCGGCCGGACGCTGCCGGACTACATGATCCCGGTGGCATTCATGCCGCTGCCCCGGATCCCGCTGACCGTCAACGGCAAGCTCGACCAGGCCGCGCTGCCCGCCCCGGGCCGTTCGGTGGCCGCCGTCGACCGCCCCTACGTGGCCCCGCGCACCACTGTGGAGCAGCACCTCGCCCACATCTGGACCGCCACCCTCGGGCTGGACCGGGTCGGTGTGCGGGACGGCTTCTTCGATCTCGGCGGCGACTCCATCCGCGCGGTGGCACTGGCCGGCGCGTTGCGTGAGGCGTCCTTCGACGTCGAGGTCCGGGACATCTTCGAGCGGCGTACCGTCGCCGAGCTGGCCGAACTGCTCACCGCACGGCCGGCCGCCGAGCCGGAGCCTGCGGTCGCCCCGTTCGAGCTGGTCGGCGAGGCGGACCGGGCCGCGTTGCCCGCCGGCCTGGTGGACGCCTACCCGTGCACCCAGGGTCAGCTCGGCATGCTTGTCGAGCTGCTGTCCGACACCGAGCAGAACCCGTACCACAACGTGACCAGCTACCGGGTCCGTGGCGAAGGGGAGTTCTCCCTGGACGCGCTGCGTGCCGCCGCGGCACTGCTGGTGCGCCGCCACGAGGTGCTGCGTACCTCGTTCGACCTGACCAGCTATTCGGTGCCCATGCAGCTGGTGCACGCCACCGCCGAGCTGGCCGTCACGCACGACCGCAGCCCTGCCGCAGAGCGGGCCGAGCTGGACCGGGAGCTGCGCGAGCACATCGCGGTCGAGCGGGCCCGTCTGTTCGACCTCGATCGCCCGTCGCTGCTGCGGCTGCACGCCAGGACCTGCGCCGACGGCAGTTGGTGGCTCACCATCACCGAGTGCCACCCGATCCTGGACGGGTGGAGCTACCACTCGCTGATCATGGAGCTGGTCCGCGCGTACCAGCAGATCCGGGCCGGAGAGCCGCTGTCGCCGCGGCCCATCCCGTCGGTGCGCTTCGCCGACGCCGTCGCTGCCGAACGGCGGTCGGTCGCCGGTGACGCCGACCGGGCGTACTGGCGTGGTGTCCTGACCGGTCGGGCCCGTCACGACCTGCCCACCGGCTGGGGTGACCCCGAGGCACCGGAGGGCGCCAAGCACGAGCACTGGGTGCCGGTGCAGGACCTCGAATCCGCGCTGCGCGACCTGGGCCGGCGCCTCGGCGTGCCGTTCAAGTCGATCATGCTGGCTGCGCACCTCAAGGTGATGAGCCAGCTCACTGGCGCGGAGCGGTTCTACACCGGCCTGGTCTGCAACATCCGGCCCGAGGCGGCCGGCGCCGACCGGGTGTACGGCATGCACCTCAACACCGTGCCGGTCGGCTACGACGGTCCGGCCGCCACCTGGGACGAGCTGATCCAGCGGACCTTCGACGCCGAGGTGGAGCTGTGGCCGCACCGGCGCTACCCGCTGTCCACCCTGCAGCGGGAGGTCGGCGAGGACGCCCGCATGCTCGACGTGCGGTTCAGCTTCCACGACTTCCACCAGATCGACGCCGACGACATCGACTACGCCGAGTCCATCGACGACAGCCCCACCGAGTTCCCGCTCGGCGTGTTCAGCCGGCTCGGCTTCCTCACCCTGCAGGCCAGCCAGCGGCACGTGGGCCACGACGCCCTGCGCCGCCTGGGCGCCATGTATCGCGTGGTGTTGGAGGCGATGGTGGCGGACCCGGGTGGGGACGCGCGGGTGGTGTGTCTGCCGGCCGGTGAGGTGTCGGTGGTGTTGGCCGATGGTGACGGCGCGGTGGAGCCGGTGTTGGGGTCGGTCCTTCAGTGGTTCGAGGAGCAGGTTTCCCGGGTGCCGTCGGGCGAGGCGGTGAACGGTGTGCCGTTCACCGAGTTGGACGCGCGGGCTGTGGCGTTGGGGG
>NZ_QGSY01000067.1 GCF_003857035.1 Micromonospora arida
GCCTGGGGTGGCGCGGCGGGTGCTGCTGGCTACGGGGGAGGGAGTCACGGTGATGCGGGACCGGATCCAGTTGCCCGCGGAGACAGCGGCGATTGTAGCGCTTTAGGTCCGCATGATTCGGCACCTACTATAATAGTGGCGTCTTCCCATGCTCGTCCTGTCAATCCATAGCGGCAGCTAGGGTGTAGCGGGCCTGTTCCATTTCTCCTGCAGTGAGCGTAGGTCGAATGTGGTGATCGACTTTGAAGCGCGTTCCACCTGCTAGCATCATATCGACTTGCTGTGGTTTACCCATGATTACTAGGGTCGCAACGGATGCATCCGCCGGCACGCGAGTCTCATGCAAGACGCCAATGGGTATGTGGTGAAATTTACCCGTGTGCACGGTGCGATGCGCGACTTGCCTAAGTTTGACGACACCCCTCGGGGTCACCGAGTGACCGTCGGCGTACTCGTGAAGGAAATAGGGCATCCCGTTCTCTGTATCGATCTGGAATAGAATGTCGGTATAGGTTCCAGCAAGAACGAGCGAGTCCAGCTCCCAGTGGTGAGAGTGGATGTGAGGATGATTGGCTAACGTGGGTCGGTGGCCGGCCAGCCAAATGTGTAAACGAAGCTTCTGTTCGGCCCCGAGATCACCCAGGTGGAATACAGCGAATCCGGTCGGATGCCATCGGCCGGCGATTGTGCCGGAGAGGACCTGTGTGATCGCACCGGCCCTCTCTTTCTTCAATCTTTGCCTCTGCGCGGAGTCAGCCATCGCGTCAGCATAACGCTTCGACCTTGGCATGACCAGCCCTGCTGCTTTTGTCGCCGGTTGGTGTTCCCGATCCGGCATTTTCAAACCCGGCGCTATAGGCTAGGGTTTGTCTCCATGAGCGGAAGATTTCGAGAGAGAGTGCGTCTGGTCAAGGCTGCCGTGTTCGTAGACTTAGATTTGTACGCCCTTCTGTTGGCCGGCTTCATCTTCACAATCCTTGGTGCAACAGGAGTTGCCGATGTTAAAACGCTCTCTTCTGTGGTGCTGGCGCTGTTGTCTTTGATGGCATTCTCTCAAATCCGCACTAGGCGGGTGCAGGCCGGCCCCGCCACTCATCCTTATGACAATTTGTTTTTGGCTGACTTTCCGCCCGCCCTATATGAACACCGAGATTCCGTTTCGCAGGACTGGCTGTATATCGGAGTTTCTGGTTACAGAACAATCGGGGCGGGGCGTCTCCCAATCAGCAAGGTTCTGCAGCGCAATGCGAAGGTAAGGATCCTACTGTTGGATCATCGGCGTGAGGACTTGCTGCGCGCGGCCGCTGCACGTTCTGCAAGTGGCGCAACTCCTGAGAGGTTGCGCGAACGCATACTTGCCAGCCTCTCTGAGCTCGCCGTGCTTGTTGCCAGATTTCCGGGGAACCTAGAGATTAGGTTGTTGCCATTCCTTACGACTGTCGGGGTGAACGCTTTTGACACCACAGGTCCAAACGGAAGAGTGTACGTTCAGCATTATGAGTACGCTACTCAAGGCGAATCCTCCCCTATCTATACTCTTCGCGCTTCTGACGGCTACTGGTACCAGCATCAGCTAGCTGAATTTGAGAGAATGTGGGATGAAGGTCGGCCGGCCTAATGCTCGCATAACGTTCAGTACCGTGGCCTCGTGAACTCAGGAAGTCGCCCGCATCTTTCGGAGTCTCCGTTGGCTGCTCTGGTCCGCCGCCCTGCCGTGTATCGACACCGGTCCTAGAGCGCGGCGGAAGCGAGCCGCAAGCAGCCCGGCGGACGCCGCCTTCGGCGAATTCAAGGCCACTTTTCTGACCATGAAACAACTGTCGACTTTCTGAGCCGGTGGTGCAGCTAACTGGCGCAGACAAAGTGTCACAACAGGTGTGTTCCACCACCACAGACGCTGTCAAGATCAGCCGGGCAGACCGGGTCGGAGTGGATGTACCCGAGGTTCAGGCACTGGGAAAGTTGGCCCGAAGTCGAGGGTCTCCACTCCGCTAGCTGCGGGTCGACTGGCTGATTGACCAAGCCGCGGCACGGGCACTACCGCAACGCCAGCTGCTTTGGCCCAGCCCCTCATGTACTTCCCATTGGAAAGTACCGTGGGGTCGCTCCACTCAGCATTGACCGCGACCCTTAAAACATCGCCGACATCCTGCGGAGATGCCCCCGGATTCGACTGTAGAAAGTTCAGCGCGACGGGCACCCCAGGTACATTGCTAAGCAGGTCGTAGAGGACCCTGGGAACTACGGACCCGTTGTCGACCAAGTCACGTCGGAGTAGACGAAGGGTGCCGTCAGGAAGCTCGCTGATCGCACCGATTGCGAGTAGGTGACGCACCCCACCTCGCCGGGATCGCGACACTCCACCCTGTACTTCTTGGTGAGGAGACCGCGCTATCTCTAACAGCAAGGACAGAGCGGGCCCAGGGGCTTCATTCGGAAAAGCCCCGCGTAGCCGTCGCCTGATTCTGGCTTGCAGGAGTTGACCAACTCCCTCTGTGCCATCTGGCGCCGGCTGCCACAGCTGGGTGTCCTGCGTAGCGAGGCCCGCATACTCGAACCACAAAAGGAAAGCTCGAGCGTAGGTCTGCCACGTTGCCTCCGCTACCGCCACTGCTGGAAACGCTGCCGGTAACTCCCGCGCTAAATTCCCGACGGTAATTTTACCCATACGCTCCGATAGAGAAGAGAAGGAGGAAAAGGCGCGGTGCCGCCGCAACGAAGAGGCAACGCGGCGTCGCAGTTCGCGCTCGGGATCATCTGCTGTCCAAATCTCATCTATGATGCGGACCTGGTTCGGCTCGTAGGTTGTTGCCCCGAGGAGCCGGAGTTCCCTACTCAAGTTAAAGAGCGCGTTTTCGCTCGTTCCGAGTCGCCGGGCGATGTCCGGAATGTTCCCGTTTCCGTCGTCGATTGCAACCTCTCGTAGTAACCGGGCAACGGATAGCGGTGTCTGGCGAAGGATATAGGAATCCTCAACGGGGATGCGACCGTTGTTCAGGTAATCCCGGAAGATATCCCAATAGGTGTCAAGCTTCTCCCCGACTTGCACGATTAGTCGTCGGTTAACCAAGGATTGTACGACGTGTCCCGGAACCCGCTCTTCTACTTCTCCGATTGCGATTGGCGCATAGCGAGCGATGTGCCGAAGAGCCTCTTGTTCTGCGGGGCTGATCTCTGCCAGATCTGCGTCGAACAAGTTCTGCACGTTCAGTCCTTCACTTGCCAAGCGCTCTTGTGTTGCGCCGGCAGCGATTTCGCTCAACAGGTGACCCGCGAGCTTCTTGAATAGCCATGGGAGGCCCTGGCTATACTCGCGGAGGCGCTGTCGCAAGTCGCGAGCAAGGGATTGTCCGATTGCATTCTCAAGCCGTCTGAGTAAGGTGTCAACCTCTGCCGCCCCGAGCGGAGCAATCGGAACAACCGTTGCTCCGGCGCGGATTTCGTCCCGCATATGGTACGGATAGCTTTCAGTCCAACCTACGTGGTCTGTCTTCCAGGCGAATCCGACCAGAAGTCGATCAGAAAGCTCACGAGCCCCTAAAGCTAGATCCCGGAACTCTCGCGTTAACTCCTCGTTTCGGAAGACATTCTCGAACTGATCAAAGAAGACGACAATCGGATTCTTCCCGAGCCATTCTGCCTCGCTAAGCGTTCGAAGGGCGCTAGCCAAGCTCGCCCACGAAGCATCCGGCCGTAGCCGAAGAAGGTTTTTCTCTGCGGCTTCGTTTGCTGCACGACGTAGGACCTTGGTTACGTATCGGCGAGAGTTGGCGGTCCGCGTATCCAGAACGAGGGCGTGGCCACTGCGATCGAGTACTAGTCGCTCCAGACGAAGCGCGAGAGAACTCTTGCCCCACCCAGACTTTGCGTTCAACACTAGAACTCCTGGGCGAGCATCGAGTGCCTCGTCCAAGAGTTTCACAATCCCACGACGGCCGACGAAATACTTTGGTGCTGCCGGCAGTTGGTATTCGAAGTCGGAACGGCTCCCCGTAACCGTTGCAATGATCGGGGAAACCTCCACTGCGCCGAGAATCTCCGCTCGTGCCTCTAAATTGCGAGCGTCGTGAGCCACTGCGCCCTGAGCGTAGGGATTCGCGGATAGGAGTTCCAACACCGAATGCGGAACTGGAGCGCCGGATGACCAAGCGAGAAGGCGGGTCGGATTGCGGGTTTGCGGCTCCAGTTCAAGGCAGGCCGAAAAGACGCCCTCGTCCGTTATCGCAACCGCCGGATCGCTGATCAGGATATTCGGAACTGGGCATTCAACGATCTCCCCTCGATCCTTGAGCGCGTCCACAATTCCCAAGGCGGTAAGGAGGGTGAAATCCGAGTCGTTGCTTGCAATCAGCTCCGCCTGCTCACGACCTTGCGCAGTCAGCCGGGGGATTGCCACGAAAAAGCCATGAGTGCGATTATCCTCATAGCGACGCACGATTAGTTTGCTGTGAAAGGTTCCAAGTGAGGCGGCTGATACGGGACTCGAATATGCTTTACACTCGGCAATCGCTGGCTGCCCCGTCAGGCGATGCGTCGCTACGACGTCAAGTTCGATCCCGTCGGCGCTCTCATTAAGGCTCATCGTTGTGGGTCTGCTGTATCCGTAAAGGTGCAGCAGATGCGCAACGAAACGTTCGAACAGATGTCCTCTTAAGTTGCTGACCGCAGATGGAGTCGACCCCTCTGCGAGTACAAGTACAGCGGGATCTGAAACGGCGAGTCTGCTAATTCGAGATTCGTCCGTTCGAGGTAGGACTGGCTGTGGTTCCTCGCTCACTCTGGGCAACCTAGTGGTTGCGCGACCGTTTCGCCAGTGGACGAACAGGCCTACCCAGCTGGCCGACGGTGCGGTGTGAGGAGGCGATCCGCGTCGGGCGACTGGTCCATCGGGGAGGACGGGCTCTGTGCTCAGCCCTCTGTGGCGGTGGCTGGGGCAGCGAGGCCATTGACACACAACGACCCCTGATAACCAACGCCAGCCATAGATCGCCCAGCTACTCGCAGATTATTGGCCCTAAACTGGCGGGAGACGGACAAGTCGACCTGGTCGTACCCTTGACGCTGCTCACCCAGTCTGGGGATTAGGACAGTATTCGTAATCTTTTACATTACCGGAAGTATCGCGCGACACCCGATCCGCCAGCGAGGTACATGGGAGCACGTCGGTCACGGGCGAGCATTGCCGCATGAATCCGCGGGGCGACGTTGCCGGGAAGACGCTGCTCGGCCTCTTGGCGTGGGAAGAAGGCGGCGTCCTCCAGTTCCTGGCCTGGCAGGTCAAGGCCGTCAAGACTGGTGATGGACTCGCAGTCGAACGTAAAGCTGATGATCGGACGCGGCCGCTGTCCGGCGGGCGGCGCCCAGTCGATTACGAGAAGCTCGCCCACGCCCACGGCGAAGCCTAACTCCTCTCGGATCTCGCGGGCGCATGCATCATGCGGGTACTCGCCCTCGTCCACATAGCCGCCTGGGAAGGCCCAGTGGTCGCGGTACGTGGGTTTGACGAGTAGCACTTTGCCAGCCGAGTCAGTTATGAAGGCCGCAGCGGCGGCGTAGAAGGAGGTCAGGTTCGCGTACCACATGGCGGGTTCCGTCCAGGTCACCTCGGTGACGCTAGCGGACATGTCTAGGTGTGCTCTTTCTCTAGATGGATGCCGGCCCGGCTGCGAGGGTATGTAGGACTTCTTTGACCTGGGGCGATGTCTGCTGTGGGCTGAGCGTGGCAGTCAGCTCGCGGATGCGCTGCTGAACACGTACCGACCTGATCCCCGCATTGTGCTGGGCCAACTTCCGGCCCCAGTTGCAGGCAGCGTTGGTGTCTCCAGCGCGGGCATAAGTCATGGCAACGAGGGCGGTGTGCAGGGCACGCGTCCGAGTGTTTTCGCTCTCGAGGGTGAGCGCTTCGGGGGCGTGTCGAAGGGCTTGCGTGTACAGATTTAGGTCGCTGAGGCACCTCAGTGCGGCCCCGGCGAGGTGGGCAGGGCTGAAGTAGCCAACCCAGCGCGGCCCCGGATCTGTGCCCGTCCGGTCGAGAGCACGCTCAGCCTTATTGAGAGCGAACTGGCAGGCACGTCGTTCGCCCGACTGTCCGTAAGCGGTAGCTGCGGTGGCGTGCAGCCGAGCGAGGACTGCGGCGGGTGCGCGGCCGGCCCCGTCGATGGCTGCTTCGGCGAGCCGCGCCGCCTCTCGGGCGTGCCCCAAGAACACGGCCTGGGTGGCGAGGTTGGCGAGCAGGTGAGCTCCGTAGAGGCGGTCGTCGGCGGCCTTGGCGAGCCGCAGACCGAGGGTCACATGATGTTGCGCCATGGCATGTTCGCCCGCGTCGTACGACATGAAAGCGAGCTGGCCGGAGAGTGTCGCCGCTGCACGCATGAGGTCGCGCCCCACGGCATCGGTGTAGGTGCCGCGCAGCATCGGCGCGACCTGACGTACAAGGAAGTCGGCCATGACGGCACGGGTGTGCGGAGAGCCGCTGCCGTGACGTCGGTCGAGATCGGTGAAGTGGTCCGCCAGCGCGTACAGCGATTGAACATCGGTGGAGGTGACCTGTTGCCGGCCGCTCCGGCTGATCGCCTTGTCGGGCAGGTCGTACCGCCAGCCAAGCGCCGCCTCTAGCGCTTTGCCGCTGTCGAACACCCCGCTGTCCTGTTGGTTGAGGCGCTTGGCCAGCCGCGTCCAGATCTGCTCGGCCGTATCGATCGCCCCATCGACAGTAAGGGGATAGACACACCTTCCGATGCTGTCGCCCGCGCCGAAGCCCAAGTCGGTGACAGCGACTGAGCGACCGAGCTTACGGGCTAGGGTCTGGGATATCGCGGCCTGGACGTGCTCGCCGGGCCGACGCCCGCGTAACCACCAGTAGACGCTGGCGGCGTCATACCGCCAGGTGCCCTGATCACGGCCGGTGTGATTGAGCTGCCGGGCAAAGGCGGCGTGAGAGTTGGCGTAACCGGCCGCCAGAAGAAGTCCTTCGAATGCCGCGTTTGTCACCGGTCGCGCCATCGTTCCGCCTCCACGCATCAGTCAACTACCAACAGTGACGAGCCTATGGGTTGCCGAAGTCCTATGGGGACCCGCGCAACCCTGCGCAACCCACGTCCTGAGCAGCGCAACCTAGCGCATTGCTTGCCACCTGGTCCGTTGATCGGCAGCCCGCTTCGCTGAGCGCAGGTGTCCTGGGTGCCGGCGAGGTCTGAGCGTCGCGCCCTGGGTTGACGGAGGTGGCTATGCAGGGCGACGAGTCAGCAAACAAGGGCGAGCAGTCTGAGGCGGCCGAGCGGGAGGCTGCCAAGCAGCGCCTCCTCGCCCAGGCCGAGGCGGACCGCGTACCAGTGGACGACACGACCCGTGCGGTCCCGGACCGGCGGTGGCGGCGTGACCAACGATGACTTCCCGATCGGTCGCCGGGTGGCGAGCTGGCGGGTGCGGCGGTCGATGACGCAGCAGATGCTCGCCGACCGGCTGCGCAGGTCGAAGTCCTGGGTAGACAAGATCGAGCGGGGTGCCCGCCCTCTGGACCGGTACTCGGTAATCCAGGAGTTGGCCCACGTCCTGCGGGTCGACCCGGAGGTGCTGCTCGGCCAGCAGCGGAGCACTCCGGCGGGCACGCCGGACGGGGTGGACGACATCCGGGCCGCGCTCGCCCGCTACGACACCCCGCAGGCTCCACCACAGACGGACGAGCTGAGAAGGCAGGTCGGGCACGCCTGGTTGGCCTACCAGCACGCGCACTACGGGCAGTTGGTGCGGGTGTTACCGGGACTGCTCGACGCCGCCCAGGGCGCGCGGTCACCGGAGTTGCTGGTGCAGGCGTACCGGATCACCTCGTCGCTGCTGGTGAAGCTCGGCGAGGCCGACCTCGCCTGGCTTGCTGCCGACCGCGCGATGGCCGCCGCCAGCGGCGACCCGACGTTAGCGGCAACAGCGACGATCGCGGTAGCCCAGGCACTACGTGCCGCCAACCGCGACCCCCTGGCCCTGACCGCAACCCAAAGTGCAGCCAACCGCCTCCTCCCACCTTCATCCCGTCCTGGTGATCATGAGGTTGGCGGGTTTGATGGAGATCAAAGCGCCCGGCAACCTCATGATCACCAGGACGGGATGAAGGT
>NZ_QGSY01000065.1 GCF_003857035.1 Micromonospora arida
CGGCGCGGCGCGGCGCGGCGCGGCGCGGCGCGGCGCGGCGCGGCGCGGCGCGGCAACATGATCGGCTCGGCTTCATTGAAGTCGGGGTGTCCCGGCAGCCTGGATGGCGCGTTTTTCAGGAAGGCGAGTGGATCTAGGCCGATCGCGCGTCAGACAGCGGCCGGCGCTCGGCGCGGCGCCCAGGGGCTCGACCCGCGGCGTCCGAAGAGCGCGGCCCGGTGTCCGAAGGGTTCGACGGGCTGCGCCAGCGCCCCGGGGGTGTGTGGATCAGGTGGGGAGCGGTGCACAGGAGGAGGCGGCGGCGACCCCTTCGAGGTAGCCGCGGGCGCGTTCCGCCTTGGGGTAGCGGCCGACCAACGCCCAGAACCGGGAGTTGTGGCTGGGCACGATGAGGTGCGCCAGCTCGTGCAGCAACACGTAGTCGATCACCCATTCGGGCATCTCCTGGACGCGGTGTGAGATTCGGATGCTGCGGTCCGCCGGCGTGCAGGAGCCCCACCGGCCGTTCTGGTTGGTGACCCATCGGACGCTGGCCGGCAGCGCCTTCGTGGCGTATCCGGCGAGGTAGAGGTCGATGAGCCGATTGGCGCGGGCCAGCAGCTCGTCGTCGGACCGGGCGAGGCGCCCCTCCCGGGCGGCGAGCCGGGCGAGCATCCGGTCGACCCACTCGCTCTCCTCGGCACGGGAGAACTGGTCGGGGATGAGGACGACCACTCGCTCACCGTCACGGTACGCGGACACCGTGCGTCGTCGACGCTGACTGCGCCGCACCTCGACGACCGGCTTGCGCGTCCCCGCCATCACTGGCCCGCGCAGCCTCGACTACGTGTCACGAAGGAAAGCTAATGCCCACTGACCAGGGGTCCGCAAGAGTCAACCGCACGACACGCGCCCAGAAAATGGTGATTGGTCGCCAGGCGTCCCGAAAATTTCTTGACCGCAGCGCCATCGCGTCATCTCGTC
The DNA here is from genome assembly GCF_003857035.1 of Micromonospora arida. Lineage (GTDB taxonomy): Bacteria > Actinomycetota > Actinomycetes > Mycobacteriales > Micromonosporaceae > Micromonospora > Micromonospora arida. The sequence goes on from NZ_QGSY01000065.1 coordinate 964, forward strand.
ACCCTTGGTGAACGCCGATGGCGCCGGTGCGCGGCGCGTCTCCACCGTAGGTGATCACCGCCCCGGATGCCGCCGCGGGGGCACTCGCACGGGTGGCTGACAGGGTTTGGTCGGCGTGTCCCCGCCAAACTGACTTATCCGACCTATTTCGCCATGCACACTCTCGACGTCGACTTCCTCACAGTGTCGATGCACAGCTGACATGGAACTGCCCAGACCTGGGTAGGGTCCGCGAACCAGCGGTCACGAAGGTGGCCGCGGAGTGAGACCCAGCGCCGGCGCCCCGTGTGGCCCGCCGCCGGGCACCCCGCCGGAACGGCATTGACCGGCGGACGAGACGAGGAGGGCACCGTGGCCGACCAGGCCCAGACGACCTACAACGGTTACTGCGTGAAGTGCAAGGAGAAGCGGGACTTCGAGGGGCACGTCGAGGTCTCGAAGACCGGAATGAACATGGCCAAGGGCAAGTGTCCGGTATGCGGTACAACAGTGAACCGCATCCTGGGCAAGGCCAAGGTCTGACCCGAACGGGTGAACGGGGGTGGGGTGGCCGCATGGCCACCCCACCCCCGTTGCCGGATCGGGAGTACGTGCCACTGCGGCGGTAGCTCTGTCGGGTGGCCGACAACAGGCGCGAGGGGCTGTGGAAAACCCGTCAAATCCTGTGGATAGCGCTGGACAGCGGCCTGACCGCCTGTGGACAACGATCGACTGAACGCGAAGATGCGGTCACGATTCGTGACCATGAGCCGCACCGTACTGCCCCGCCCCACCCTGCTGCCCGGCCTCAACCGGCTCTGGCGGGACCGGCACACCCTCCAACTCGGCGTCGGTCCTGGGCCGGCCGCCCTACTGGAGTTGGCCAACCCTCGCGCCGCTCGCCTGCTCGACCTGCTCGACGGCACCCGCAGCGAACGGACCGTGCTGACCCAGGCGGCGTCCGCCCAGGTCAGCGCCGACGACGTGCGTACCCTGCTCGACGCCCTGCGGGCCGCCGGCCTGTTGGTGCCCGCGCACAGCCTGCTCCCCCGCGACCTGACCGGTCCGGTCCGTGCCCGGCTCGCGGCGGAGGCCGGTGCGCTGGCCCTGGCCGCCGCCCGACTTCCCGGCACTCCCGCGCAGGTCCTGCGTAGGCGACGGGCGGCCCGCGTCCTGCTCACCGGCGCCGGAGCGCTCGGCGGGCCGCTGACGGTGGCGTTGGCCCAGTCCGGCGTGGGGCAGGTGATTCCCCAGCTCACCGGCCCGGTACGCCCCGTCGACCTGATCGGCACGGGCATCTCCGCCGCCGAACTGGGTCGGCCGCTGGCGCCGGCGGTGCGGGCTGCGGTCAACCGCGTCGCACCGGGCACCGGCACCCGCCCGAGCCGCGCCGGGCGGATCGACCTGGTGATCCAGCTCGGCACGGACCGGCCTCCGGCGCTGCTCGCCGCCGGTCTCGCCCAGCGCCGGCAGCCGCACCTGCTGGTCACACTGCGGGAGGGCGTACCGGTGATCGGGCCGTTGGTCCGCCCACCCGTCGGGCCCTGCCTGCACTGCGTCGAGCTGCACCGGGCGGACCGCGACCCGGACTGGCCCCGGCTCGCCGCGCAACTCGCCGCCGCCGACCCGGTGGCCGCCGCAACGACCGGCACGCTGCTCGTCGCCTGCGGGTACGCCCTGGCCGAGGCGCTGACGCAGCTGGACGGCGGCCAGCCGGAGACGCTGGGCAGTGCCATGGAGATCACCGGTGCCGGCCGCTTCCGTCGACGAGGTTGGCCGCCACATCCGGCGTGTGAGTGCTCGCGAGGCCGAGTGTCCGCACCAGCCCGGCCGCAGAGCAGCAACGGGGCCCTCCGGTCGGTAACAATGACCGTGTGACCGACATCCCGCGCCGCGCCGTGTCCCGCACCGCCAAGCTCGCCGCCCTGCCGCTCGGCTTCGCCGGCCGGACCGTTCTCGGGATGGGAAAGCGCGTCACCGGGCTGGCCTCTGACGTGATCTCCGCGGAGATTCAGCAGCGCACCGCCGAGCAGCTGTTCAGCGTGTTGGGCCAGCTCAAGGGCGGGGCGATGAAGTTCGGCCAGGCGCTGTCGGTCTTCGAGGCGGCACTGCCGGAGGAGATCGCCGCCCCCTACCGGCAGGCGCTGACGAAACTGCAGGAGGCGGCGCCACCGCTGCCGGCCGCCAGCGTGCACAAGGTGCTGGCCGAGCAGCTCGGCCCCGACTGGCGGGACCTGTTCGTCGAGTTCAACGACGTCCCGGCCGCCGCCGCCAGCATCGGCCAGGTGCACCGGGCGCGCTGGCGCGAGCCGGGCTTCGACGCGTCGGGCGCACCGCACAGCCTGGACGTGGCGGTCAAGATCCAGTATCCGGGGGCCGGCGACGCCCTGCTCGCCGACCTCAAGCAGCTGTCCCGCCTGGGCGGGATGTTCCGGGCCATCCAGCCCGGCCTGGACGTCAAGCCACTCCTGGCCGAGCTGCGCGAACGGATCACCGAGGAGTTGGACTACGAGTTGGAGGCCGAGTCGCAGCGCACCTTCGCCGCCGCGTACGCCGACGACCCGGAGATCTTCATCCCGGAAGTGGTCAACGCCTCGCCCCGGGTGCTGGTCACCGAATGGGTGACGGGCACTCCGCTGGCCGACATCATCCGCGAGGGTACCGAGGAGGAGCGGGACGAAGCGGGTCGGTTGATGGCCACCCTGCACCTCTCCGCGCCGCAGCGGGCTGGGCTGCTGCACGCCGATCCGCACCCGGGAAACTTCCGGATGCTGCCCGACGGTCGGCTCGGGGTGATCGACTTCGGTGCGGTGGCCCGGATGCCGGAGGGCACCCCGGAGCCGATCGGTCGTATCGCCGCGACGGCCCTGCGCGGCGACGCCGACGAGGTCGTGGCGGGGCTGCGGTCGGAGGGGTTCATCGGCTCGGCCGAGGAGATCGACGCCGAGGGGGTGCTCGACTTCATCCGACCCATGTTGGAGCCCATCGCGGCGGACGGCTTCCGGTTCACCCGGGCCTGGCTACGGGCCGAGGCGGGACGACTGGCCAGCCCTCGCTCCCCCACGTACCAGCTGAGCAAGCGGCTCAACCTGCCCCCCTCGTACCTGCTGATCCACCGGGTGACGCTCGGGTCGATCGGGGTGCTCTGCCAGTTGGAGGCGAAAGCCCCCTACCGGAGCATCCTGGAGCGCTGGCTGCCCGGCTTCGCCCCGGTCGCCTGACCACGTCGAGACCCGGGCGCCTGACCACGTCGAGACCCGGGCGCCTGACGACATGGGGAAGGGCGGGTGCCGGTCGGCACCCGCCCTTCTGCGTGGGGTGGTACTAGAGAACGCCCAGGTCGCGAGCCGCCTGGTTGCGGCTGGTCATGGCGACGGTACGGGCGGATCGGGCTGCCTCAGTGCTCGTGGTGGTACGACCGGCCTGAGGCCGGCGCATTCGAGCCCGGGTCAACGCTTCGTGGAGTAGTTGCATCTCGAAGGCTCCACTCGGAACGTTCAACATCGTTTTCTCACTCACTGCCGGTGTGCCACCGGCGTAGTTGGAACGGGTCGGGAACATGTCAGGCTGCCAGCCGGACCGCGCCACGCACCTCGGACAGCCCACTGGCCGCCAGGCGCGCCTCGGCCTCGACCCGAAGCTCGGCGTCACGGGCGACGTCCTCCTTACGCGGACGGCCACGGGGCCGCTTACGCGGGACAACCGCGCCACGCTCGAAGATCTCGCCGCCCCAGACGCCCCACGGCTCCGCTCGCTCAACGGCTCCGGCCAGGCACTCGACACGCAGCGGGCAGTCCCCGCAGAGTGACTTGGCCAGCTCGAGCTCGGTGGGCGAGTCGGAGAACCACAGGTCGGGGTCGAACTTCCGGCAGGGCAGGTTCGCCTCCATCTCGACGCTCATGTCGAGGGGGGCCAACGCCAGACTCATCTCCCGGTCACCTCTCTCTCACTTCGATCTCGTGGATCGCATTCCGACGTACTTACGGCGGGCAAAAAACTGAGGCCGCGGATCCCGGTAAGCGGGTTCCGCGGCCTCGAGGTGAGCCGGAGTCTGATGGTCAGACCGGTTTACCTCGAGGTGGAACGCCGCGGACATCCATGCGCTTCTTGGCGACCTGGATGCCATTGCCCGTGAAGCCACTGGTCCCCTCGACTCCAGCGGGCGCGACGGTCAGGATCAGCTCGGCCTGAACCTGGTGCACCTGTGGAACCGACGGTCGTGCAGCCGCAAGGGCCACCCGGACAGCCGACAGCGGAGCGCAGACAGACGGCATCGCCGCCAGACGCTCATAGGTGAAGATCTTCACGGTGCCACCTCCCTCACGTTCCTCGAATCGACTGGACCGACCTCGTGAGCAGCCGGAATGGCGCCGCTCGCGTGGTGTGTTCTGAGGCTATTCCTCGCGCCGGGGCGAGGGCAAACGAATTTACGACGAGATTTCGAAAGTTTTCTCCGGGCAGACATCGTCCACCCCGGCACCGGCCACGAGGGCCAGCACCGACTCCCCGTAGAGGCCGAGCTTGCGAGGGCCGATACCGGCGATGGCGATCAACTCCTCCGACCGGCCCGGTCGTCGCTCGGCCAACGCGATCAGCGTCGCGTCGGTGAAGACCACGTAGGCCGGTACCTTCTGCGCGCCGGCCACCCGCTGCCGCCACTCACGCAGCCGTTCGTGCAGCTCATCGTCTATGTCGGACGGGCAGGTGGGGCAGCGGCCGAGCTTGCGGTCCGGGCCGGCGAGCAGGGTGGCGCCGCAGATCCGGCAGGAGACGATCTGGGTTCGCCGTCGCTCGGGACGGCGGGCCGGACCGGCGCCGCCGGTCGCCCGTTCGGTGCCGCCGGAGCGGTCCAGTTGGGGCAGGAACCGCGACGGGCGCCGGGCCCGTCCGCCCGGCGAGCGTGCAGCGGCGTACGACAGCCAGAGCCACTCCCGGGCGCGGGTGATCCCGACGTAGAGCAGCCGGCGCTCCTCCTCGACCTGCTCGACGGTCTTGGCGTACGTGGTGGGCAGGGTGCCCTCGGCGAGGCCGACCAGGAAGACGGCGTCCCACTCCAACCCCTTGGCCGAGTGCAGGGACGCCAGCGTCACGCCGTCCACCGTCGGCACGTGCTGCTGGGCGGCCCGGCGCGCCAACTCCTCGGTGAAGTCGGTGAGGGTGACCGGGCGCTCCACCGAGGCGGCCTCGCCGATCGGCACGACCTCGGGGGTGGCCGCGTACTCCTCGGCGAGCTGGACCAACGCGGACAGCGCCTCCCATCGCTCGCGGGCCGCGCCGCCGGCCGGGGGCGCGTCCGGGGCCCAGCCGACGGCGGTGAGCGCCTCGACGACGGCGGCCGGCAGCGGTGTCTCGCCCGGGATCGAGCGGGTGGCGGCACGCAGCGCGACCATCGCCTGGCGCACCTCGGTCCGTTCGAAGAACCGCTCCGCGCCCTGCACGACGTACGGCACCGCGGCCTCGGTGAGCGCCTTCTCGTACGCCTCGGACTGCGCGTTGACGCGGAACAGCACGGCGATCTCCTTCGCCGGCGTGCCCGCGTCGATCAGTGACCGGCAGCGCGCGGCCACCGCGTTCGCCTCGGCCGGCTCGTCGGTGAAGATCCGCAGGTCCGGCTCGGGGCCGGGTGGGCGTTGTCCGCTCAGCTCCAGCCGCAGGCGCGCCTCGGTGCCCCGGGCCTGAGAGATCACCGCGTTGGCCAGCCCGACCACCTGCGGGGTGGAGCGGTAGTCGCGGACCAGCCGCACCACTGTGGCATTGCGGTGCCGGCGGGGAAAGTCGACCAGGTACGCCGAGGTCGCCCCGGTGAACGAGTAGATCGTCTGGCTGGCGTCGCCGACCACGGTCAGGTCGTTGCGGCCGGCCAGCCAGGCGTCCAGCAACCGCTGCTGGAGTGGGTTGACGTCCTGGTACTCGTCGACCACGAAGTGCCGGTACTGGCTGCGGATCTGCTCGCCGACGTCCGGGTGTTCCTCGATGCCCCACACCGCGGCCCGCAGCATGTCCTCGAAGTCGATCACGCCGTTCGACCGTTTGAGCTGCTCGTACGCGGTGAACACGTCGGCGACCTTCGTCGGCTCGTGCGGTGTGTCGCGCAGTGCCCGGGCCGCGGCCACCACGTAGTCCGTCGGCTCGACCAGCGATGACTTCGCCCACTCGATCTCGCCGGCCAGGTCGCGGGCGGCCGCCCGGTCGGTACGCAGGCCGACCCGGGCGGCGGCGAGGGTGACCAGTCGTACCTTGCTGTCCAGCAGTTCGGGCATGGCGCGGCCGGCCAGCAGCCGGGGCGCGAAGTACCGCACCTGGCGCAGCGCGGCGGCGTGGAAGGTCCGCGCCTGGACACCTTGCGCCCCGAGCAGGGTGAGACGGTGTCGCATCTCGGCGGCGGCGCGGGCGGTGAAGGTGACCGCGAGCACGTGCCGGGGGGAGATCTCCCCGGAGAGCGCCCGGTGGGCGATTCGGGAGGTGATCGCCCGGGTCTTGCCGGTGCCGGCGCCGGCCAGGATGCAGACCGGGCCGGCAGGTGCGGTCACGGCGGAGCGTTGCTCCGGGTCCAGCCCGGCGAGCACCTGTTCCGACCCTGAGTGAACCACCACAACCAGGAATCATCTCAGCTCCTCCCAGCGTTGCAGCGAACAGCCTCGGCTTGATCCGCAAGCCGCGGCCGGAGGAGTTGGAGGATCCGAGGATGCTGACGATGTATTCCACCCCCTGGTGCGGCTACTGCCACCGGCTGAAGTCGCAGCTCGACCGGGAGGGCATCGGGTACGAGGTGGTCGACATCGAGCAGGACCCGAAGGCCGCGGAGTTCGTGATGGGCGTCAACGGCGGCAATCAGACGGTGCCGACGCTGCGCTTCGCCGACGGAAGTGCCCTGACGAATCCCTCGATCACCCAGGTGAAGCAGCACCTGGAGACGCTCAACGCCTGATCTTCCGGTTCATTCTCGACGAGCGGCCGCCCCACCCGGGGCGGTCGCTCGTCGTGTTCGGGAACGGGTGGCCACGGTCGGTGGGTGCCGAAAGCCCCTGTCGGTCGGCGTCCTCGGTCGGTCGGCGAGGTGTCGGGAGCGTCGGGCGGGTGGCGTCCTCGGCCGGTCGGCGAGGTGCAGGGA
>NZ_QGSY01000233.1 GCF_003857035.1 Micromonospora arida
GCCAAGATCTGCGCAACTTCCCCGATGTTGCTGCCTCCGACACGCGGGGAGGCAGCAACATCTCCGATACTGCGCGGATCTTGACGACGAACCACTGCCCCCGAGAGCAGGAGCGGGGTCTGGTGCGCCCACCGCCGCCAAGGTCACGCTCGAACCAGGATCCAGTGGCATCGCCGACGCACCGACACCACTACAACCAGGATGTTGCGCGATCTTGCCTTCCGCGGAGCGCCGGGAACGCCTACATCTGCGTAGAGCGCGATCTTTGGCGACTCAACCTTGACGGTTACCCTTTCTGACCGGGCATTTCATCCTGTGCTCGCATGTCAGGTGCGACCTGGGCGATCCGGAATGAGCTGCACTGGGCAGGTGATTCCCGCCAGCATTCTTGGCCACGCGCTGCCATGGTCCGAGTCGGACTACCTCGCCCTCGGTGAGACAGCCCAGCGGATCGAGCTCCTCGACGGCAGCCTGCTCATCGGACCACCGCCTTCCGTCCGACACCAGGTGATCGTCCGTGGTCTGACAGCCGCGTTGGAACCCGGCTGCGCGGCGGCGGATCGCACTCTGCTCCCGGTGATCAACCTACGACTGAACGGCACCCGGATCCTCAACCCCGACCTTGTGGTGACGGCGGAGCTGGATCTCACGGCCGACTGCGTGCCGGCGGACCCGGTCCTGCTGGTCGGGGAGGTCACCGCACCACACACCGCCACCATCGACCGGGTGCTGAAGCCGCACCTGTACGCCACAGCCGGGATCGAGTGGTATCTCCTCGTTGAGCAAGAAAGCCTGAGCGTGAACCTCTACCAGCTACAGGGGGCCCACTACGTAGAGCGGTCGACCACCAGGACCGGCGAGGTGTTGGAGCTGGCTGAGCCGGTGAAGGCCACCATCCGGCCGGAGGAACTGCTCCCCTGACGGGTGTCGGTCGGCTGGCCTAGGGTCGGTCCATGACCGAGTTCGACGCGGCCACCGCCGCCGTCCAGGCCGCCCTCGACGCGGGCGCCCGGTACGCCGACGCCCGGGTGATGCACCGCCGCTACGAGTCGATGACCGCGCGCAACGGCGACGTGGAGGAGCTGACGCAGGACGAGAGCATCGGCATCGGTGTCCGGGCTCTTGTCGGTGCGAGTTGGGGCTTCCACGCCGTACCCGATCTGTCGGACGCCGCCGCCCGCGACGCCGGCCGGCGCGCGACGCGGACCGCCATGGCGAGCGCGCGGGTGCCGGGCCCTTCGGTCGACCTGGTGCCGGTCCAGGCGGTCACCGCGAGCTGGGCCTCCGGCTGCCAGATCGACCCGCTCGGGGTGCCCCTGTCGGACAAGGGCGATCTGCTGGTCGACGCGACCCGCACGATGGCCGAGCACGGCGCGGACCTGGCCGAGGGCCTGTACCAGATCTGGGACACCGCGAAGTGGTTCGTCTCCAGCGAGGGCCACCGGATCGACCAGCGCATCCGCGAGTGCGGCGGCGGCATCTCCGCCACCTCGATCGGCGACGGCGAGACGCAGCGCCGCTCCTGGCCGAGCTACCGCGGTCAGTACGGCACCACCGGGTGGGAGCTGGTCGAGTCGCTGGACCTGGCCGCGCATGCCGCGCAGATCGCCGAGGAGTCCCGGGCGCTGCTCACCGCGCCGCCCTGCCCGGCCGGCGAGACCGATCTGATCCTCGGCGGGGAGCAGTTGGCCCTCCAGATCCACGAGTCGGTCGGGCACGCCATCGAACTGGACCGGATCCTCGGCTGGGAGGCGGCGTTCGCCGGCACGTCCTGGCTGGACCTGGCCCAGCTCGGCTCGCTGCGTTACGGCTCGGAGCTGATGAACATCACCATCGACCCGACGATCCCGGGTGCGCTGGGCAGCTTCGGTTTCGACGACGAGGGCTCCCCGGCGGTCAAGCGGGACGCGGTCCGCGACGGTCGCTGGGTGGGTGTGCTCGCCGGCCGGGATTCCGCCGCGATGGCAAGCCTGGACTACGGCGGCAGCGTACGGGCCGACGGGTGGGCCCGGCTGCCGATGGTGCGGATGACCAACGTCGGCCTGGAACCCGGCCCACACACGCTGGAGGAGATCATCGCCGCCACCGACGACGGCGTGTTGATGGACCTCAACCGGTCCTGGTCGATCGACGACAAGCGGCTCAACTTCCAGTTCGGCTGTGAGGTCGGCTGGGAGATCAAGAAGGGGCGGCGGGGGCGGATGCTGCGCAACCCCACGTACACCGGGATCGGTCCGCTGTTCTGGCGCTCGATGGACATGCTCTCCAGCGAGACGGTCTCCTGGGGGACGCCCAACTGCGGCAAGGGCCAACCCGGCCAGGTCGGGCACACCGGCCACCCGGCCGCGCCGGCCCGGTTCCGCAACGTCCGCGTGGGGGTGTCAGCGTGAGCGCGAGGAGTGAGCCGGGTTTGCGAGCCCCGCAGTCGCGAACGAAAGGTGGCTCAGCGTGAGCGCGAGGAGTGAGCCGGGTTTGCGAGCCCCGCAGTCGCGAACGAAAGGTGGCTCAGCGTGAGCGCGAGGAGTGAGCCGGGTTTGCGAGCCCCGCAGTCGCGAACGAAAGGTGGCTCGGCATGAGTGGGCAGACGGAGTTGGAGCTGGCCGGGCAGGTCGTGGAGCTGGTTCGGCGTCTTGGCGGACCGGCAACGCAGGTCGAGGCGGTGGTGACACGGGCGGACCTGGCGCTGACCCGGTTCGCCAACTCGGGCATCCACCAGAACGTCTCCGAGTCCACGGTCGGGGTCCGGCTGCGGGTGCACGTCGACGGTCGGACGGCTGCCGGTGGTGGCAGCGTGGTCACCGACGACGGGTTGTCCGCCCTGGTGGAGCGCACGCTGGCCGCGGCCCGGCTCTGCCCGCCCGACCCGGGTTGGCCGGGGCTGACCCCGCGCATGCCCATGCAGGACGCCCCGCCCGTCGACGAGGCCACCGCGCACGCCGAGCCGGATCAGCGAGCCGATCGGGTCGGGGCGTTCGTGGCCGCTGCCGGGGGCCTCAGCACCGCCGGTTACTGCCGCACCGCGCACCGCTCGTCGGCGTTCGCCAACTCGGCCGGGCACTCGGCGTACGGCCGCTCGGTGGAGGCGGCGATGGACGGCATCGCCCGCCGTGACGGCGTGGACGGGGTGGCGCGGCGCAGCGCCGACCGGCTGTCCGACCTTGACGGCGCCGAGCTGGGCGCGCAGGCGGCCGCGAAGGCGCAGGCGGCGGCCGACCCGGTCGAGCTGCCGCCGGGGCACTACGAGGTGGTGTTCGAGCCGGCCGCGGTGGCGGACCTCCTGCAGAACCTGTCCTTCTACGGCTTCAACGGCAAGCGCTACGCCGAGCGGCAGTCGTTCGCCGAGCCGGGCGCGGCCCAGTTCGACCGGGCGGTGACAGTGGTGGACGACCCGCTTGGCGGGTCCGGGTTGCCGTTCGACGCGGAGGGCACCGGCCGACGGGCGCTGACGCTGGTCGAGGCGGGCACCACCCGTGCGGTGGCCCACGATCGCCGAACTGCCGCCGAGGCGGGCTCGGAGTCCACCGGGCATGCGGTCGCGGGGGGTGCCACCTGGGGCCCGATGCCCCGCAACCTGCGGCTGACCGGCGCGGTGGCGGGTCCGGCGAGTGCGGTGGGCCGGAGCACCACCGGCGCGGCGGCCGGGGCTGTCGTCGACGCGGACACTGCCGCGTTGGTGGCCGGCGTACGCCGAGGGCTGCTGGTCACCGACCTCTGGTACACGCGGGTGCTCGACCCGAAAAGCCTCGTCGTCACCGGGTTGACCCGCAACGGCGTCTGGCTGATCGAGGACGGCACTGTCGTCCGGGCGGTCCGTGACCTGCGGTTCACCGAGTCGTACCCGCGGGCGCTCGGGCCGGGGGCGGTGCTCGGGCTGGGGGCGCGGGCGGTGCGCCAACCGGAGCGGGTGGACGGTGCCTGGTGGGCGGCGCCCTCACTGCGGCTGGCGTCCTGGCACTTCACCGGAGGCGCCTCCGGCTGACGTTCTCGACGGCGGGCGCCAAACCGGCGTGTCGAGGGCTTTTCCGCAGGCCAGACACACGGGACACTCCCTTGCGCGGACGGCTCGCAGAGATCGGCGTAACGTGTGTCACTTAGCTGCGTCGGTCGATCCGGCGTGGTCGTTGGTGTGCGCATGACGTGGCAGCGGGTGCGGGTTCGCCGGTCCGCGTGCCGACCGGAGAGAGACCAGCCCGCCCGTACGGGCCCGTCGAGGAGACGACTCGAATGACTTCAACGGCAACGAGGCCGAAGGGGGCGCGGGCGCGCGCCGCCATCGCGGCGAAGACGTTGCGTACCGACCGATGGTGGTTCGCCCCGCTGATCACCGTGATCGGGCTCAGCGCCTGGGTCGCGTACGCGACGGTCCGGGTCTTCATGCACAAGTGGTACTGGGTGGACCAGTTCCACTACCTGACCCCGTTCTACTCCCCGTGCGTGACCGACCGGTGTGTCGAGGAAGCCTCGCACTTCGGCCGGTTCCTGCCCGGCTGGTGGATCATCCCGGACGCCGCGCTGACCCTGCCGTTCCTGCTGCTGTTCCGGCTCACCTGCTACTACTACCGCAAGGCGTACTACCGGTCGTTCTGGCTGTCGCCGCCGGCCTGCGCGGTCCCGGACGGGCACAAGGAGTACGGCGGTGAGACCCGTTTCCCGCTGCTCGGGCAGAACCTGCACCGCTACTTCTTCTACGCCGCCGCGATCATCTCGCTGATCAACACCTGGGACGCGATCCTCGCCTTCCACTCGCCCAAGGGCTTCGGCTTCGGGCTGGGCAACATCATCCTGCTGCTCAACGTGGTGATGCTCTGGGCGTACACGATCTCCTGCCACTCCTGCCGGCACATCATCGGCGGCCGGCTCAAGCACTTCTCCAAGCACCCGGTGCGGTACAAGGCCTGGACCTTCGTCTCGGCGTTGAACGTCCGGCACATGCAGCTCGCCTGGATCACCCTCGGCACCCTGGCGCTGGCCGACTTCTACATCATGGCGCTCGCGGCCGGCTGGTTCTCCGACCTGCGGTTCATCAACTAAAGGGCCCCTGACATGACCACAACCACTCGCATCGAACGACACCACTACGACGTCGTCGTCATCGGGGCCGGCGGCGCCGGTCTGCGCGCGGCGATCGAGGCCCGGCTCGCCGGCAAGAAGACCGCGATCATCTCCAAGTCGCTGTTCGGCAAGGCGCACACGGTGATGGCCGAGGGCGGCGCGGCCGCCGCGATGGGCAATGTGAACAGCCGGGACAACTGGCAGGTGCACTTCCGCGACACCATGCGCGGCGGCAAGTTCCTCAACAACTTCCGGATGGCCGAGCTGCACGCGAAGGAGTCGCCGCAGCGGATCTGGGAGCTGGAGACGTACGGTGCGCTCTTCGACCGCACCAAGGACGGCAAGATCTCGCAGCGCAACTTCGGTGGCCACGAGTACCCGCGCCTGGCGCACGTGGGCGACCGGACCGGCCTGGAGTTGATCCGCACCCTCCAGCAGAAGATCGTCTCGCTCCAGCAGGAGGACCAGCGGGAGTTCGGCTCGTACGACGCCCGGATCAGGGTGTTCTCCGAGACGACCATCACCGAGCTGCTGCTCGACGGTGACCGGGTGGCAGGCGCGTTCGGCTACTACCGCGAGTCGGGCGAGTTCATCCTCTTCGAGGCGCCGGCGGTCGTGCTGGCCACCGGCGGCGTCGGACGCTCCTACAAGGTCACCTCGAACTCCTGGGAGTACACCGGGGACGGGCACGCGCTGGCGCTGCGTGCCGGGGCGACGCTGATCAACATGGAGTTCCTCCAGTTCCACCCGACCGGCATGGTCTGGCCGCCCTCGGTGAAGGGCATCCTGGTCACCGAGTCGGTGCGTGGTGACGGCGGCGTCCTGAAGAACTCCGACGGCAAGCGGTTCATGTTCGACTACGTCCCCGACGTCTTCCGCAAGCAGTACGCGGAGACCGAGGAGGAGGCGGACCGCTGGTACACCGACCCGGACAACAACCGGCGTCCACCGGAGCTGTTGCCCCGCGACGAGGTGGCCCGGGCCATCAACAGCGAGGTCAAGGCCGGCCGGGGCTCCCCCGCCGGTGGTGTCTTCCTCGATATCGCGAGCCGACGTTCGGCCGACGAGATCCGCCGCCGGCTGCCGTCGATGTACCACCAGTTCAAGGAGCTGGCCGACGTCGACATCACGGCCGAGCCGATGGAGGTCGGCCCGACCTGTCACTACGTGATGGGCGGGGTCGAGGTGGACCCGGATTCGGGTGCCGCCTTCGGCCACGTACGCGGGCTGTTCGCCGCCGGTGAGGTCTCCGGTGGGATGCACGGCTCCAACCGACTCGGTGGTAACTCTCTGTCCGACCTGCTGGTCTTCGGCAAGCGGGCGGGCGGGCACGCGGCCAGCTACGCCGACGGGCTGACCGCCCGGCCGAAGGTCGCCGTGCACGAGGTCGAGGCGGCCGTGGAGACCGCCCTCGCGCCGCTGCAGCGGGACACCGGCGAGAACCCCTACACCCTTCAGCAGGACCTCCAGGCGGTCATGGGTGACCTGGTGGGCATCATCCGCCGCGAGGGTGAGCTGGCCGACGCACTGGTCCGGCTCGCTGAGCTGCGTGAGCGGGTGGCCAAGGTGAGCGCGGCCGGCGGCCGACGCTACAACCCGGGCTGGCACCTGGCCCTCGACCTGCGCAACATGCTGGTGGTCTCGGAGTGCACCGCGAAGGCGGCGCTGGAGCGGCAGGAGTCGCGCGGCGGGCACACCCGGGAGGACTACCCGACGATGGAGCCGAAGTGGCGGCAGGTCAACCTGGTCTGCGCGCTGGACGGTGACACCGTGCAGCTGACCCGCAAGCCGCTGCCGAAGATGCGGCCGGAGCTGATCGGCCTCTTCGACCGGGCCGAGCTGGCCAAGTACCTCACCGACGAGGAGCTCGCCGACTTCGACGCCCTCGTTGCCGACGCTGGAGAGGCGGACAACCGATGAGCGGGAAGCGTCAGTTCCGGATCTGGCGGGGCGACGAGAGCGGCGGCGACCTCCAGGACTACATGGTGGAGGTGAACGAGGGCGAGGTCGTCCTCGACGTCATCCACCGCCTGCAGGCCACCGACGCGCCCGACCTGGCCTGCCGGTGGAACTGCAAGGCCGGAAAGTGCGGCTCCTGCTCCATGGAGATCAACGGCAAGCCGCGGCTGGGTTGCATGACGCGGATGTCGACCTTCGGCGACGACGAGACCGTCACGGTCACCCCGCTGCGCACCTTCCCGGTCATCCGGGACCTGGTCACCGACGTCTCGTTCAACTACGAGAAGGCACGGGAGACCCCGGCGTTCGCCCCTCCGGCGGACGTGGCCCCGGGTGACTACCGGATGCAGCAGGTCGACGTGGAGCGCTCGCAGGAGTTCCGCAAGTGCATCGAGTGCTTCCTGTGCCAGACGGTCTGCCACGTGATCCGCGATCACGAGGAGAACAAGCAGGCGTTCTCCGGCCCGCGGTACTTCATCCGGGCGGCCGAGCTGGACATGCACCCGCTGGACGCCCGGACCGACCGCAAGGAGTACGCGCAGGCCGAACAGGGCCTCGGCTTCTGCAACATCACCAAGTGCTGCACCGAGGTCTGCCCCGAGCACATCAAGATCACTGACAACGGGATCATCCCCATGAAGGAACGGGTCGTCGACCGCAGGTACGATCCCCTTGTGTGGCTTGGTAGCAAGATCTTCCGTCGGGGCGAGACGCCCCAGACCAGCGTGACCACCGCCCGTCAGGGCTCGGCGAACCCGTCGGGCGGGACCAGGGGCGGGGTCCACTCGCACGCGGGTGGCTCCCACGATTCGCGGGCTGAGGCGCAGGCGCAGAGCGGCGTCAACTGGCACCGGGAGGTGCCCCACCCGACCGCTCCGGCGGTCGACGACCGGGGCAAGCTGCCGCTGACCGAGCTCACCTTCGACCGGGCCGCCGCGCCGTCGCCGTTCGGCGACGACGTGACCTTCCCGCTGCCTCCGGAGCACCTCAACTTCGCGCACCCGGAGCAGGACAACAAGCACTAACCACCCGAACAACAA
>NZ_QGSY01000064.1 GCF_003857035.1 Micromonospora arida
ACCACGCCACCGCCGAACACGGGTGGCAAGAAGGTCGTCGGCTACTTCGCGGAGTGGGGCGTCTACGGGCGCAACTACCACGTCAAGAACATCCAGACCAGCGGGTCGGCCGCCAAGCTGACCCACATCCTGTACGCCTTCGGCAACACCACCGGCGGTCGCTGCTCGATCGGTGACAGCTACGCCGACTACGAGAAGGCGTACACCGCGGCGGACAGCGTCGACGGCGTCGCCGACACGTGGGACCAGCCGCTGCGCGGCAGCTTCAACCAGCTGCGCAAGCTCAAGCAGCTGAACCCGCACCTCAAGGTGATCTGGTCGTTCGGTGGCTGGACCTGGTCCGGCGGCTTCACCCAGGCCGCGCAGAACCCGGCCGCCTTCGCCGAGAGCTGCTACAACCTGGTCGAGGACCCGCGCTGGGCGGACGTCTTCGACGGCATCGACGTCGACTGGGAGTACCCGAACGCCTGCGGTCTGACCTGTGACAGCAGCGGCCCGAACGCGTTCAAGAACGTGATCAGCGCGTTGCGGTCGAAGTTCGGGTCCAGCGCCCTGGTCACCGCCGCCATCACCGCGGACGGCAGCAACGGCGGCAAGATCGACGCCACCGACTACGCCGGCGCCATCGGCAACCTCAACTGGCTGATGCCGATGACCTACGACTACTTCGGCGCCTTCGCCGCCCAGGGTCCGACGGCACCGCACTCACCGCTCACGTCGTACACCGGCATCCCGCAGCAGGGCTTCAACTCCGACGCGGCGATCCAGAAGCTCAAGAGCAAGGGCGTCCCGGCCAACAAGCTGCTGCTCGGCATCGGCTTCTACGGACGGGGCTGGACCGGTGTCACCCAGGCCGCTCCTGGCGGCAGCGCCACCGGCGCGGCGCCGGGCACCTACGAGGCCGGCATCGAGGACTACAAGGTCCTCAAGAACACCTGCCCGGCCACCGGCACGATCGCCGGCACCGCGTACGCCAAGTGCGGCAGCAACTGGTGGAGCTACGACACCCCGTCGACCATCAACGGCAAGATGACGTACGCGAACAACCAGGGCCTCGGTGGCGCGTTCTTCTGGGAGCTCTCCGGTGACACGAGCAACGGCGAGCTCATCGGCGCCATCAAGGGCGGTCTCGGCTGAGCCGAGGGCCGACGCACCACCCACACGGCGGGAAGGGACCCGCACCGTTCCTTCCCGCCCGTGACACAGCGGTCCGGTCGACGCCCAGCGTCGATCGGACCGCCGCCGTTGGGCTCGGTCAGCTGGATGTGGCAGACTCGCGGCTCGGCACGTCTCGATCTCACCGCCAACGGAGGTGATCATGCGCGCGACCCACCGCAGGCTGGCGGCGACCGCCGCCGGGCTGATGCTTCTGCCGGTCGCCCTGGTCGGCTGCGGGATCGGCGGCGAGGACGAGGAGAAGTCCGCCGCCAAGCCGGCCCAGGCCCCCGCCGAGGAGGCCGCCACTCGCTCCCGTGAGCGCGTGCAGGCGTACCTCGACGCGATGGCGGCCAAGGACGTCGCCGCCGGCCGCAGCCAGCTCTGCGCTCTGCTGCACGACGGCTTCGACCTGGGCGCCACCGGCCCCAACGGTGACTTCGCCGACCATTTCCAGGTGCCTGAGGCGGCCATCACCGACATCCGTTCCGGTCCACGCGGGCAGGAAGTCAGCGTCTCGGTCTCGGTCACCGCGGGCAAGCGCACCGTCATCCGGCCGCTGGTCTTCACCGTGACCCGTGACGGCAGCGACTGGTGCATCGCCGGGGAGGCGCCCACCGGCCCGCCGGGTGCCAAAGCGACGCCGACCGGCGTCGCCCCTACCCCGGCGTCCTGACCAGCGCCCGGCAGATTGATCTCCCATCTGCCGGAACCGTCCCCCTCGGCGCCCGGCCACCCCGACGGTCGCCGTACGCTTTCTGTCATGCGCCATGAGTGGCATCAGCTGAGCCATCCCGCGGTGAGCAGCCCGGGCCTGCAGACCAGCCGACCGACCGTCGACTCCGCCGAGGACGCCGCGCTCGGCCTGGACCGATGGCGGGAGCTGCCCCGCGAGCAGGTCCCGCCGTGGTCCGACCCGGCTGCCGTGGCCGCGGTCTGCAAGGTCCTCGACACCGTGCCGTCGGTCGTCGCGCCCTACGAGGTGGACCAGCTCCGGCAGAAGCTCGCCCTGGTCTGCGAGGGCAAGGCGTTCCTGCTGCAGGGCGGTGACTGCGCCGAGACGTTCGTGGACAACACCGAGAGCCACCTGCTGGCCAACGCCCGCACCCTGCTCCAGATGGCGATCGTGCTCACCTACGGCGCGTCGCTGCCGGTGGTCAAGGTCGCCCGGGTCGCCGGGCAGTACACGAAGCCCCGTTCACTGCCGACCGACGCCCGCGGCCTGCCCGCGTACCGCGGCGACATGATCAACTCGCTGGAGGCCGACCCGGCCGCCCGGGTCGCCGACCCGCAGCGCATGATCCGCGCGTACGCCAACTCGGCGGCGGCGATGAACATGCTCCGGGCGTACCTCGCCGGCGGGCTCGCCGACCTGCACGCCGTGCACGACTGGAACAAGGGCTTCGTGAAGAACTCCCCGGCGGGGGAGCGTTACGAGGCGATCGCTCGGGAGATCGACCGGGCGCTGGCCTTCATCCGGGCCTGCGGCATGACCGACGACGAGGCGCTGCGCACCGTCACGCTCTACTGCTCCCACGAGGCCCTGGCCCTGGAGTACGACCGGGCGCTCACCCGGGTCTCCGACCGACGGGCGTACGGGCTCTCCGGGCACTTCCTCTGGATCGGCGAGCGCACCCGGCAGATCAGCGGGGCGCACATCGACTTCATCTCCCGGATCGCCAACCCGATCGGGGTCAAGCTCGGCCCGACCACCTCCCCGGACGAGGCGATCGAGTTGTGCGAGAAGCTCAACCCGGACAACATCCCCGGGCGGCTCACCCTGATCAGCCGGATGGGCAACCACCGGGTACGCGACGCTCTGCCGCCGATCGTCGCCAAGGTCACCGCCGCCGGCGCCAAGGTGGTCTGGCAGTGCGACCCGATGCACGGCAACACGCACGAGTCGTCGAACGGCTACAAGACCCGGCACTTCGACCGCATCGTCGACGAGGTGCTCGGCTACTTCGAGGTGCACCGAGGGCTGGACACCCACCCCGGCGGCCTGCACGTCGAGTTGACCGGCGAGGACGTCACCGAGTGCCTCGGCGGCGCCCAGGGGATCGAGGATCTCGACCTGCCCGACCGGTACGAGACCGCCTGCGACCCGCGACTGAACACCCAGCAGTCGTTGGAGTTGGCCTTCCTCGTAGCGGAAATGCTGCGTGGCTGAGCTTGCGAGCCCGCAGCCGGCAAGTCAGAGGATGACCATGGCTGACGCGAGGGTGAGCTTGCCAGCCCGCAGTCGGCAGTTGAAAGGATGACAGTGCCTGATCTGTTCGTGGACCTGCGGTCCGACACGGTGACCCGACCCACCCCCGGGATGCGGGAGGCGATGGCCGCCGCTGAGGTCGGTGACGACGTCTACGGCGAGGACCCGAGCGTCAACGCGCTGGAGGCCGAGGTCGCCGCGTTGTTCGGGCACGAGGCGGCGCTGTTCGCCCCGAGTGGTTCGATGGCGAACCAGATCGCCCTGCAACTGCTGGTGTCGCCCGCCGAGGAGTTGCTCTGCGACGCCGACGCGCACGTGGTCACGTACGAGATCGGCGCCGCGGCCGCGTACGGCGGGATCTCTTCGCGGACCTGGCCCGCGGTGGGCGCGGACATCGACCCGGAGGTGGTGGCCGGGATGATCCGGCCGGACGGTTACTTCGCCGTCCCCACCCGCGCGATCGCCGTCGAGCAGACCCACAATCGCGGCGGCGGCGGGGTGATTCCGCTGGCGACCCTGCGGGATCTGCGCGGGGTCGCTGATGAGGCGGGCGTCGCGCTGCACTGTGACGGAGCCCGGATCTGGCACGCGCACGTCGCCGACCAGGTGCCGCTGATCGAGTACGGCCGGCTCTTCGACACGCTGTCGGTGTGCCTCTCCAAGGGCCTCGGCGCGCCGGTCGGTTCGCTGGTGGTGGGCAGCGCGGAGAAGATCGAACGTGCCCGGCTGATCCGCAAGCGGATGGGCGGGGGCATGCGCCAGGCCGGCATTCTCGCCGCCGCCGGGCGGTACGCGCTCGCACAGCACATCGACCGGTTGGCCGACGACCACGCGAAGGCGGCCCGGCTCGCCGAGGCGGTCGCTCCGTTCGGTGTGCTGGCCACCACGGTCCGTACCAACCTGGTCGCGCTGGACCTCACCAAGCACACCATGGACGCCCGGGCCCTGGCCGCCGCGGCGCGGGCCGAGGGCGTACTGATCTCGGTGCTCGGCCCCCGTACCGCCCGCCTGGTCACGCACCTGGGCCTCAGCGACGCGGACATCGACCGCGCCCTGGCAGCCCTACCCCGCATCCTCGCCGCAGCCTGAAACCCGCCCACTCGCCTGCGTCTCACCTCGGTGATCAAGAGGTTCGCGTCAGATTCCGGTCGCCGGGTGACGCAAATCTCTTGATCAACAAGGTTGGGGTCAGGGGTGGGACAGGCGGGTGAGGGTGGCGATGTCGGCGGCGTGGCCCAACTGCTTCTCGCTGGGCGTTTCCACCACGAACGGGACGCCGGCGGTCGCCGGGTGCGTCATCAGCTCGGCGAAGGCGGGCTCGCCGATGCTGCCCTTGCCGATGTTCTCGTGCCGATCCCGGGTGGAGCCGCACAGATCCTTCGAGTCGTTGGCGTGGACCAGCCGCAGCCGGTCCGCGCCGACAGTGGCCACCAGGGTGTCCAGGGTCGCCGTCATGCCGCCCTCGGCCGCCAGGTCGTGGCCGGCCGCCCAGGCGTGGCAGGTGTCGAAGCAGACCCCGAGCATGGGGTGCCCGTCCACCGCGTCCAGGTAGGGCCCGAGCTGCTCCACCCGGGAGGCCAGTGAGCGGCCACCGCCGGCGCTCGGCTCGACCAGCAACATCGGCCCGCCAGCGTCGGCAGCCCAGTCGAGCAGCGGCAGCAGCACCTCGCGGACCTGTCGCATCGCCGCCTCGGCGTGCCCCTCGTCCACCGAACTGCCCGCGTGGAACACCACCCCGCGCGCGCCGATCGCCACGCCCCGCCGTAGCGCGTGCGCCAGCGTCTCGCCCGACTTCTCGACCGTGGCCGGGGTGGGCGAGCCGAGGTTGACCAGCAGCGCGGCGTGGATGAACGCGGGAATGCCCCGCTCGGCGCAACCGTCGCGGAACAGGGCGTCCTGCACCGGGTCGCCGTTGGGCAGAGCCCAGCCTCGCGAGTTGGAGACGTAGACCTGCACCACCTGCGCGCCGGTCGCGTCGGCGTACGGCAGGGCGGCCTTCGCCAGCCCACCCGAGGTCGGAGTGTGCGTGCCCACCGGCCGCGTGGAGATCGTCGGCATCAGAAGCACGTCAGTGTGACCGGGGTGCCGGGCGCCACCTGCGAATTTTCGCCCGGGAGCTGGATCCGGACCACGGCGTTCGGGTTGATCGCCATCGTCACCGGGAAGCCCTGACCCTCCAACGCCTGCTTGGCCTGCTGGCACGGTAGGTCGATCACCCGCGGCATGGCGACCAGCGGTGGCCCCTTGCTGACGTCCAGCTTGACCTCGGTGCCCTTCTCCACGCCGGCGCCATCGGCCGGGCTCTGGCCGAGGATCTCGTCCCTCGGCTTGTCGGAGTCCTTGTAGGTCTCCTTCAGCACCAGGTTGAGCTGGGCGAGGGCCGTCCGGGCGTCGGTCAGGCTCTTGCCGACCAGGTTCGGCACCGTCACCGGCGCCCTGCCCCGGCTCAGGATGAGGGTGACCTTCGCACCTGGTTTGACCTCGGCGCCCACCTTGGGGGAGCTGTCCACCACGACCCCGGCCGGCAGGCTGTCGTCGTAACGGGGGGTGCCCTTGGCCACCACCAGCTTCGCGTTGACCAGGTCCGCCTCGGCGAGCTCGAACTCCTTGCCGATCACGTCCGGTACGGGGAAACGCTCCGGGCCGAGGGAGAGGGTCAGGGTGATCGTGCCACCCTTGATGATCTTGGCAGCGGACGCCGGGCTCTGCTCCAGCACGCTGTCCTTCGGGGCCTTCTCGTCGAAGCGCGGCTCAGCGTACTTGACGAGAAGCCCGGTGCGGTCGGCCTGCGCCTGCGCCTCGGCCTTGCTCAAACTCACCAGTTGCGGAGCGTCCGTGTAGCGGCCGACGCCGAACCACCAACCCCCGAGCGCGGCCACCAGGCCCAGCGTCACGACCACGGCCGCGACGGCCAGCCGGCCACGGGGGTTGCTCAGCACCGTGCTGCGCAGCGCGGCGAGCCGGGCGCCCAGGCCCTCCGTCGGCTCCGGGGCGGCCCGACGCCGCCCCGGCCCCTGGCTGCTGGCGCCCTCGGGCAGTCGTGCCCACGACGGGCGGTTGGGCGGCTGGACCGTCGCGACCATCATTGTCGGCTGGGAGAGCGACGGTTCGTCACTGACCGGGCGGAGTACGGCGGTGTGGCTGTTGGCGTCGCCCAGACGATCCCGGGCCACCTGCACCTCGGCCAACAACGCGCCGGCGTCTGCGGGCCGCGCTTCCGGATCACGGCGGGTGGCCCGCTGCACCAGGTCGTCGAGGACCGACGGCAGGCCCGGCACCAGCGTCGAGGGCGCCGGCACGTCCCGGTCGACGTGCTGCCAGGCGACGTCCACCGGGCGAGCCCCGTCGTACGGCACCCGGCCGGTGAGCATCTCGAACAGCACGATGCCGGCCGAGTAGACGTCGGTGCGCGGATCGGCGCGGCCCTCGGTGACCAGCTCCGGGGCGACGTACGCCACGGTGGCCATCAGCTGGTTGCCCTGCTCCTCGTCGGCGCTCGCCTCGACCGCCCGGGCCAGCCCGAAGTCGGCCACCTTCACGACGCTGTCGACCAGGTTGGCGACGCCACCGGTCGGCGCCTCCGCGACCAGCACGTTCTCCGGTTTGACGTCGCGGTGCACGAGACCGGCCCGGTGCGCGGCGGCGATCGCCGCGAGCATCTGCTCGGCGATGGCCAGCGCCTCGTCCGGGTTGAGCCGGCGTCGCTCGGCCAGCACGTCACGCAGCGTGCGGCCACGGACGTACTCCATCACCAGGTACGGCAGGCCGGCGTGCGTGCCCTGGTCGTAGACCGCCACCACGTTCGGGTGGGTCAGCCGGGCGATGGTCTTCGCCTCGTCGGTGAACCGGGCCACGAAGTTGGCGACCCGGGCCCGTGCCTCGCTCGCCTGGGTCGGGTGAATGATCTTGACAGCGACGGTGCGCTCAAGGCGTTCGTCGGTGGCGGTGTACACGGTCGCCATGCCACCACGGGCCACGCGACCGCGAATGCGGTAGCGCCCGTCGATCAGCGAGCCCAGCAACGTGTCGGCGACCTGAGTGTCCATCGGCAGGCAGTCTATGTGTCCAAGGGGTGAAGGATGAACAGGATGCTACAGCCGTACGCCGAACCGGTCCGTCCCGCCGCGCTCCCGGCCCCTTATTCGCTGGTCAGCGGCGATCAGGGAAGAGGACGCAGATGGGCCGCCCGGGGTGCCGGTGGCTCGTCGCGGCGACGGCGTGGCAGGGTGGTCGGGTGACCGAACCCGTACCCGACCAGGCCGCGCCCGGCCTGGAGCTCGCCGGCCCCACCGACCCGGCCGACTGGTTGACCCTGCCCGACGTCGCCGAACGCCTCGACGTGTCGATCAGCAAGGTGCACCAGATGATCCGTGACCGGGAGCTGTTGGCGGTCCGCCGCGACGGCGTCCGCCGGATCCCAGCAGACCTGGTTGCCAACCAGACCGTGCTCAAGCACCTGCCCGGCGTGCTCAATCTGCTCGCCGACAACGGCTATGACGACGAGGCCGTCCTGCGCTGGCTCTACGAGCCGGACGACACCCTCC
>NZ_QGSY01000063.1 GCF_003857035.1 Micromonospora arida
ACCCGGGCTCGGCCCCGCCGGCCGTCCAGGTGCCGCCCGTCGGCACCGCGGCGTCGGGTTTCGAGGTGCCGCCCGGTTTCCACGCGCCGACCGGCGAGCGGCTGGCCGCCGACGAGAGTCCGACCGCGCCACGCGACTGGCGGGACCCGCTCGCGCCCGAGCCCGCGGCGACCTCGGGACGCACCCCGGGCCCGGCCGCGTCCGCCGACGAGGGCGAGCCCGGTCGCGCTGCCGAAGGTTCCCGGCCGGCAGATGCACATCGCAGCGATGACGCGCACCGTCCCGGCGAAACGCACCGGGCCGGGGAGTCGTCGGCCAGCGAGCCCGACTGGTCGGGGCCGAGCTGGAACCGCCCGAGCTGGGGTGGCGGGTGGGCCCCGCCCTGGTCCCGCCAGGACGACGAGCCGGCTGGCCCGACAGCACGGGACGAGTCGGCACCGGACTGGGTCGGCGAACCCCACCAGCCGTACGAGCCGGTGCGCGCCGAGGTGCCGCGCCCGTACGAGCCGGTACGCGCCGATCCGCCCCGGGCGTACGAACCCGGCCGGGGCGAATCCGAGTCCACCCCGGAACGCCCCGCAAAACCGACCAGTGCACCACCGGCCGACCGTCCGTCGTGGGCGGGTGGTGCGACGCCGACCAGTGGTCCGCCCGCTGACCGTCCGTCGTGGGCGGGGTCCGGGGCGACCGGCGGACCACGGCCCGACCGTCCGTCCTGGGCTGGCGGGGCCGATCCCGACCCCACCAGCGCATCGCCCGCGCGGCCTTCCTGGGCCGGAGGTTCCGATCCGACGCCGACCAGCGTGCCCCCGGTGCGGCCGTCCTGGGCCGGCGGGTCCGAGGCGGCGACCAGCGTGCCGCCGGTGCGGCCGTCCTGGGCCGGTGGGTCCGAACCGCCCGCGACCAGCGCGGCGTCGACGCGACCGTCCTGGGCCGCCGGTGCCGATCCGGCACCGGCCAGCTCCCCGCCGACACGGCCCTCGTGGGCCTCCAGCCCAGCGTCGGCCGACCCGCCCGCACCGGCCGAGGCGATACCGCCGGCACCCGCCGGCCCGCCTCCGGCTCCGGCCGGGCCACCTCCCACGCTGACCGACACGCCACCGGCTCCGGCAGGCCCCCCGTTGGTTGCCGAGCGCTCGTCCTGGACCGGCGGTTCGCCGACGGCGAGCAGTTCCCAGGCCGAGCGGCCGGACTGGTCCGAGGGCCGGCTCCCGGCCACCCCGGTGGAGCGCCCGTCATGGCCGGCCAGCCGGTCGGCCAGCGCCGGCGGGGGCGACGGAGGCGAGACGCCCGGCCGGTCCCGGCCCGACGTCCGACCGACCGCACCGTTCCGGCTCCGGCCGGCGACACCCGAGCCCGGTCCGTCACCCGTCGAGCCGCCCCCACCGGCCGCGCCGGTCAACGGCTTGCCATCGACTGACGCCAGCGCAGCGGTCCCGCCCACCGCCACGAAGGGTTCCGGCCGCCGCGATCAGCCCGCACCGGCGTCCGCCTCCGCCTACGCGGCGCGCCGATCCGCACCCGACCCGACGTCGCCGGCCGTCGATGGCCGGCCGTCGGCTGCGAGCGCGGTGGTGCTGCCGCAGCGCGTCCCCGCGGAACCGGACGTGCCCGTCGTGCCGGAGCCGCCAGCCGTGGAGCCGCCAGCCGAAACCCCGGAACTCGCCCGCATCGCGACTCACCTGCGCCGGGACGACGAGCCAGCCCCCCTGCGCGAGCGCCCCGAGGGGTTCGATGTCAACGCCATCCTGGATGCCGTCCGGGAGGTGGCCGGTGTCCGCGACGCGGCTCTGCGCCGTACGCCGGCGGGAGCGCACAGTCTGCGACTGGACCTGGCCGACGGCGCCGACCCGGCCGAGGTGAGCCGGCAGGTGGCCCGGCTGCTCCAGGAGCGGATGGGGTTGGCAGCGGCCCCGCAGAACGTGCCCGGCCTGCCCAGCACGCCACCTCCACCGGTTCGCCGTCGCGCGGCCGAGCCCGTCGAGCGGCGTACCCCGGAGACTCGAAACGCGGCTTCGCGCGATCCCGGCGAGGTTCGGTCGGCCGAGCCGCCGACTGTCGCCCGCCCGACCGGCGGCCGGGTCGAGTCCCCGCCGGCCGGCCCGGAGCAGCGGACCGGCACGGACCCGACGCGCCGTCGCCGGTCGAACGCTCCGCACCGGGGGCGCGCCACGGTGGAGGAACCCGGGTCGGTCTCGTCCGCGCCGACCGGCGCCGCGACCGGTAGCCCGGCGACGCTGGGCACGTCGTACTCCGGTGGTCAGGTGACCACGACGGAGTCGGCGCCGTCCCGGCCGCTGGAGACCGGCGGTGCGCCGGGGCCCCGAGTGGTGATCGACCATGTGCAGGTCAGCACCTTCGGCCTGGACGCGAACGTGGAGGTCCGGCTGCTGGCCGGGGGCGACAGCGCCTCCGGGTATGCCACCGGGCCGGCGGTGGACGGCTACGTGTTGCGGCTCTGCGCGGTGGCGGCGGCGGCCGCGGTGGACGAGTTGCTGCGCGGTACCGAGAACGCCGAGCGGGGGCGCTGTTTCGTCGAACACGCGGCCGTGGTGCCGTTCGGCAATTGCGAGGTGGCCACCGTGGTGGCGCTGCTGGTCTGCGAGGGCTGGGTCGAGCAGCTCGCCGGGTCGGCCCTGGTGGCGGGTGATCCGCGTCAGGCGGTGGTCCGGGCGACGCTGGCGGCGGTCAACCGTCGGCTGGAGGCGCTGCTGTCCTGAGTGGTTCGAGGCAGACTGGAGCAATGAGACGCGCCACCCTCTGGCCGGACCACCTGCTCCCCGACAATCGCGTTCCGCCGCCGTGGCCGGGCCGGGAAGTCCGTCTCGACGGCCGCGTCACGTACGTCCGGGACACCGCGGGCACCGCCGCCAGGGCGGAGCCGGCCCTGTACGTGCACGGGTTGGGCGGGTCGTCGCAGAACTGGACCGACCTGGCCGGGCTGCTCGCCGACCGGCTGGACGGTCAGGCCATCGACCTGCCCGGCTTCGGCCGTAGCGAGCCGGGCCCGAGCTACACCATTCCGGCCTTCGCGGATCTGGTCGTCCGCTGGATCGAGCATTCCGGTCGAGGGCCTGTGCATTTGTTCGGCAACTCGCTGGGTGGCGCGGTCGCGGTCCAGGTCGCCGGGCTCAGGCCGGATCTGGTCCGCACCCTCACTCTGATCTCCCCGGCGCTGCCGTTCCTGGATTTCCGGCGCTCGTTGCAGGGGCGGATGCTGCCGGTGCTCGCCATTCCCCGAGGTGAGCGGCTGGTCGCCCGGCACCTCACCCAGCTTGCTCCCGAGGTGATGGCCCAGCAGGTGCTGGAGGCCTGCGTCGCCGACCTCAGCCGGATCTGCGACCAGCGCCGGGCCGAGGCGCTGGAGGAGATCCGGGTGCGGTACGAGGCCGAGCACTACGCCGCCGCGTACGTCCGGACGTTCCGTGGGCTGGTCTCCAGTTTCCTGCGGGCGTACCTGCCGGGGCCGGGGTCGCTGTGGCGCCTCGCCGAGGCGGTACGCGCACCGACCCTGGTGGTGGGTGGTCTGCAGGACCGTCTGGTCGACGTGCGGGTCGCGCCGCAGACCGCCCGGGTCATTCCGGACAGCCGATTGATGATGCTCGAGGGCGTCGGCCATGTGGCGCAGTTGGAGGTTCCCCGGCTGGTTGCCCGCGCGGTGGTCGGCCTGCTCGCCGAAACGGAGGACGCCGCGGGGCGGTCTGATCTGGCAGGCTGACCTGGATGCCCAGCTCAGCCCGCCATCCTGCTCGCCGTCGGCGACGTTTCGCACTGTTCGCCCAACTGGTGGCGGTGGTGGTGGCCGTGGGCGCGGCGGTGACCGTCATCGCCGAGGGGCCGGGTGGGCATCCCGGCGCTGACCGGTTGGCCGCGGAGGAGATCAGCGCGCCGCCGCCGCTGGTGGCCGGGCCGCTGCCGCCCGACCCTTCGCCCTCTGCCGCGGTTCCGTCCAGCCCGCCTCCGGTGTTGCGGGTGCCCGGCGCGGTTCCGAGCGCCGGCACGGGCGGGTTCGGCTACGACACCCGCTCCGGCCCCGTGCTGGGTCGGGCGGGTGAGCTGCGGCGTTACCGGGTCGCGGTGGAGTCGGGCAGCGCCGAGGACGTCACCGAGTTCGCCCAGGCGGTTGAGGTGGCGCTCGCCGGGCCGGGCAGTTGGGTCGACAGCGGCAGGTTGCGGCTACAGCAGGTGCCGGGGGCTGCGCCTCGGGACTTCACCGTCTACCTGGCCACCGCCCGCACCGCGGGTCGGATGTGCGCGAAGGGTGGGGTGGACATCCGGATCGACGGTCGTCCGTACACGTCCTGTCGGGCGCCCGGTCAGGTGATCATCAACCTGGATCGGTGGCGGTTGTCCGTGCCGCACTTCGTCTCGGCCGGCGTGCCGTTGACGGTCTACCGGACGTACGTGGTCAACCACGAGGTGGGTCACCAACTCGGGCATCGGCACGAGCGCTGCCCCGGCGCGGGCCGGCCGGCACCGGTGATGATGCAGCAGACGCTCTTCCTCAACGGCTGCCGGGTCAACCCGTGGCCGTACCTGAACGGGCGTCGATACAGCGGTCCCGCTCGCTGAGTTGATCGGCCTGACACGCCGACCATTGACCCCTCCATCAGGCGTCTTGCGTCAATAGCGATAAAAACGGGGAAATGCCCGAATAATCTGGCAGGCTTGATCCTATGACGCCGTCGTCCCCTTACGGCCCGCCCCGGCCGCCCGAGCCCCGGTCGGCGTTGCCGGGCGTGCGTCCCGCGCTCGTCCGGATGCACCGGCGTCGTCGTCGCACCATGCTGCTCGGCGTGCTCGTGCTTGCGGTCGCCATCGCGGTGACGGTGAGCCGGGGCGACGAGCCGCCGGCCGAGCCTCCGGCCACCACCCAGGGCGGCATGGGCCACGGAGGTGGGGTGGCCGCGCACCCGGCGCCCACCGGCTATCCGTCGGTCGGAGCGGGACGCTTCACGGCAGCCGACGGCGAGACACCCGTGCACGGCACGGACGGGCCGCTGCACCGATACCGGGTCGTCGTCGAACGAGGCACCGGCCAGGACGTCGACGTGTTCGCCGCCAGGGTCGACGAGGTGCTGGCCGACCCGCGCAGTTGGATCGCGTCCGATGAGCTGCGGGTGCAACGGGTGGCCGACGCCGGGGCCGCCGACTTCACCATCTACCTGGCCACCCCGGTCACGTCCGAGCGGATGTGCGCCGAGGGTGGGTTGACCACCGAGCGCTACACCTCCTGTCGCCTGCCCGGTCAGGTCATCATCAACCTGGCCCGCTGGATGGAGGCGGTCCCCGACTACGGCGCTTCGCTGGACACCTACCGGACCTACGTCATCAACCACGAGGTGGGCCACGAGTTCGGCGAGGAGCACGAGGCGTGCCCCGGCCCGGAGGAGCCCGCCCCGGTGATGCAGCAGCAGACGTACGGGCTGCAGGGCTGCGTCGCCAACGCCTGGCCCTACCTCGACGGCCGTCGCTACGCGGGGGACATCGTCCCCTGATCCGCCGGGTCGTCGGTTATTCCCGCTCCCGCATACCGGACCACGTGTCGTCCCTCATGGCCGAGGAGGGCTCCCGCGAGCAACAATGGCGCGGTCACACCGCCGATCCCGGGGAGTCCACCGTGTCGTTGCCCCCGCTCGTCGAGCCCGCCGCCGAGCTGACCGTAGACGAGATCCGCCGCTACTCACGTCACTTGATCATTCCGGACGTCGGGGTGACCGGCCAGAAGCGGCTGAAGAACGCCCGGGTGCTCTGTGTCGGTGCCGGTGGCCTCGGGTCGCCCGCCCTGTTGTACCTCGCCGCGGCCGGGGTCGGCACGCTCGGCATCATCGACTTCGACACCGTCGACGAGTCGAACCTCCAGCGCCAGGTCATCCACGGCGTCTCCGACATCGGCCGGTCCAAGGCCGAGTCGGCCGCCGCGTCGATCCGCGAGATCAACCCCCTGGTCAACGTGGAGATCCACAACACCGCGCTGGACCGCGAGAACGTCCGCGAGATCTTCGCCCAGTACGACCTGATCGTCGACGGCACCGACAACTTCGCCACCCGCTACATGGTGAACGACGCGGCGGTGCTGCTGGGTAAGCCGTACGTCTGGGGGTCGATCTACCGCTTCGACGGCCAGGCGTCGGTGTTCTGGGCCGAGCACGGCCCCTGCTACCGCTGCCTCTACCCGGAGCCGCCGCCGCCCGGCATGGTTCCCTCCTGCGCCGAGGGTGGCGTGCTCGGGGTGCTCTGCGCGTCGATCGGTTCGATCCAGGTGAACGAGGCGATCAAGCTGCTCACCGGCATCGGTGAGCCGCTGGTCGGCCGTCTCATGGTCTACGACGCCCTGGAGATGGAATACCGCAAGATCAAGGTCCGCAAGGACCCGAACTGCGCGCTCTGCGGCGACAACCCGACGGTCACCGACCTGCTGGAAGACTACGAGGACTTCTGCGGCGCGGTCTCCGAGGAGGCCCAGGAGGCGACGCTCGACTCGACCATCACCGCCCTGGAGCTCAAGGAGTGGCAGGACGCCGGCAAGGACATCTTCCTCGTCGACGTACGCGAGCCGGCCGAGTACGAGATCGTCCAGATCCCCGGCGCCACCCTGATCCCCAAGGGCGACATCATCTCCGGTGAGGCCCTCGCGAAGCTGCCGCAGGACCGGCAGATCGTGCTGCACTGCAAGTCCGGCGTCCGCTCGGCGGAGGCGCTCGCCGCGCTCAAGGCGGCCGGATTCAAGGATGCCGTGCACGTGCAGGGCGGGGTGCTCTCTTGGATCAAGCAGATCGACCCGTCGCTGCCCGCGTACTGACCGATCGAGCCGGGGTGGCCCACGCGGCTGCCTCGGCAAATCGACGCAGATGACGCCGAGCGGCCGTCCGGCCGGAGCGACGCAGCCATTCCGGGCTGGCCGATTCTCCGAGGCGGCATCGCGTCTGCGCAGGTAGCGTCTCCGCCGTGGTCGACTTGGAAGCCGCGATCGGGTTCGTCGTGGCGCACGGGGATGCGGTGGAACGCGCCCGCC
Source organism: Micromonospora arida (assembly GCF_003857035.1). Taxonomy (GTDB): domain Bacteria; phylum Actinomycetota; class Actinomycetes; order Mycobacteriales; family Micromonosporaceae; genus Micromonospora; species Micromonospora arida. The sequence continues at coordinate 7,016 of NZ_QGSY01000063.1, forward strand.
TCTCCTGGCTCCGCAACGGCACCACCGTGCCCGCCGAGTTGCTGGAGACTGCCGAGGTCGGCCAGTCACCGGACGGCGGTTGGCCGGCCACCTGGGGCGGTGAGGTCGCCTCGATCGACGCCACCTGCTTCCGGCTCGTCGAGCTGGACGACCTGGGTGCGCTCGGCCGTCCCGCCGCCCGCCGCGCTCTGGACTGGCTGGCGTCCCGGCAGCAGGCCGACGGCGGTTGGGAAGAGGACGCGTCGCTGGCCGACTCGGCACCGGAGTGGGCCCGTCCCGGCGACCCGGAGGCCGGGTTCCTCGTGTCGGCCAACGCCGGCTTCTGGCTCACCGTCGCTGGCCTGGACGCCCGGGCCTCGGGTCCGCTGGACCATCGGGTCGGTGGGGCGTACGCCGGGGTGGTGCAGGCGGCGGCCCACTCGCTCGCCGCGCGGCTGCGCCCGGACGGTAGCTGGCCGTCGTACCTCGCCGCCGGCTGGCTGAGCGCGGCCGTGCTGCACCGGCAGGAGATGTTCCAGGAGTCCGCCCGGATCCAGGTGGTGCTCGCCGAGCGGATGCCGAAGATGTCCCCCGGGGACGTGGCGTGGCTGGCGGCCACGTTGCGCCGCGCCGGCGTCGACCCACAGGACTGGATCATGGTGCGGGCGCTGCGCCGGCTGACCGAGACCCAGCGCAGCGACGGCGGCTGGGAGAGCGACGACGGCCACCAGTTCGACGTGCACGCCACGCTGGCCGCGATCCGCGCCGCCCGCCCCAAGCCCTCCAGCTGAGCCGCCCGGCCCCGGCC
>NZ_QGSY01000308.1 GCF_003857035.1 Micromonospora arida
GGCCCGGCCTGGCCGGCGCCACCCCGACCCCGCCCGGCGGCGCGACCCGCTGGCGGCGGGCGCGCTGGGTGGTGCTCGGCGTGGTGCTGGCCCTGGTCGGGGTGGCCACCGCGGCCACGCTCTACCTGACCCGGGACCGCTACCCGGATCTGAAGTTCGACTCGCTGCGCGAGCTGTCCCGCCTGTCGGCCGGCCCCGAACGGCCGGGCGACATGTGGACAGCGGTGCTCGACGACCGGGCCTACCTGGCGTTCCCCCTGCCCGACGACCGGCTGGAAGTGGTGGCCGTCGACGCGGGCAACGGCCGTGAGTTGTGGCGCGAGCAGACCGACGTGCGGGCCGACGACTGGGAGACGATCATCGCTGTCCCCGGGGCGGTCGCGGTCCTCGCCGACGCACCGGGCGACAGCACCCCCCGACCGCTGGCCGTCCTCGACGGTCGTACCGGCGAGCAGCGCTGGCAGCGCGTTCTGCGTGGTGACGACGACGTCTACTTCGCCGACGACACGGCGGTACTGGTGGACCGGGCCGCGGACCAACTGGTCGGCCTGCGCCTGACCAACGGCTCGGCGAAGTGGACGAAGCCCAACCCCCGTGGCCAGTACGCCGGTGGCCGTACCGTGGTCCGGCCGGTCGGCACCGACGCGGCGGCGGGCGGGCCGGCCTTCCTTGACGGCACGCCGCGCAACCCGTGGGCGAGCAAGGGGCGGCGACTGATCCAGGTGGGTGCGGACCGGTCGATACGGCTGCTCGACATGGCATCCGGCGCGGTGCTGCGCCAGTGGGGCAGCGTCGCCGACCTCGACGACCTGGTGGTCGCCCACGAGGACCGGCTGTACGTGGCCGCCAACGAGGGTGGTTACCAGCTGCTCGCGTACGACCTGGGCTCCGACGCCGAGCCGGTGGTGCTGCACCGTTCCGGCAACGACGAGTACCGCCCGAAGGAGTTGGTGGCCTGCGGTGAGCGGCGGGCCTGCCTGTTGCAGGTGCCGGACAACGACGCCGCGCGCACCGAGGTGGTGGCGGCCACCGAGGGTGAGCGCATGGTCAGGTGGTCGGCGCCGGGCGTGACCGGCCTGATTCCGTTGGGTGAGCAGGTGCTCGCCCAGCGGGAGTCCCCGGAGCCGACCGTCACGGTCTTCGACGTTGCCGGGAAGCCGGTGCTGCGGGACCGGGGCGGGGTGGCGGTCCGCCTGGACGCGGGCAACCTGCTGGTCTTCGCCAAGGCACCCAGCGTGGTCGCGGACAACCGGGTGCTGGCCGGGGTGTGGGCCGAGTCCGGGGCGGTCGACGAGTTGGGTGAGCTGAAGGACGTGCGCAGCTCGTCCTGCTCGTGGAACACCCATGTGATCGCCTGTGGCGCGGACAAGGACTTCGTGCTGTACCGCTTCACCGACGACTGACGTCAACGGCCCACCGGTCGGCTCGTACGATGCTCCGGTGAGTCTTCGAGGCACGGTCCGCGCCGATCGTCCGTTGGTGGTTCTTGCCGTGGGGGAGGAGGCCCGCTACCTGCCGCCCGAGCTGCCGGTCCTGCTCACCGGCATGGGCAAGGTGAACGCCGCCAGCGCGGTGGCCGCGGTGCTGGCCGCCGGGCCGCGCCCCGCCCTGCTGCTCAACCTGGGTACGGCGGGCGCGTTGCGCCCCGGGTTGGCCGGCATCCACGAGGTCGCCACCGTGCTCCAGCACGACCTGGACACCGACCTGCTGCGCACGCTCACCGGCGAGACCTACGGGGCGCCGCTGTCGCTGGCCGCCGAGGGCGCGGTGCTGGCCACAGGTGACACCTTCGTGGCCGACGACGCGCAGCGGGACCGGTTGGCGCAGCGCGCCGACCTGGTCGACATGGAGGGGTACGCGGTGGCCTGGGCCGCGGCGCAGGCCGGCGTGCCGTGCCGGCTGGTCAAGCAGGTCAGCGACGAGGCGGGGGAGGGTGCGGCCCGGACCTGGCAGGAGTCGGTGGACGCGTGCGCCCGGGACCTCGCCGAGTGGGCCGCTCGACACTTCGCCTGACCAAGCAGGGGTCAGTCGTCGGGTTGCCGCAGCCGCAGGCCCGGTGTGGTCTCCCGGGCCGCTCCGGGAATCAGGATGTGCGCCGCCAGCGTGAGCGCCACGACCGTGGTGACCAGCAGCGGCGGCCAGCGGCCGGCCCACGGCAGCGTGAGCAGCGGCAGGGGGAGGCAGAGCATTCGCCGCCACGGCACGAGCATGGACACCAGCAGGGTGAACAGGGCGCGGCCGATCACGAACAGCGCGGGGCCGCCCAGGATCAGTAACAGCCACCCCACCGGCGTGGTGCCGGTCGGCCGGGTGACGACCCTGTCGAACGAGGCCGCCGTGGCGACCACCCCGGCCAGCATCACCAGATGGGTGTACGGAGCCGCCCGCGCCGGCCGGCCCGACTTCGGCCCGGCCCCAGCCTCCAGCAGCTCGCCGGCGCGGAAGACGTAGACCTGCCAGAGCAGCAGCATGATGGCGAACGCGCAGAGCAGCGCGGCGACCCGGAGCCCGGCCAGCGGGCCCCGGCTGACCTGCAGTGTGGGAACCAGGATGATGTCGCCGAGGGCCAGGATGACGAACTGCTGGTACCGCTCGCCCAGATGCGCGGTGGTCCGCTCGTACTGCTCGAAGGGCACCCGGCCCAGCCAGGGCGTGGGGTAGCGGGCCGCGGCGGAAAGCAGGTCGATCGTGATGGCGATGGTCCAGAGAGTCCAGTTCACCGTGCCGGACACCGCGCCGGTGATCCAGAAGACGCCCGACACCACGAACCAGAAGAAGAACCGGGTGGCCCGGACCATGGCCGCCCGATGTCGCTTCCGGTACAACGTCGTGACCAGGATGATGCCGCGGATCACGTGCGTGCCGACGTAGGAGATCGCGAAAACCATCGCGTGCCCGTCGGAGACCATCGGCAACGACGCCGCCATCCCGACCGACCCGACCATGGCGACCATCAGGATGGTCTGGATGGGGCGCTGCTGCGGGTCGTAGAACTCGGTGGTGGTGGAGGTGACCGACCAGGTCCACCAGATCGCCGTCAGCATCAGCAGGACCATCGCGGCGCCCGACCAGTTGTGGACTTCCGCGAGCAGGGTCGAGGTCAGCGCGAGCGAGGCCACGAAGACCACGTCGAAGAGCAACTCCAGCAGTGTGGCCCGCGTCGAACCGTCCGGCCGGCGTACCAGTGCGGCGGTGCCTCCGGTGGTCATGCGCGGCCTCCCGCCGTGTCTCCGAGGATTATCGGCGGTGCCGGCGCGGCCCGTCCCCGGATCGGCGATTCCCGCCGGTCGGGGAAGAGGGCGGCCGGAGGTTGCCACGGCGAGCGCGGGTCAGTCGTCGGGTTGCCGCAGCCGCAGGCCCGGCGTGGTCTCCCGGGCCGCTCCGGGAAACAGGATGTGACAGGCCAACCCGAGCGCCACGATCGTGGCTACCAGCACCGGCGGCCAACCGCCGGCCCACGGCAGTACCAGCAGCGGCAAGAGCTGCCAGGCAACTCGCCGCCACGGCGTGACCCACGACACCGCCATGGTGAAGAGGACGCGGCCGACCACGAACAGCGTCGGGCCGGTGATGATCAGGACGAGCCACGGCACCGGCGTCGTTCCGGTCGGCCTGGTGACGACCAGGTCGAAGGTGGCGGCAGTGCTGGCCACGCCGGCCAGCATGACCAGATGGGTGAACGGGGCCAGTCGCGTTGCCCGGCTTCCCTTGGACCCGGCCGCCACCAACAATTCGCCGGCGCGGAAGACGTAGATCTGCCAGAGCAGCAGCATGGTGGCGAAGGCGCAGAGCAGGGAGGCGAGCCGGAGGTGATCGAGATGTCCCCGGCTGACCTGCAGCGTCGGCAACAGGATGATGTCGCCGAGGGCCAGGATGATGAACTGTTGGTACCGCTCGCCCAGGTGCTCGGTGGTCCGCCCGTACTGCGCGAGCGGCACCCGACCCAGCCAGGGTGTGGGATAGCGGACCGCCCCGGCGACCAGGTCGATCGTTATGGCGATCGTCCAGAGCCCCCAGTTCGGAGTCTCTGACAGCGCGCCGAGGACCCAGAAGACGCCGGACACCGTGAACCAGAAGAGAAACCGGGTGGCGCGCTCCCTGGCCGTCCGGTGCCCCTGCCGGTGCAGGGCGGTGACCAGGATGACGCAGCGAATCACGTGCGTGCCGACGTACGAGATCACGAAGAGCGCCAGGTGCGCGACGCTGACCATCGGCAGCGATGCCGCCATCCCCACCGACCCGACCATGGCGATCATCAGGATGGCCTGGATCGGGCGTTGCTGCGGATCGTAGAACTCAGTCGTGGTCGTGGTGACCGACCACGTCCACCAGACGGCGGTCAGCATCAGCAGCAGCTTGGCGCCGCCGGACCAGGAGAGCTCTTCGGACAGCAGTTTCGATGTCAGTGCGAGGGCGGCCACGAAGACCACGTCGAAGAGCAACTCCAGCAGTGTTGCCCGGGTCGACTGGTCCAGCCGGCGTACCAGCGCCGCATTCCCTTTGGTGGTCATGCCTGGCCTCCCGCCGCGTCTCCCGAGGAATTATCGGCGGCCCCGACACGGGCCGTCCCCGGATCGGCGATTCCCGCCGGTCGGGGAAGAGGGCGGCCGGAGGTTGCCACGGCTCGGGGCGCCGGGCGATGCTTTATCGCATCCATCAATCTCGATCTATCCGGAGGTTCGGATGCGCCGCTCCCCGCTGGCCGCCCTCGTCCTGACCACCCTGCTGCTCGTCGCGCCCGGCGCGGCGCAGGCCGCCGTCCCCGACCGGGCCGCCGCGCCCGCGGCCGACGCGGCGGCCACGCTGACCGGGGTACGCACCGCGGGCACCGCCTGGGGTCTCGACCCCGCCACCGGCCGGATGACCCTCACCGTCGACGACACAGTGGTCCCCAGCGAACTGGCCGCACTGCGGGCGGTGACCGACCGGGCCGGCGTGCTGCTGCGCCGCGAACACGGAACGCTGCGCCCCCTGATCGCCGGCGGGCAGGGCATCTACGGCGGCGGTGGCGCGCGCTGCTCGCTCGGCGCGAACGCGCGCAGCGGCAGCACCTACTACGTGATCACCGCCGGGCACTGCACCACCGCCACCGCCACCTGGTACGCCGACAGCGCCCGGACCACAGTGCTCGGCACCCGCACCGCCACCAGTTACCCCACCAACGACTACGGGCTGATCCGCTACACCGGTCGGATCGCCCACCCGAGCGCGGTCTACACCCACCCCGGCCTGGTGACCATCAACGGTCCCGGCAACGCGTACATCGGTCAGGCGGTGTGCCGCAGCGGCAGCACCACCGGCGTGCGCTGCGGCACCGTCACCGGTCTCAACCAGACCGTCAACTACGCCACCGGCGTGATCTACGGCCTGATCCGCACCAACATCTGCGCCGAGCCGGGGGACAGCGGTGGACCGCTCTACGTGGCCGCCACCGGCACCATCCTCGGCATCCTCTCCGGAGGCACCGGCAACTGCACCGCCGGTGGCACCACCTACTACCAGCCGATCGCGGAGGTGCTGGCCGCGTACGGGCTGACGCTGCCCTGAGCGTCGAGGTGTGACGCGCGACAGGTTGCCCGTCCCGCGCGGGACACCTAGGCTCGGCGACGCCCAGCACCCCGCCGCGAGGACGTGTGCCCGATGCCGACCGCCCCCCGACCTGACCAGGCGAGTGTCCCGGCCGGCCTTCCGTCGATCGAGGTGGCCGCGGTGGGGGAGACGATGGTGGTGCTCTGCCCCGCCCCGGGTGAGCCGCTGGAGAGCGCCGAACGGGTCGCCGTGTCGGTCGGTGGAGCCGAGTCCAACGTGGCCGGTTACCTGGCCCGCCTGGGACACCTGGCGACCTGGGTGAGCCGGGTCGGCGACGACCCGTTCGGTCGGGCCGTCGTCCGGCACGTCGCCGCCGCCGGTGTCCGCGTCGACCAGGTGTGCGTGGACCCGGCCGCCCCCACCGGCCTGTACGTCAAGGACCCGGGCCCGGAGGGGACCGCCGTGCACTACTACCGGGCCGGGTCGGCGGCCGCCCGGATGGACCCCGCCACACTGGCCGACCCGGCGCTGGCCGGTGCCCGGGTGCTGCACCTGTCCGGGATCACCCCGGCGCTCTCCGCGTCCTGCCGGGCGCTGGTCGAGCACGCGGTGACCGACCGGCCGCTGGCGCAGGCGTTGGTCAGTTTCGACGTCAACCACCGGGCCCGGCTGTGGTCCGCCGAGCAGGCCGCGCCGGTGCTGCGCGACCTCGCCAACCGCTGCGACCTCGTCTTCGTCGGGCAGGACGAGGCGGAAACCCTCTGGGGCACCACCGACCCGACGGCCGTACGCCAGTTGTTGCCCGATCCGGAGACGGTGGTGGTCAAGGACGGCTCGGTGGGCGCCACCGCACTGGTCCGCGACGCCGAACCGGTCTTCGTGCCCGCGCCCCGGGTGACGGTGGTGGAGCCGGTCGGCGCCGGAGACGCGTTCGCCGCCGGCTACCTGGCCGGGCTGCTACGCGGCCTCGACCCGGTGCGGCGGTTGCGCCTCGGTCACCTCGTCGCGGCGCAGGCGTTGACCAGCAGCGGCGACAACGCCCCGGTCCCGCCGTGGGCCTGGTTCGAGAAACTCATCGACGCGCCCGACGACGCCTGGTCGCCGCTCGACCTGACCGACCCGGGGGCGACGACCTGAGTCGGGCCGGCGGGTTGCGACCCGACCAGCAGCAACAGTCCCACCGCGACCTCGGATGGAGTGCACCATGACCACACCGGACTTCGACCACATCTTCGGCGGCGCCCGGGTGATGGCGATCCTGCGCGGCCTGCCGGTCGCCGAGACCGTTCGGCTCGCCGAGCGTGCCTGGGATCTCGGCATCGACGTGGTGGAGGTTCCGGTGGCCACCGCCGACGCGGTGCCGGCGCTGCGGGCCGCCGTCGAGGCGGGGGCCGAGCGCGACCGTATCGTGGGCGCCGGCACCGTGCTCGACGTCGAACAGGTCGCCGCGGCGGCCGACGCGGGCGCCCGGTTCACCGTCGCGCCTGGCCTGGACCTCGCGGTCGCCGACGCCGCCGCCGCGCGTGGCCTGCCGCACCTGCCCGGTGTGGCCACCCCGACCGAGGCCCAGCAGGCACTGCGGCACGGCCTCACCTGGCTCAAGGCGTTCCCCGCGATCTCCCTCGGCCCGGCCTGGTTCAAGGCGGTCGCCGGCCCGCTGCCGCAGTTGCGCTTCGTCGCCACCGGCGGCCTCGACGCCAGCAATGCCGGCGCGTTCCTGCAAGCAGGCGTACGCGTGGTGGCCGTCGGCTCCGCCCTCTCCGACCCCACCCAACTGGACGCCCTCGCCACCC
>NZ_QGSY01000062.1 GCF_003857035.1 Micromonospora arida
CGACCCCGCCCCGCCGACCGCCCCCACACGCCTGGTCACCCCCGCCGCCCGGGCCGCGGCGCTCGACGCGGTGCGCTTCGCCGTCGGCGTCGACCCGGAGCTGCCGATGCTGGCCGGCGTGCTGTTCGACGTGGAGTCCGACGGCGTCCGGCTCGTCGCCACCGACCGGTACCGGCTCGCGCTGGCTCGGGCCGGTGCCGACGTCGACGGGCCGCCGGTGCGGGTGTTCCTGCCGGTGGCTCTCGTCGATGAGCTCCGGCCACTGCTCGACACCGCCGACCCCTGGCCGGTACGGCTGACAGTGGCGGGCATGGACCTGCGGGTGCGGGTGGCCGACCGCACGCTGACCGGTGCCGCCCTGCCGTACGACTTCCCGGACTACCACCGGCTGCTGCGCAAGTCCGTCGGTGAGCGGCCGACCGCGCGCCGGGTCCCGGTGGACGTGGCCGCGCTGCGCGCCGCGCTGGCCGACCCGGCGGCCCCCACTGTCGCCCTCGACCACGACGGCACGACCCGGGAGGTCACAGTGCTCGGCGTCGACGACCAGGGCGAGCTGCGGCTGCTTCCCGCCGCCGACCTGGGCACCGACGCGCTGCGGGTCGGGGTGGACGGTGGTTACCTGCTGGACGCGCTGAACGCGGCCGGCGCCCCGCAACTGGTCCTGGAGCTGGATGGGCCGATCGCCCCGCTGGCCGTACGCCGACCGGACGACGCGGACACCTACTCGGTGCTCATGCCGATCCGGCTCTGAGTCGGCGGCCAGCACTCCCCGTCCGGGGAGGAAAAGCCCGCGACGGTAGCATCTGGTGGTTCACCTGTGAACCCCGGACGGAGGCGTACGGAGCAGCATGCTCGACATGGAGTTGATCCGGAAGGATCGCGAGGCGGTGGCGACCGCGCTGGCGAAGCGCCTGGATCCCGCCGAGGTCACCCGGGCCCTGGACGAGATCCAGCGGCTCGACCAGGAACGCCGCGCCCTGATCACGGAGATCGACGCTGAGCGGCAGCGCCGCAAGGCCGAGGCCCGGGCGTACGCGCAGGCGAAGCGGGCCGGCGAGGAGCCGCAGGCCGCCGCGCCGGAGGCGGAGCGTAAGCAGCTCGCCGAGCTGGAGTCCCAGCTGGACGAGGTGCAGGCCCGGCTGCGCGACGCGATGAGTGAGCTGCCCAACCTGCCCAGCGACGACGTGGTGGCCGGCGGCAAGGAAGCCAACCGGGTGGTGAAGACCTTCGGCGAGCCGCCGGTGATCGAGAAGGTCCGCGACCACGTGGAGCTGAGTCGCGCGTTGGGCCTGGTCGACTACGAGCGCGGGGTCAAGCTCGGCGGGTCCGGTTTCTGGATGTACACCGGGGTTGGCGCCCGGCTGGAGTGGGCGCTTCTCAACTACTTCGTCGACCAGCACATCAAGGCCGGTTACGAGTTCCTGCTCCCGCCGCACCTGCTGCTGGATTCGGCCGGCTTCGCCGCCGGGCAGTTCCCCAAGTTCTACGACGACGTCTACCACCTGGACTCGGCGTCCGCCCCGCGTGGCCAGTTCCTGCTGCCCACGTCGGAGACGGCGATCCTCGGCGCGTACCAGGACGAGATCCTGGAGACCCCGAAGCTGCCGCTGAAGGCGTTCGCGTACACCCCGTGCTACCGGCGGGAGTCGGCCGGCTCGCACTCGGACGAGCGCGGCACGGTGCGGGGGCACCAGTTCAACAAGGTGGAGATCTTCCAGTTCACCCTGCCGGAGCAGGCCGACGCTGCGCTGGAGGAGATGCTCGCCCACGCCGAGAGCCTGGTCGAGGGGCTGGGTCTGCACTACCAGCGCACGCTGCTCTCGGCCGGTGACGCCAGCGCCTCGATGAAGAAGACCCTCGACATCGAGGTGTGGATGCCGAGCACCGGCAAGTACAAGGAGGTGTCGTCGGTCTCCTGGGCCGGCGACTACCAGGCTCGTCGGGCGGCGATCCGTTACCGCGAGCCGGGTGGCAAGCAGACGCGCTTCGTGCACACCCTCAACGGGTCGGCGCTGGCCACCAGTCGGCTCTTCCCGGCCATCCTGGAGCAGTACCAGCAGGCCGACGGCAGCGTCCTGGTCCCCAAGGTCCTCCAGGACCGCCTCGGCACCGACCGTCTGACCCCCCGCTGACCTCGGCCTCTCGCCTCACCCTGTCGATCTTGCAGTTTCGGTTCCCGCAATGCGGGGGTCTGCGTCTTTCGTCGCAACAGCAACTGCAAGATCGCGGGGGCGGCGGGGGCGTCTGGTCAGGGCTGCGGTCAGCAGGAGGGCCGCCAGGGCGGCTACGAGCAGTGCCGGGCCGATGGCGTCCAGGGCGTCGGCCACCGTGTGTTGCAGCTGGGACGCGGCTTGGATTATCGGGTCGCGCAGGGCGTCGCGACGGCCGGCGGCCAGGCGTAGCTCGTACCAGCCGTACCAGGCGACGTAGCCGCCGGTGACCAGCAGCATCAGGCCACTGAGGCGGGGCACCAGCGCACCCGCGACGCGCAGCCGGGCCACCAGGCCGTCGCGCAGCAGCGCCACCCCGAGTGCGGCGACCGCGACCACCAGACCCATCCCGAGGGCGTACGCACCGAACAGCGCCAACCCCTGACCGGTCGAGCCGGCCTGGAGGCTGGTCACCACGATGGCCAGGAACGGCGCGATGGCGCAGCCGAGTGACGCCAGCGCGTACGCCGCTCCGAACAGCGCCATCGACGGCCAGGACCGGGTCAGCCGGGGTGCCCGGGCGGACCAGCCGGGGGCGGGCAGCCGCCGACCGGCGAGCAACCAGCAGCCGGCCACCACCAGCAACACGCCGAGCGTCACGGTCAGCCACGGCAGCCGGGGCCGCAACCAGCCGGCCAGCGGCGCGAGCGCCAGGCCGAACGCGCCGAACACCAGCACGTACCCCACTGTCAGCCCGGCCGCCGCGGTGAGCGCGCGGCCGACCGCGCCGCGGGTGTCCGACTTCCCGGCGACCAACAGCGAGAGGTACGCGGGCAGCAACGCGAAGCCGCACGGGTTGACCGCGCCGAGCATGCCGGCGGTCAGCGCGAGCAGCAGTGCGGCGGTCACGCCCCGGCCAGTGCGGCGACCTTGGCGGTGAGCGCCTCACCGTCGAGGAAACCGTGGTGGACGACCGCGCCGTTCCGGTCGATGATCACGAAGATGCTCTGCTCGGTCACCTTGAACCGCTTCCAGAGCGCGCCCTTGGTGTCCTCGATCTGGGGCGTCGCGCCGAGGTCGAACTCGGTGACGAACTCCTTCATGGCCTTCCGCTCGCCCAGCCCGGCGACGCCGACGATCGGCACGGTGTCCCGGTACCGGGGTTCGATCTCGGCCACCGTCCAGGCCTGGCTGGCACAGGTGGCGCACCACGGCGCCCAGAACCACAGCACCACCGGTTTGCCGGCGAGCTGTGCCGCGTCGAACGCGGCCCCACCGAGCGTGGTCCCGGTGAAGCGCAGCACGGCCGGAACCTGCGCCGGAGCGGCGGGTGGCCCGCCGGTCGGGGTGGGCGGGGCACCGGTCGGGGCGGACGGCGCATCGGTCGAGGCCGGGGCCGATCCGGTGGCGGCGGGCCCACCCGGCGCGGTGCCGGTACAGGCGGCAACACCGAACAGGGCCACCACGAGCGCCCCGGCGGTGGCGGCACGGCGAAGCTGCCCGGCCCCTGTCCAGGGGCGAAGCTGCCCGGCCGCTGTCCAGCGGCGAAGCTGCCCGGCCCCTGTCCAGCGGCGAAGCTGCCGGGCCCCTGTCCACGCCATGCTGATCCGCATCCGCTTCTCCGTTCCGGTCCGGAAGGGACCCATGCTGGGCCTGACGCTTCGCTATTCGGCCTTGGCGAGTCGGAGAGCCAACTCCGGGCAGACCTTGACCGCCTTCAACGCGCCCTCGCGCAGCCAGGTCGGCACGGGGGTGGCCGGGAAGGCGGGATATCCGTTCGCGTCGAGCCGGATGAAGTCCGGTACGACGTGCGCGCAGAGGCCGTGCCCGTCGCAGCGGGACCAGTCCAGGGTGAGCTTCTGCGGATTCGCGTCGGGTGCGCCCGGCAGCCCCATCGAGCCCTTGACCCGTCGGCCACAGCCGTCGCCGGTGCTGTGCAGCCGCAGGTCCTCGGCGAAGACCTCGATCGCGGAGAGCGCGAACCGGGCGGTGCCGTCGGGGTGACTGCACGCGCCCCGGCCCTTCACCTCGCCGGCGGCGGCGCGCACCACGTCCGCCGGTTGGCTGCCGGCGACGGCCAGGTCCACCGCGCGGGCCAGGTCCGGCAGGCCCATCTTGCACGGCCCGCACTGGCCGGCGGACTCGCCGGCCAGGTAGCGCACCACCTGGGCGGCCTCACCGAGCGGGCAGGTGTCGACGCCGAGCGGGACGATGATGCCCGCGCCGAGGGTGCCGCCGACGGCGGCCAGGCCCTTGCGGGAGACCTCGGCCTTCTCCGCCGCCTCCGGGGTGATCCACTTGCCGTGGTAGCCGCCCATCAGGATGCCCTGGACGTCCGGCACCTCGCACAGGTCGAGGACGTCGCGCAGCGGCATGCCGGCGGTGCACTCCACCACCGCCGGGCGGCCCGCCGCGCCGGTCACGGTGAGCAGCACGGTGCCCGGCTCGTCGTCGGTGCCGAGCGCCGCGTACTCGTACGGGCCCAGTCGGGCACCGATGGCGAGCTGGGAAAACGTCTCGGCGTTGGACAGCAGGGTGGGCAGGCCGCTGACACCGGAGTCGCTGGAGCGCTTCTTGGTGCCCGGCGGGATGTGCGGCAGCCCGTTGATCCCGTTGACGAGTGCGCCACCCTCGCCGGAGATGAACCGGTGCGGCACTGTGACGATCGTCGTCTGCACCGGCATCCGGCGCTCGTCGAGCGCGTCCATCAGTGAGTCACGGCCGACCCCGTCGTCCGCCACGCCGATCACGATCTCGTCGGCGTCCAGCGCGTACGCGGCCAACGCCGCGCCGTCCAGGATCAGGTGCGGGGCGCGGGTCAGCAGGACCTTGTCCTTCCAGCTGGCCGGCTCCCCCTCGGTGGCGTTGACCACCACCACGGCGGCCAGGTCCTGCCGCTCGCAGGACTCCAGCACCGCGCGCATCTTGCGGGCGAACGGGAACCCCGCCCCGCCCTTGCCCTTGAGCTGCATGCCCTCGGCGAGCTGGAGCAGCTGCGCGGGCTCCATCGGGCCGATCGGTCCGTGCACCTCCTCGTGCGCGCGCAGGTCGAGCCGGCCGTACTCGGCGAAGCCGGCGGTGAGCCGGGGTTCACCCACACAGGCGACAGGTGGCACGGCGGTCCGCATCACTTCGCCTCACCCCGCAGCCCGGCCCAGTACGCCCCGTCCACCGCGTCGGCGCTGGCCTTGCGGCGCTTGGACTTGCCCTCGCCGGCTGCCCGCTTGGCGCGGCGGGACGCCAGGTCGACAAGGGTCGGGGTGTCGTCGACGGGCGGCGCCACCTCGTCCGGCACGTACCGGGCCGGTGGACGCCAGTAGTCCGGCTCCTCGGGCAGGTCGTCCTCGACGCTGTGCCGGCCGCTGCCGCTGCGCGGCGCCGACGAGATCGGGCTGCCGGAGACCGGGCCGGCCGAGATCGGCTCGACGGAGATGGGCTCGTCGGCCTGCCACCGGCGTGGACTGTCCCACGGCTCCTCGGCCTCGTCGCGGGTCGACCGCGGCGGCGCCGAGTAACGGCTGCCGTCGTCCTCGCTGCGGGACCGGCGACGGGACCGCTCAGCGGTCTGCTCGTCGGCGCGTCGCCGGCCGGTCGGCACGGCCTCGTCGCGGGTACGCGAGGTGCGCCGCCGGGTCGCCGGCTCGGCCTCCTCCTCGTCCCGTCGACGGATGTCGGTCTCCTCCACGCTGCGGCGGGCCGACCGGCGGGTCGTCGACTCCTCCTCGGCACGTCGGCCGCGCGAGGACCGTTCGGTGTCGCGGCGGGCGGCCGGCTCCTCCTCCCGCCGACGGCGGCTCGGCCGGGCCGGCTCGACGAGGGAACCGGGCTCGGGCACCACCGGAACGGTGAACCGTTCCGGGTCGCGCCGCGCGGCCGGCGCGGCCCAGGTGGCGGTGGTGGTGTCCGCCCAGGCGGGACGCTTGTCGGCGGCCTTCGGGCGCCGACCCAACCCGGCCAGCAGCGACCTGGCGGTCTTGGCCTCCTCGGCCCGGCCGACCATCACCGCGTTGCGCACCGCTGCCTGGTGCTGCTCGCGGCTGCGCCGACCGATGCTGACCGAGAACCGGACCAGCAGGGCCAGCACCACCAGCAGGATGCAGCCCAGGTAGCTGAACGCCACCCAGGGCGCTGCGGCCCGACCGGCGTTGAGGCCGTGCAGCACAGCGAAGGGCCAGGCGAGGTACGCGACGGAGTGCATGGCCCGCCACACCCACTTCGGACCGACGCCGGCGAAGCGTGCGCGGATGATGCCGGTCCAGATCACGCTGACCATCAGCAGCGCCGCCACCGTGCCGAGTCCGATGTAGAGCCCTCGGCCGCCGACGAACGGCACCAGCGCGTCGGTCGCCGCCGCTCGCCCGGTGGCGACCTTGGTGAGGACGTGGAAGCCGAGGCCGGCCACGCCCAGCACGCCGGTGGCCCGGTGCGCCGACTGCATCAGCACCCGGTGCGGGATGCGCAGCACCAGTCGGTCGGTGGCGAGCAGGCCGAGCATCACGGTGAGGCTCAACGCCACCAGGGAGACCACACCGGCGAAGAACTCGGTGAAGAAGAAGCCGTACGCGTACGCCGTCTGACCGACGCCGGTCAGCATGATCGCCGCCCAGAGCGCGGCGAGCACCGACGCGATCAGCAGGGCGCTCGCCGACCGTGACGGGGCGCGCACCCCCCGACTGCTGGCGCTGGTCCGGACCGTCGCCGCCTTCTTGTCCTGCTGTGCCCGGGCCATCTGCTCCTCGATCGTCTCGCGGCGGCGCACCACCGGCCGACCCCTGCTCCCCCATCCAGTACGGACCGGCGGGGCGCGCGGATCACCCGCCGAAGGAAATTTCTGGGCCGAAATCGAACCGAGGGGCGCGGCCGTGCGTTCCACCCGCTTCCACTCACCAATCAGAACAGCGACGAATGTCCATGCATTGACAGTCGCCGCAACACGCTTGTAACCTTTCAGCAAATTTCAGCCAGGCTTGCAAAATTCCGGCAACCCGGCACTCCCCCACCCCTGGC
>NZ_QGSY01000061.1 GCF_003857035.1 Micromonospora arida
CCCAGGGGGTGCGCGGCCCTGCGAACGGCGCAGCGAACGCACGCATACAATTCCACAAAGGAACGATGCAACGCGTTCGCTCGCACATTCACCATTCGACTAACGCAATTAATCAGAGCAACTACAATTCATGCCAGCATGTAGCGCACATTATCTCGCCTGCAAGAATGGTTCTGCGTCGGCAGCGTGGACAAAGGCGCGTCGATGTGTGCGTCTTACTCGTAGGCAGCAAGACGCAGACATCAAACGCATTGCTCATTCACCATTGTCCGGCGACAGAGGGGGGAGGCCGGCAAGCCGACGCGCCAATTCATCGGGCGTTCCTGCGGTCAACTCGGCAAGGTAATAGTCCTCATCGGACATGCCGGGCCAGCGGACAGCACGGGGGCGGCCGGAAGTCCGGACGGCGTAAAAGAACTGCCCCCAGGCGTCATTCAGGTTCATGAATTCACCTCCCCAGGGGGGTCGAAACTGCGGGGGCCGGGGTTCACTTGCTGCCCAGCAGGGTCCGATGCGGACGGTCCCGCATCGATCCCTTGGCCGGCGGTGCCAACGGGCGGGCGGCGACCCGACAGTCACCCGAGCAATAGCGCTTGCTGCCCTTCACCGGGAACGGCTCGCCACAGTGCGCGCACGGCTTCACTGGTGCCGGCGTGACCGGCTGCGGCTCGGGCTGCTCGGGCTGCGGCGCGGGGGTCGGCTCCGGCTGCTCGGCGGGCGCGTAGACGTACCCCGCCGGAATCCGGATGCCGAGATAGCGCAGAGTCGCCGGGCTGATCATCGCCCCCTTGTTCAGCCGGTCGCGGGTATTCGCACGCTCCGCATCCAGCCGCATCATCGCGGCGTATCCGGCTTCCCAGCGCTCGAATGCTTCGCGGCGGGCGTGCTTGCGGCGGGCCTTGCGGGCGCGGGCGGCTTGCCGGTCCTGCTCCACCGTGGTCGGCTGGCGGTGAGTCATCAGAACGGCCCCCTTATGCGCTTGGCGATTTCTTGAATGTCGGGGCGGGAATTGCTGTCGGCGGTGCCGTTGCGGATCTGCCGGGCCAGGGCGCGCATGTCCACGGGCGGCGGGGCAGCCTCGGCCGGCGGCTGCTCGGCGGCCTGGCGCTCGGCACGGATAGCGGCGGCGGTGGCGTCAACCTCGGCATCCCAGGCGGCGGCCTCGGCGTCGGTCATCAGGCGGCCGGTGTGGTCGTAGCGGGCGTTCACCGGGCACCATCGGCAGCGATCTTGCGCAGCCCGCGAAGGATGCTGTCGACGCTGCCGATCACCTGCCAGCCGTCAACGACGACGCTGCCCGAGCTGTACTGGGTAGAACGGTCGATCAAGACAGACAGGCGGTCGGTCATCTTGCCGATCTCGTCCCGGTCGCGCTGGCGGGCGGCCTCGACGTGCGGAGCCGACACGTCCACGAGCGCATCCTGAGCGGCCACAGCGACCCGCAGCGCGGCGGTGTGCGCGTCGCGGATGTCGTCCGCACGGCCCTGCCAGTAGGTGTCGGCCTTGGGCTGCACCTTGCCGGCCTTGACCTTGACGGCGTAGTCCTCGTGCTCACTGACGAGCGCGGCCATGTCGTCCACGATGGACTGCATGGCGGCGCGAGCCTGGTGCAGCTTCGCCAGAGCGGCGGCCACGGCCGGGACCTGCTCGGCAATGGCGTCCACGGCGACCGGAACATCGGCCTTGGCGGCAGCAACCGCGCCACGCGGCCGGCGACCAAAGGCTAGGACGTGAACGCCGTTGGTGATGTAGTGGAATTCGATACCCATGTTTGGGCCTTTCAACGCTCGCGGATCACTCCGTTACAACGCGAGCAGGGGGGATGCCGGGGATGCCGCCCGGCGCGGGGGTTTGTGGTGTGGGCACTGCGCCCCGGTCGCATTCAGGAGTTGCGACCGGGGCGGGTGCCATGCCCGCGAGCCATGCCTAGTCACGCGGGGGTCTACAAAGGACGGCGGCGGCTAGCGCGCTTGTCCTGTCGGTGGCGTTCGACTTGGCACGCGCGGCGCTCGCACGCGGTGCGGGGTCGGCCTCGGTGCGGGGGCGGCGGCAACTTCTTGCCGCAGGCACGGCAGACGCCGGGCGGGTGAACGTGGTACGGCATGTCAGCCGCACACGCCCAGCGAGGCGCGGGGGGCCGTAGCACAGACGCCGCAAGCGGTGCCGGCCTCAGCGGTCGGAAGAATGACCACATAGGACGCGCGCTTGCCGCATCCGCTGACTTCACAACGGAAGTCGGACGCGACCAGCAGCTCATGCCGGCGCTCGGGCGAAACATGGATAGCGGTCAGCGGCTCAGGCATCGGGGCGGGCCTTCCGCAACGTCCCCTGAACGAGCGTCGGCGCGTTGCGCTGCGGCTGCTCGGCGGCGGGCGCGGGCTGCTCGGCGCGACGGCCAGCAATCGAGGCTTTCAGGTCGACGGTCACCACTAGGGCGCGGCGGGTGATGACGACCAGCGAGACCAGCGCCAGCATGGAAAAGAGGACGGATGCAATGGTCAGGGTGCTCATAGGTAGTTGACCTCCGTGGGGTCGATGTCGTCCCAGACGGACGCGAGGTAGGGCCAGGGGTCGTCGTCGGACTTGGCGAGGTTGCACCGGGAGTCCGAGGGGCGCAGGTTGCTCGGCTCGTCGGACCCACCACGGGCGCGCGGCACCACGTGCTCTATGTGCCGGTCGCCGGGGGCGATCGGTCCGCAGCAGATCCAGCACGTCCAGGCGTCGATGCCGTGGGCGGACCAGAACCGTTCGGCGCGGCGGACGTTGCGGGCGTTGCGGCGGTCGAGGCATGGGCGGCAGTACGTGTTACCTGCGACGGCCGGGCCGTGGCCGGCGGCGCTCTGGCACAAACCGGCTGCCTTCCGGGCTGCGCGGTTGCGGCGCTTGCTGGCCGCGTCAGCACCAGACGCAGTGTTGGCGGCGTTGCTTGTGGCGGCGTAGGCGGTGGAAACCGCCCGACACGAGGGGCACTGCGTGTAGCCCTGCTCGGTCGGCCGAACCTGACAGCGCGCGCACTTCCCGGCAATCTTTGCGGCGGTGCGCTGCGCCCTGTCGCGGCAGGGCTTGCACAGCCCGGCGTACTTGCCGGCCAGGTGTCGCGCGGGCCGGTCGCACCCGTTCAAGCACGGCGGCGGCGCGGCGGTCACAGCCGGTCCCACAGCGGACGGTCGCCGGGGCGCGGGTACGTGCGGTCGCGCATGATCAGGCGCTCGCGGCGGGTGCGGTCGGTGTAGATCGGCGCACCCCGCCAGAGATGCACACCCATCCATCCCCGTTTCCCATGGACTACGGCGGACATCAGGTAGTCGCGCGCAACGGCGGCGAACGTCTTCCGGCCGGCGGGCATGATCTCGCCCACGGCCGGGCCACGCTTGACGGCCACGCGAGCGCCGATCATCTGCGTCTCGGCGAACAGGCCACCGGGGGCACCGGTCATCAGCACCGGGTCGGCGTCGTAGTCGAGGGTGTCAAGGGTGGACAGGTAGGCGTCGAACAGCTCGGGGCCTTCCGTGAAACGGCCGATCAGCCAGCGGAAGGTTTCGCGGTCGGTAAGCCAGGTTTCGATGGCCCAGGCTGCGGAGCGGGCGGCGGGGGTCATGTCATCGCCGTAGTGGTATGCGTCCACGGGGTCACCTCCAATCGTTGTGAGGGCACAAAAAAGACGCCCCGACGTTGCGAGGGGTCGCATCCCTCGCAACGCCGAGGCGTTGGTTTTTGGTGGTACTGACCGCTCCGAGCGCATGCGACGCGTTCGGTGCGGGTGTCTGTCCTACCGGGACAGTCGGGACGCGCGGTGCGCGAGGTAGTCGGCCACGTTCGCGCGGAATGCGGCGGTGGCTTCGTCAGTCAGTGGCCGGGGCCGGGTCGCGGTGGGGCGGCGGGTGATCGTCGGGGCGGTCATGGTTCCTCCACTCGTGGGCAGCGGCAGACGCGAAACCGCCCGGACATGGGTGGACCGATCTTCTGGCGGCAACCAAGATCGGCCCACTCATGACCGGGCGGGGTCGAGGGGCGCGCGACGGGTTGCCGGTCGTCGCTGTGCGCGGGTCCGTCCATCTCGGACGGTGGTCGTGCGGGGGGGCTTGCATAGAGTATGTCCCCGACGGGGGGAAACCCGATCTTGGGACCGGAGGCTCAGCGTTTCCGCAGTGTTCGTCCTACAGGGGTAAAACACCCTGGTCAGAGGCTTGCGGCCTTGCCGGGGCGCTCGCTGCTGCCGGCCGGGGCGGGGCGCGGCTTCCCTCTGCTTGGTATGTCCTACAGGCATACAGTACGGCCGTACGGTTCACGGGTGAGATCGGCGGGGCGGGCCGGCGGCGGGTGTGCGGCGGTGGGTGCAGGCGCAGCGAGGGGTGCCCGACTACCGGGCGCGGGCACAGCCGGCGGTGCCCAAGAATTACCCCCCGGATGGCGCACCCAGTGCCGGTAACTGTCTGCACCCCGTCGGCACTTACCCCCCTGATAACGCACCCATCACCGGGCGCAGGCGCAGCCGGGGATGCCCAGGGACTACAGAGAGCACTATAAGTAACTACATTTAGTTATAATAGAGGTATATAAGGGGGAGGAAATAGGACAGATTGAAGGGGGAAGGAAAGCAGGCGGCGAGGCGACAAGAGTCCGAAGTCCATTACCCCCCGAATGGCGCACCCACGTCGGCACCCCCTCGGCGGCGGTGTCGACCGGCGGGCGGGGGGTGCTGCGGGATGGCATCGGAAACGGGCCTTACGCCACGCTGCCGGCCGTGGGTGCTGTCCGGCGGGCATCGGACGCCGGACGCAGAGCAGCCCGCCACAGGTCACGTAGCGGGCCACTTGTTGAGCGTCGGCGGATCAGCCGGCGGGCACCTCGGCGGCGGCGGCGAGGATGTCAGCGGCCGGGCCGTCGAGGGTCACGCGGGCAGAGACCGGGGGCCGGTTGGCGGGGTGGTGCCGGCCAGTCTTGAGCACGGTCACGGCGTCCAGGGCGGCGCGCAGGATGGCTCGCTTACCGTCGAGGTCCAGCGCGTCCAGACCATCGCGGACGGCGCGGCGACCGGGGACGGCCGGGGCCTCGGCGGTGGCGGCCTTGACGGCGCGCGTCGCTGCGTCAACGCGCGTCCGGGCGGCGTCGATGCGCGGGCGGGCTTCCTCGCGGGTGAGCAGACCATCGGCCGCCATGTCCAGCACGCGGGACAGCGCGGCGGCGGCGGTGGCGTGCTCGGCCTCGGCGGCGGCGCGGCGGGCGTCGGCGGCCGGGTCGGCGGTGGCGGCTGCCAGACGGGCGGCCACGGTCTGCCACAACGGGGAATCATCCTCGGCGATATCAACGGCGAGCGTGACGGCGTGCCAGACGTACGCGTCGAGGTCGGCGCGGTTGATCGTGGTGCCGGGGCATTGCTTGCTGGCGACACCGTGGCACCGGTACGCGGCACGCGACACACGCACCCGGCCGGCTGCGTCGGTGCGGGTCCGGTCGGTGCCGGAGGCGACCATGGGGCGCGTGCACAGCTCACAGCGGGCCACACCATCGCGGCCACCGAGCAGGGTGCCGTTCACAGACCGGCCGGACTTCCGCGTGCCGGTCGCGGTCGCGGCGCGACCCGTGCGGGCGTCGATCATGGCGATAAGGCGCTCACGCTCGGCCGGGGTGACCACTCGGGCATCCTCGCCACCGAGCAACGCGACCGGGGCACCATCGACCATCATCACCTCGGCGGCTTTGCGCCACGGACGGCCGGCGACGGTGGCGGCCTCGGCCTCGGACATGCGCCGGTCGGCCGTCTGCAACCCCGCCCACGTAGCAGAGCGGCACATGTTCGTGACCGTGTTGGCAGTCAGCCCAAACTCGGCGGCGGCGCTGCGCGCGGACCGGCCGGACAGCATCGCGTCGGCAACCTCGCGGGCACGCGGCCAGTCAGCGGAGCGGATCACGCGGCCGGTCGGTGCGCCGTCTGCGTCATGCTCGGCAGCCATGCCCAGCGGCAGCGTGCCGCCCAGCCATGCCCCGGCGGCCTTCCGGCGGCGCTTGGTGCGACTGACGCGCTTCGATAGACGCTCCGTCTCATCGCGGGCGGCCTCAAACTTTGCGATCACGCGGCCACGGTCGGCCGGCTTGCGCGTGTCTAGGTCGCTGTCGACCTCCACCAAACCCCGCCCCTGCGCGGCCAGCACATCGACAAATTCGATCGCGCCAGCAATGCCCCGGCGGTCGGCGCGGCTCAACTCATAGACGAGGATCACGTCTACCTCACCGGAGCGGAGCGCAGCCATGGCGGCCTCGAACGCGGGCCGGGCCGAGCGGCTGTGCCGGGACGCGCCGCGCCCCTCCCCCTCGTTGAACTCCACGGCGATCGTCAATCCGTGGTCGTCGGCGTAGCCGTGGATTTCATCACGCTGCTCGATGATCGTCGCGTTGCGGTCGGCGGCCTTGCGAGCGGCGGACCGGCGCAAGTAGGCGGCGGCGCGGGTAGCTTGGGCGGTCATGTGCGCAGCGTACCCGTGACTGCCTTTCCGCTCAAACCGTCTGCGCGGCGTCGGTCAGGGGCATGTCCTGCCACCCGTCGACCTGCTTGAGGCCCTTGAGGAACGCGGTGGTGGAGTAGGCGGGGTCGGTGATCTGCTCCGGGGTACCCCAACCACTGGACGGGCGCTGCTGGAACAAG
The DNA here is from genome assembly GCF_003857035.1 of Micromonospora arida. Taxonomy (GTDB): domain Bacteria; phylum Actinomycetota; class Actinomycetes; order Mycobacteriales; family Micromonosporaceae; genus Micromonospora; species Micromonospora arida. The sequence continues at coordinate 6,644 of NZ_QGSY01000061.1, forward strand.
CCCAGCGAGTCGTGGTCGTTCCTGTCGCCCAGGTGGCCCAGGTTCTCCAGCTTCGACTCCTGCAGGCTCGTCGCGATCGAGATGACCGCGGCCCGCTCCGGGAGACCGGCCTTCTTCGTGGCGGCGATGATCGCCTTCACGTTGGCGGTCTGCTCGTCGTTGAGGCTGATGTGGGACTGCTCGCCCTGCGGCTTCGGCGCGGCCGACTGCACGGCCACCGCGACCGGCTTGGCATCCACCGGGTTGGCGTGGGCGGCGATCGGGCCGGCGAAGACACCACCGGCGAACGCGAGACCAGCAACAGACAGCATGCTCTTACGGAAGATCGTGTTCATGAGGGGTAGCTCCTTCGGGGGTAGAACACCCGCCGGC
>NZ_QGSY01000265.1 GCF_003857035.1 Micromonospora arida
ACCCACCGGGATCGACAGCCCACAGCTGTCGATAACCGACGCTGCTCACCGGGGTAGGGAGGCGAACCGGCCGGCGGCCCGGTCGTCCACCGTCTCGTACGCCTCGGCCGACGCCCGGACCCCGCCGGAGGTCGCCGCGACCCGTGCACCCAGCCGGCAGAACCAGGCGTGCCCCGCCGCCTCCAACCCGGCCAGCGCCGCGCCCGCTCGCCACTCGGGCGCCGCCACCACCAGTCCGGGCAACCCCGCGAGGCCCAACGCCAACCGGCGCGCCTCGTCGTCGAGCAGGACGGCGACCGCCCGCAACTCCTCCGGCTGGACGGCGAACGGCTCGTCGGTCATGACCACACCCCCATGGACGATCGGCATCGACGCGCTGACGCTAGGCACGTACCGGAGGTCGCGCGGTGCCCTGTGGACAGCCGACGTCGAGGCGTACCCCGGGGTGTCCACAGGCGTTGCCCAGCGCGAGCCCGACGGCTAATCTGCGGCCTCGACCGCCGGTAGGGTGGTGTGGTGATCGTCGCTGTCGGCATCGATGTCGTCCTGGTCGACCGGTTCGCCCGGGCCCTGGCACGGACGCCGCTGCTCGCCGACCGGCTCTTCACCGAGGCCGAGCGGCACACCCGCTCCGGCAGCCCGCGCTCGCCCGAGTCGCTCGCCGCCCGGTTCGCCGCCAAGGAGGCGGTGGCCAAGGCGCTCGGCGCCCCGGCCGGCCTCAGCTGGCACGACTGCGAGATCGTGCCCGACCCGGATGGCCGCCCCTGGCTGGCCGTCTCCGGCACGGTCGCGGCGGTGGCCGACGCACGCGGGGTCAACCACTGGCATCTCTCGTTGTCGCACGACGGCGGGATCGCCTCGGCGATGGTGGTCGCGGAACGATGACGTCGGCCGGGAGGGCCGGTCAGGTCCGCCCGCGAACGGAATGGGACACGGTGGCATGAGAGCGGTGTGGCGGGTGGCCGACGTACGGGCGGCCGAGGCGGGGTTGATGGGCACGCTGCCGGAGGGGACGCTGATGCAGCGGGCCGCCGCCGGCCTGGCCCGCCGCGCCGCGCTCCTGCTCGCCGAGCGGGGCGGAGTCTACGGAGGCCGGGTGCTGCTGCTGGTCGGCTCCGGTGACAACGGCGGCGACGCGCTGTACGCGGGGGAGCGGTTGGCCCGCCGAGGTGTCCAGGTGTCCGCCCTGCTGCTCACCCCCGGGCGGGCGCACGCCGCCGGCCTGGCCGCGCTGCGAGCCGCTGGCGGCCGGGTCGTGCCGGATCCGGCCGGCCCGGTCGACCTGGTCCTCGACGGCATCGTCGGCATCGGTGGCACCGGCGGGCTGCGGGCCAACGCGGACGACGTGGTCCAGCGCCTCGGCGAGCTGCGAGGACGCGACGGGGAACGGGCCACCGTGCTGGCGGTCGACGTGCCCAGCGGGGTCGCGGTCGACACCGGCCACGTGCCGCTGTCCGCGTCCGGCCGGCCCACCGCGGTCCGCGCCGACGTGACGGTGGCCTTCGGCGCGCTGAAGCCCGCCCTGGTGGTCGGGCCGGCCGCCGCGATGGCCGGGCACGTCGAGCTGGTCGACATCGGGCTGCGGCCGTGGCTGCGCGGCACCCCCGCGCTGCGGGTCACCGAGTGGTCCGACCTGGTCGACTGGTGGCCCCAGCTGGGCCCGGCGTCGGAGAAGTACACCCGGGGTGTGGTGGGGGTGGCGACCGGCTCGGCGACCTACCCCGGTGCGGCGGTGCTCTCCGTGGGCGGCGCCCTGGCCGGGCCGACCGGCCTGGTCCGCTACGCCGGCAGCGCCCGCGCCGAGGTGCTGCACCAGCACCCGTCGGTGATCGCCAGCGGGCGGGTCGCCGACGCGGGCCGGGTGCAGGCCTGGGTCTGCGGCTCCGGGCTGGGCACCGGCGCCGACGCGGCGGCCGAGCTGCGCGCCGTACTGGCCGCCCCGGTGCCGGTGGTGCTCGACGCCGACGCCCTGACCCTGCTGGTGGACGGCTCGCTCGCCGACCGGCTGCGGGGTCGGGACGCGCCCATCGTGGTCACCCCGCACGACCGGGAGTTCACCCGTCTCTGCGGGGAGGAGCCGGGCGCCGACCGGGTCGGCGCCGCGCTGCGGCTGGCCGCCTGGATGAACGCGGTGGTGCTGCTCAAGGGCGATCGCACGGTGATCGGCACGCCGGACGGTCGGGCGTACGTCAACCCGACCGGCACCCCGGCGCTGGCCACCGGCGGCACCGGCGACGTGTTGGCCGGGCTGCTCGGCTCGCTGCTGGCGGCCGGGGTACCCGCCGATCGGGCTGCGGCCTCCGCCGCGTACCTGCACGGGCTCGCCGGGCGGGAGGCGGCCCGGGGTGGGCCGGTGACCGCGCCCGACGTGGCGACCGCGCTGCGTCCGGTGCTGGCCCCCCTGGGCTGAACGGGGCGGTTCCGGGTGCGGTGACCGGGTCGCCGCGTCGCGACGTGCGTCGCCGCCCGCGGTGATCACGGCGGAAAGTAGGCTGGGTACATGTGGCAGGCCGAGGTACGCGTCGATCTTGACGCCATCCGCGAGAACGTGAGCAGGCTCCGCTCCGGCACCACCGCCGAGTTGATGGCAGTGGTGAAGGCCGACGGGTACGGCCACGGGATGCTTCCGGCCGCCCGCGCGGCGCTCGACGCCGGCGCCGACTGGCTCGGTGTCTGCACCCTCGACGAGGCGCTCACCCTGCGGCGGGCCGGGGTGACCGTGCCGGTGCTGGCCTGGCTGCTCGCCCCCGGGTTGCCGCTGCACGAGGGGGTCACCGCCGGGGTCGACCTGGGCGCGGCCAGCCTGGCGCAACTGGACGAGATGATCGAGGCGAGTCGCCTCGCCGGGCGTCCCGCCCGCCTGCATCTCAAGATCGATACGGGGCTGTCCCGAGGCGGTGCGACAGTCGCCGACTGGCCCGCGCTGCTGGACGCCGCCGCGAAGGCGCAGGCCGACGGCCTGGTCGAGGTGGTCGGCGTGTGGAGCCACTTCGTGTACGCGGACTCGCCCGGCCACCCCACCACCGACCGCCAACTGGCCGTCTTCCACGAAGGGCTGGCCATGGTCGAGCGGGCCGGGCTGCGACCACGCTGGCGGCACCTCGCCAACTCGGCCGCCACCCTCACCCGCCCGGACACCCACTTCGACCTGGTCCGCCCCGGCCTGGCCATCTACGGGCTGTCCCCGGTGGCCGGCGAGACGTACGGGTTGCGGCCGGCGATGACCGCCCGCGCCCGGGTGATGCTCACCAAGCGGGTGCCCGCCGGCACCGGTATCTCCTACGGGCACGCCTACACCACGGAGGCCGACGCGAACCTGGCCGTGGTGCCGCTCGGGTACGCCGACGGGGTTCCCCGGCACGCGTCCAACACCGGCCCGGTGCAGCTCGGCGGCGTACGCCGGACGATCTCGGGGCGGGTCTGCATGGACCAGTTCGTGCTCGACTGCGGCGACGACCCGGTGGCCGACGGCGACGTGGCGACGCTCTTCGGCAGCGGCGTCGACGGCGAGCCGACAGCGGACGACTGGGCCGAGGCGGTCGGCACGATCAACTACGAGATCGTCACCCGATTCGGCGGCACGCGGGTGCCTCGGGTCTACGACGGCGAGAAACCATGAGTTATCGCATTCCGCGTCCCCGCACGGCCGCCGGCCGGGTCGCCGGGATCGTCGGCGCGGCGGTGGGGGTGGCCGCGGCAGGTCTGGCGGCCGGCGTCGCGACGGAGCGGACCCTGGTCCGCCGGCTCAAGGCCGACCCGGCCGACCGCTACGCGCACGAGACGTTCGACCAGCAGCGGTACGACGAGGCATTCCGCCTGGAGCTGCCGGACGGCACCGACATCCACGTTGAAGTGGTCGAGCCGACCCGGCCGGTGCCAGGTCGACCGACTGTGGTGCTGGTGCACGGCTTCTGCCTGGACATGGGGACGTTCCACTTCCAGCGCCAGATGCTCGCCGCCCGCGGTGACTACCGGATCGTGGCGTACGACCAGCCCGGTCACGGCCGGTCCGGCAGGCTGGAGACCGGGGAGTACGACCTCGCCGTGCTCGGCCGCACGCTGCGCCAGGTGATCGACCGAACCGCCCCGGACGGGCCGCTGGTGCTGGTCGGCCACTCGATGGGCGGCATGACCATCATGGCGTTCGCCGAGCTGTTCGGAGAGCTGTTCGGTGACCGGGTGGTGGGCACCGTTCTGATGGCCACGTCGGGCGGGCTCATCGCGGAGACCAAGCTGGTCGCGCCCGCGCTGCTCGGCCGGGTCGGTGGCCCGGTGCTCTACATGGTCAGCAACGCCACCCGGTACGGAGGGCCGGTGATCGACAAGGCCCGCAAGTCGACGTCGAACGTGGCCTGGTTACTGACCCGCAAGTACGGCTTCGGCACCCGCAAGCCCAGCCCGTCGCTGGTGTCCTACGTGGAGACGATGAACTCCCGGACGTCGGCCGACACGGTGACCCGCTACCTGCGGACCCTGGCCACCCACTCGCGCTTCCCAGCGCTGGCGGCGCTGGCGGCGACTCCGGTGCTGGTGGTGGTCGGCGACAAGGACATGATCACGCCGGTGACCCACTCCGAGGAGATCGTCCGCCGGTTGCCGCACGCCGAGTTCGTGAAGATCAAGGACAGCGGTCACGTGTTGATGTTGGAGCACGCGGACGAGGTCAACGCCGCCCTGGCGCAGTTCCTGGAGTCATTGCAGAGCGTGGAGGAACGGTGAGTCACGTCGTCAAGCTGCCGACCGTCGAGGACACTCGGGACTTCGGCCGGCGGCTGGCCGGGCTGCTGCGCGCCGGCGACCTGGTGCTGTTGACCGGCCCGCTGGGCGCCGGCAAGACCGCGCTCACCCAGGGCATCGGCGCCGGGCTCGGTGTCCTCGGGGACATCACCTCGCCGACCTTCGTGATCGCCCGGGTGCACCGCCCCGATCCGGCCCGGGGCGGCCGGGTGGCAATGGTGCACGCCGACGCGTACCGGTTGGGTGACGCCACCGATCCGCGTGCCGAGATCGACGACCTGGACCTCGACGCGTCGGTGGACGACTCGGTGACCGTGGTGGAGTGGGGCGAGGGCCTGGTGGAGCAGTTGGTGGACGCGCACCTGCGGGTTCGCATCGACCGCCGCGACGACGACACCCGCATCGTCGAGCTGGACCCGATCGGCGGTGACTGGGCCCGGCGGCTCGCCGACCTGGGCTAGGTCGGTGGCTGTCGTACCCGGTGCCTAGAGTGCGGGGGACCGACCCGCGCTGTGAGAGGTTCCCGATGCCCGACGACGCTCCCGCCCTGGATCTGCTGGCCCTGCTGCCGGAGCAGTGGCGCACCGTGCTCACCCCGCACCTCGACCCGGCGCGCACCGCCGCGCTGGGCGACTTCGTCGCCCGGGAATACGCGACGCAGACGGTCTTCCCGCCGCTGGAGGATCTGTTCTCGGCATACCGGCTCTGCCCGCCGCAGGGCACCCGGGTGCTCATCCTCGGGCAGGATCCCTACCACCGGGCCGGGCAGGCACACGGGTTGAGCTTCAGCGTCCGCGACGGTGTGACGGTGCCGCCGTCGTTGCGCAACGTCTTCAAGGAGTTGGGCGAGGACGTGGGTGTCCCCAAGCCGCGCAGCGGCAACCTCGACGGGTGGGCCGCCCAGGGGGTGCTGCTGCTCAACGCGGTGCTGACCGTCCGGCAGGCCACCCCGGGCTCGCACGCCAACGCCGGCTGGGAAGAGTTCACCGACGCGACCATCCGGGCACTGGACGCGGCACCGGAGCGGGTGGTCTTCCTGCTCTGGGGTGGCTACGCCCGTAAGAAGGCCGCGCTGGTCACCAATCCGCAGCATGTGGTGCTGGAGGCCGGTCACCCCAGCCCGATGAACCCGCGCGGCTTCCTCGGTAGCCGCCCGTTCAGCGCCGCCAACAAGGCACTCGCCGACGCCGGGCTGCCCACCATCGATTGGGAGCGCACCGCCGGCTGAGCCGGCACTCGGGCCGGCAGTTGGCTCAGCTGTCGCTAACCAACTGCCGGTTCCGGTAGCGGCGTAACAGTTCGGCGGCGCGCGGCTCGCTCAGCTCCAGCTCGACGAGCGGCACCACCTGGTAAGTCCGCCCGCCGTGCCGCACCTCGATCGTCTCGGGCAGGTCGTCGCACATCGTCGCCCTGATCTCCCCGTACCGGGTCGACCACCGATGTTCGCCCGGCTCCTCCGGCTCCAACCACACCCCGCCGAACTCACCCCAGCGGCCGTTCCACCGCTGGCCGTAGTTCGTCTCCAGCCAGCGGGTGAACGGTTTGGAGTCCTGCCAGCGCAGGGCGATCTCCAGCGCGTCGACCGGCACCGGCGCGCCCTGTAGCAACGCCGCGGTGCAACCGGTGATCACCTGCGGGACGTCGGTGAGCCGGTCCAGCAGCCGATCCAGCCCCAACCCGTCGATCCGCTCGGCGATCGGCCGGGCGGCCAAACCGTCGATCTGGGCGTCGAGGTGCGCGTCCAACGGCTCAACTCCGACGACCAACTGCACGTCCATCGCGGCAAACAGCCGCTCCAGCACCGGGATGGTAGGAGCTCGCTCACCACGTTCGAACCGGGCCACCGCGGCCTGGTCGACTTCGGCCAACGCGGCCAACTGACGCTGGCTCAGGTCGCGCAGCTGTCGTTGCTGCCGCGCGGCAGCACCGAGCAAGGTGACAAGGCGAGTCGATGACATCCCGGCATGGTGGACCACGGGCGAGATGCCCGCGATCCCGCTGCGGCAGGTCGGCGACTTGCGGCGCGTTCCGCGAGCCCCAGAATCGCCGAGCCCATGACCTGGCGGGCCTCACTTCGATGAGCGTGATGTCTGTGAGTCATCACGATGACTCACAGACATCAGGCTGATTAGCGGATGTGGTTCCAGCGCTCGTCCCTGGCTAGGCGTTGGGCCTGGCGGCCAACGGCGGGGCAGTCTGCGGCGGGGCGGGCGGGGCGAGGACAGGCCGAGGCGGCGCGAGCCGAGGTGAAGCGGGGTGGGGC
>NZ_QGSY01000339.1 GCF_003857035.1 Micromonospora arida
GGTTAGGGCAGGCCTCGGGGTAGCAGTCTGGTGGGGAGGACCGTCGTGTTGGGTGGGGTGTCCTCTCCGGCGATTCTCTGGAAGAGGCGTTCGGTGGCGACCCTCGCCAGCTCCCGGGTGTCGTACGCGACGACGGTCAGCGGTCGGGGCATCAGGTGGGCCAGCTCGAAGTCGTCGAAACCGACCAGCGCGGCGTCACTGCCCCTCCGGTGCAGCTCCTGGAGTGCGCCGACGGTGAGCCGGTTGTTGGCGCAGAAGAACGCGGTGGGCGGCTCCGGAAGGTCGAGCAGCGCGGCGACCGCCCGGCCGGCCTCCTCGGGAGCGATGAGCCGCTCACGGATCAGCGACTCGTCCGGCTCGACCCCGGCAGCGTCCAGCGCCGCCCGCGCCCCGGCCAGCCGCTCCCGCATCGTGGGCACGCTCGGCGCGCCGAGCAGCAGCCCCACCCGTCGGTGCCCCTCGTCGAGCAGCGCGCTGACCCCGGCGTGGCTGCCACCCCGGTTGTCCAACAGCACCGCGTCGGCCTGCAGCCCCTGCGGCGGCCGGTCCAGGAACACCACAGGCATGCCCAGCTCGACCTCGCGACGCAGGAACGAGTGGTCGAGCCCCGCCGGCACCACCAGCAGGCCGTCGACCCGGCGCTGGGTGAAGTCCTGGAGCAGGGCGCGTTCCCGCTCCGGGTCCTCCTCCGACGACGCGGTGATCAGCATGGTGCCGTGGGCGGCGGCGATCTCGGCGGCGACGCTGGCGATGGTCGCGTAGAACGGGTTGGCGATCTCCTCGATCAGCAACCCGACGGTGGCGTTGAGCTGCCGGGAGCGCAGGTTACGAGCGATGTCGTTACGCCGGAAGCCCAGCTCGGCGATGGCGGCCAGCACCCGGCTGACCAACTCCTGCCCCACCGGCTCGTCGTTCACGACCCGGGAGACCGTCTTCAGGCTGACGTCGGCACGCCGGGCCACGTCGACCATCGTGGGACGCCGACGTACGGTCGGCCGGGTCGGGGTCTGGGTCACGGGGTGGTCCTCCACGGCGGGCGCGGGTCAACGGTCGAGGGCGGCGAGCGCGTCGACCGCTTTTCGGGCGGCGATGAGCACCGGATCCCAGACCGGCGCGTACGGCGGAGCGTAGCCGAGGTCCAGTGCCGTCATATCGTCCACCGTCATGCCGTTCCACAGCGCCACGGCCAGCGTGTCGATCCGTTTGGCCGCCTCGGACCAACCGACGATCTGCGCGCCGAGCAATCGGCCGCTGGGGCGTTCGGCGATCAGCTTGACCGTCATCGGCCGGGCACCGGGGTAGTAACCGGCCCGGTTGGTCGACTCGGCGATCACCGAGACGAACTCGAAGCCGGCAGCTGCGGCTTCCCGCTCACGTAGACCCGTCCGACCCACCTCCAGGTCGCAGACCTTGGTCACCGCCGTGCCGATCACACCCGCGAAGGTGGCGTACCCGCCACCGATGTTGATCCCGGCGACCCGGCCCTGCTTGTTGGCGTGCGTGCCGAGCGGCACGTGCACCGGCAACCCGCTGACCCGGTGCAGGGTCTCCACGCAGTCACCGGCCGCCCAGACCCCGGGGAGCCCGGGCACCCGCATCCGGCGGTCGACCCGGATCGCGCCGGTCGGCCCGAGGGGCAGCCCGGCCGCCTCCGCGAGGGCGGTGTTGGGGCGTACGCCGAGACCCATGACCACGACATCGGTCGGGATCGGCCCCTCGGCGGTGACCACGGCGGACACCCGGCCGTCCTGTTGCTCCAGGCCGCTCACCGCAAGGCTGGTGCGGATCGTGACACCGAGACTGCGCATGGCGTCGGCGACCAGTTCGGCCATGTCGGGGTCGACGGTGGCCATGGGCTGCTGGCCCGCCTCCACCAGGGTCACCGAGAGGCCGCGTTGGATCAGCGCCTCGGCAATCTCGACGCCGATGTACCCGCCGCCGACCACCACGGCCCGGCGCGGCTGCGGGTCGGCGTCCAGCCAGTCGCGCAGCGCCGCACCGTCGTCGAGGGTCTGCATGCCGAACACGCCGCCCGCGTCGGTGACCGCCCATGGCGGCTTCACCGGCACCGCACCGGTGGCGTACACCAGGTCGTCGAAGCGCTCGCGGACCTCGCCGCCGCCCTCCAGGTCCTGGGCCACCACCTCGCGGCGTTCCAGGTCGATGCTCGTGACCTCGTGGCGCATCCGTACGTCCATCGCGTACTCGGTGCGGAACGTCTCCGGGGACCGGGCGATCAACGCTTCGGGGCCGGGCACCAGGCCGCTGATCCAGTACGGGATGCCGCACGCCGAGTAGGAGGTGAAGTTTCCCCGCTCGAAGACGATGATTTCCAGGTCGCCACGGTCACGGCGGCGTCGGGCCTGGGACGCCGCCGACATTCCGGCGGCGTCCCCGCCGATGACGATCAGCCGTTGCGCCACGGGTCCCATCCTGTCACGCGGTGATCAGCCGCGGGTCTGCCGCGCGACGTCCTGCACCACGTCGGTGAGTCTGCCGGTGCGCTCGAACACCGCGCGCTGGCGTGCCGCGCCGCTGCCGTGTCGACGCAGGCCGCCCAGCAGGTCGGTCACCTCGGCCCAGTCGCCGTGCTGCTCCAGCGCCGGCCGCATCCGCTCCACGAACCGGTCCAACAGCTCCCAGGCCGGGCGCAGCTCACCGTTGGTGACGTCGACGGCCTCACCTTCCAGACCGTCGTGGGCGGCTCGCCAGTGCGCCCCGACCAGCAGGTGGTGGTCGGTCTGCAACGCCGGCCGACCGGCCTCGACATCCGCCATGGCGGTGGCCACCAGCGCCCGGACGAGCGCGGCGACCAGCACCGCGTCGTCCACCGACGGGCAGACGTCGCCGATCCGCAGCTCCACCGTCGGGTACTTCGCCGACAGGCGGGCGTACCAGTAGAGCATCCCCTCGTCGAGCATCACCCCGCTGGAGATCAACTGGCGGATCAGCCGCTGGTAGTGCTCGTGCGACTCCAGGAACGGCGTCGGCGCCACCGACGGCCAGCGCTCCCACTCCACCGAGCGCCAACTGGCGTAGCCGGTGTCCTCGCCCCGGGAGAACGGCGAGTTGGTGGTCACCGCGTGCAGCATCGGCAGCCACGGTCGTACGTGGTTGAGCACCTGCACGCCGGTGTCCGGGTCGGGCACGCCGACGTGTACGTGCATGCCGTTGTTGCCGGGGCCGGGGACGAGCAGCCGGAAGCGCTCGATCATCCGGTCGAAGCGGGGCTTGTCCACCACCGGCGGCACCGGGCCGTCCACGGGGCCGGTGCCGATGGCGAGCAGGCGTACGCCTGCTCGCTCGGCGGCGTCGGAGAGCGCCCGACGCAGGACGCCGAGGGAGTGCCGGATCGACGAGAGCTCAAGGCCGGGCGGGCTGCCGATCTCGATCTGACTGGTCTGGAACTCCCGCTCCACCTGCCCGCGGAGTTCGGCCGGCACCTGCTCCATGACCAGGTCCACGGCCGGAACCGCGGCCCCGGTGTGCGGGTCGACGAGCAGGAACTCCTCCTCGACACCCACGGTGAGCAACCCGGTCGCCGCAGCCATGTCGCTGTGCGCCTCCGCCACCTGACCGGTCATCGACATCACCCGTCCGTTCCTACCGTTCGCGGTCCGTCCGCGTTGGTCCGTCGTTGGTTACCCAACGTGGCGATGCCGGGAAACGTGGCGGCGGCGCGTCGTACTCGGGGCGGGCCGCCGGATTCGGCTGGATGACGTGACAGAGGGTCCTAAGCTGAGCCCGTGCCGGTGCTGCTGGGCTATGTCGGGGCCGCGTGGATGTCCGCGTTCGCCCAGCTCACCCTGCTCGCGGGCCGACCGGCCGACCTGCTGGCGGGCGCCGCGTTGACCGCCCTGGTGCTGCTCGCGGTGGTGCTGGCGGCACGGGTGCACGACCGGGCGGGCGCGCCCGGTGCCGGGCCGCGGTGGGCCGGGCTGAGGGCCCGCTCCCGAAGTCGCCGAATGCCTCGCCAGATCGACCCGGATGCGGCCGGTCGTCCTCGCCCCCGTGCTCCGGGGCACCCCTCGGCCGTGTAGCGCCTCGCCGCCACGCGGCCGATCCCGCCGTCACCGGCCCCCCTTGCTGAGCGGATACCGCCCGGGGGAGGGCCTCACCGGAATCGGACCGAGGGGTTTCCCATGCTCGCCTTCGCACCACTGCACGACGCTGTCGCCGCTGCCGGCAGCGCGCTGTCCTGGCTCACCGAGCTGCTCGAACCACTGGCCGGCGGCGGAGCGACCGCCGCCGCCATCGTGCTTTTCACCATCGCCGTCCGCCTGCTGATCTCGCCGCTGACCGTCGCGCAGGTCCGCGGCGAGCGGCGCCGCGCGGCGCTCGCACCACAGGTGCGTGACCTTCAGCAGCGGTACGCGGACGACCCGGCGACGCTTCAGCGCGAGGTGTTCGGTCTGTACCGCGAGGCCGGCGCGAACCCGATCGCCGGCTGCCTGCCGCTGCTCATCCAGGCACCGTTCCTGCTGGTGCTGTACCGGTTGTTCAGCACCAGTGAGGGCGGCACCGGGTTGCTGGACGAGCGGTTGGCCGGCGTGCCGCTGGGTCACCATCTCAGCGACGGGCTGGCCGGTGCGGCAGGCCCGCTGTTCGGCGTACTGCTGATGGTGTTGCTGGTGGTGGCCTGGTGGTCGTCGCGGCGGGCCCGCCGCGCGTCGGCGGCGGTGGGCACGGTGGCCGGTACGCCGACCGAGGGGCCGGGGGCGGCCACGCTCGGCCGGCTGCTGCCCCTGCTGCCGTTCACGACCGTGCTGGTGGCGCTGGTGCTGCCGCTCGCCGCGGTGATCTACCTGGTGGCCACGAGCGTGTGGTCGGCCCTCGAGCAGGCGGTGCTCCGCCGCCCGCAGGGAACTCCGACGGGCAACGTAGATCGACGTTGACAACTGTGTTGACGGGACGTACAACTCTGAGAGAGCGCTCTCTCGATCCGTCCCCGCAGAGAGGCACGTCCATGCCACCTCCCCTGGCGGTCACCGCCGCCGCACCCGCCCGCCGCCGCCTGCTGGCGTCCGTCCTGCTCGTTTCCACCACCATCGCCCTGGCCGGCGTCACGATGACCGCGCAGGCCGCCGTTCCGCCACCGCCCGCCGGCTGGAGCACGGTCTGGAGTGACGACTTCACTGGCGCGGCCGGCACCCTGCCGTCGGCCGCCAACTGGATCATCGACACGGGGCACAACTACCCGGGTGGCCCGGCCAACTGGGGCACCGGCGAGATCCAGAACTACACCGCCAGCACCGCCAACGTGAGCCACGACGGCGGCGGCAACCTGCGGATCACACCGCTGCGCGACGGCGGGGGAGGCTGGACCTCCGCCCGGATCGAGACCGTGCGCAGCGACTTCAAGGCCCCGGCCGGCGGTGTCCTGGCGATCGAGGGTCGGATCCAGATGCCGAACGTCACGGGTGCGGCGGCGTCCGGCTACTGGCCGGCGTTCTGGGCCCTGGGTGCGCCCTACCGGGGCAACTACCAGAACTGGCCGGGCATCGGCGAGTTCGACGTGATGGAGAACGTCAACGGCATCAACTCCGTCTGGGGCGTGCTGCACTGCGGCGTCGCCCCGGGCGGGCCCTGCAACGAGTCGAACGGCCTTGGCGCGTCCCGGGCCTGCCCGGGCGCCAGCTGCCAGTCGGCGTTCCACACGTACCGGTTCGAGTGGGACGCCTCGATCAGTCCCCAACAACTGCGCTGGTACGTCGACGGGCAGCTCTACCACACCGTCACGCAGAGTCAGGTCGGCGCGTCCGCCTGGTCGCAGATGACCTCGCACGCCGGCTACTTCCTGCTGCTCAACGTGGCGATTGGCGGTGCCTTCCCGAACGGGGTGGCGGGCAGCGGCACGCCGACCGCGGCGACCATCCCGGGTCGACCGATGCTGGTCGACTATGTGGCCGTGTACCGCCGAGGTGGCGGGACCACCCCGCCGCCGACCACCCCGCCGCCGGGCGGCACGAGGGACGCGTACGCGCAGATCGAGGCCGAGTCGTTCAACGGGCAGAACGGTGTGTTCGTCGAGGCGTGCTCGGAGGGCGGGCAGAACATCGGCGCGCTGCGCAACGGCGACTGGGCGCGCTACGACAATGTCGATTTCGGCTCCGCCGGGCCCCGGGACTTCGTGGCCCGGGTCGCCTCCGGCGCGGGTAGCGGTGCGAGTGGCCTCGTCGAGGTGCGGGTGGACAGCCCGACCGCCGCACCGATCGGCAGTTTCGCGATCGGCAACACCGGCGGCTGGCAGAGCTGGCGCTCGGTGCCCGGCAACGTGGGCGCGGTGACCGGCCGGCACTCCGTCTATCTCACCTTCACCAGCGGCCAACCGAACGACTTCGTCAACGTCAACTGGTTCACGTTCCGCCGCTGAGGCGGACGCTCTGCGGCCTCCCGTCGCGCCGCCCACGCGACGGGAGGTCCGCTCATCCGGGCAACCTCTGGACAGGAACAGTTAACTGTCTTAATAATTAGCCACGACGTTGACGTCCGTGGATGCCCGTTGCCGGGCGTGGAGGGTCGCATGAAGCCTGCCAGATCCCTTGTCCTGTCTCTCGTCGCCGCCCTCGCGGCGACACTCGGCGCGGCCTGGGTGGCGCTGCCCGCGTACGCCGCCGGGGCCACCGCCAGCTTCGTCAAGACCGCCGACTGGGGCTCCGGTTGGGAGGGGAAGTACACCATCACCAACGGCGGCAGCTCGACCATCAACGGCTGGAGCCTCGCCTTCGACCTGCCGTCCGGCACCACGCTCGGCAGCTACTGGGACGCGTTGCTCAGCTCATCCGGCCAGCGGCACACCTTCACCAACCGGTCCTGGAACGGCACGATCGCCCCGGGCGCGTCGGTCTCCTTCGGCTTCCTGGGCAGCGGCTCCGGCTCACCGGGCGGCTGCCAGCTCAACGGGGCGTCCTGCGGCGGCGGCACCCCACCCACCACGCCGCCGCCGACCAACGGCGCCTGT
>NZ_QGSY01000306.1 GCF_003857035.1 Micromonospora arida
GGCTGGGGACGTACCCCGGCGGCAGCTGGCGGGGCGGCGGCGCGCGACGGTCGCGCCGGAGCCCGCACCCGAGCTGTCCGACGCCGAGCTGCGCGGCGCGTTGGAGGCGATCCTGCTGGTCGTCGACGAGCCGGTCAGCGAGCTGGTGCTGGCCCAGGTGCTGGAGCAGCCCGCCGAGCGGGTCGGGCCGATGCTCGACGAGATCGCCGCCGGGTACACGGCGGCCGGGCACGGGTTCGAGCTGCGGCGGGCGGCCGGCGGGTGGCGGCTGTACACCCGGCCGGAATACGCTACGTACGTTGAGCGGTTCGTGTTGGACGGGCAGTCCGTGCGGCTGACCCAGGCGGCGCTGGAGACGCTCGCCGTGGTTGCGTACAAGCAGCCGGTGACCCGTTCGCGAATCTCAGCCATCCGGGGTGTGAACTGCGACGGGGTCATCCGTACGCTGGTCACCCGTGGCCTCATCGAGGAGTGCGGCACCGAAACGGACAGTGGGGCGTTCCTCTACCGGACCACCACGTTGTTCCTGGAGAAGCTCGGGCTGAACACCGTCGACGAGCTGCCGCCCCTCGCACCCTTCCTGCCCGACGACGTAGAAGAGCTTGCTGATGCGACCCGATAACCGTTCCCCCAAAGCCGACGCGCCCGTCTACGAGGGGGCTGAGCGCCTGCAGAAGGTGCTCGCCGCCGCCGGCGTGGGTTCCCGGCGCGCCTGTGAGGACCTGATCTTCCGCCGCCGGGTCACCGTGGACGGCCGGGTCGCCAAGCTCGGCGACAAGGTCGACCCGGCCACCTCCGTGATCCACGTGGACGGGGAGCGCCTCCAGGTCGACATTCGCCTGGTCTACGTGGCGATGAACAAGCCGCGCGGGGTGGTTACCTCCATGGCGGACGACAAGGGGCGCAACGAGCTGGCCGAGTTCATCGGCAACCGGGTGGAGCAGCGGGTCTACCACGTGGGGAGGCTCGACGCGGACAGTGAGGGCCTGCTGCTGCTCACCAACGACGGCACCCTGGCGCACAAGCTCATGCATCCCTCGTACGAGGTACTGAAGACCTATCTCGCCGAGGTGGTCGGGCCGATCCCGCGCAACCTGAGCAAGCGGCTGTTGGCCGGCGTCGAGCTGGAGGACGGGCCGGTCAAGGTCGACTCGTTCAAGGTGGTGGACACTCTGGGTAAATCCGCCCAGGTGGAGCTGAGCCTGCACGAGGGCCGCAAGCACATCGTCCGACGGCTGATGGAGGAGGTCGGACACCCGGTCACCCGGCTGGTGCGTACCTCGATCGGCCCTATCCGGCTGGGTGAACTGCGGACCGGACGGATCCGGCGGTTGACCAACGCCGAGGTCGCCGCCCTGTTCAACGCGGTGGGTGACTGACCCCCGAGTTCGGGGTACGGCAGCCGGTAGGCTCCACCGATGGCCGGGACGCGGCCGCCCGGGTGGCGTGGGTCGCCTCCGGCGGCGTCGCGCGCGGGTCCGCCAATGGACCCGGGCATGATTGATGACGATTGACAACCGCTTGCGGCGCCAGATCACCGGGCGATCCGTGAGGTACGGGCTGAGGAGGACACGGTGGAGGAAAACGTACGGACCGGGCGATGTGTGGTCGCTGTGGACGGGCCGTCCGGTTCGGGTAAGTCCACCGTGTCGCGGCGGCTCGCCGTGAGCATCGGTGCGCGCTACCTGGACACCGGGGCGATGTACCGGGCGATCACGTGGGCCGTGCTGCGCTCCGGCGTGGATCTCGCCGACGCCGCGTCGGTGGCGAAGGTCGCCGGCGAGGTCAACCTGCGTATCGGCACCCACCCGCAGGGGTATGCCGTGACGATCGACGGGGTGGGCGTGGACGCCGACATCCGTGGCGCCGAGGTGACCGGCGCGGTTTCCGCCGTCGCCGCCGTGCCGGCCGTCCGTGAGCTGCTCGTCACCCGGCAGCGCGAGATGATCGCCGACGCTGGTCGGATGGTGGTCGAGGGTCGCGACATCGGCTCGGTCGTGGCACCGGACGCCGACCTGAAGGTCTTCCTGACCGCTTCCGAGGCGGCCCGTGCCGCCCGGCGCAGCGCCGAGGACGCCACCGACGTGGCGGCCACGGCCGCCGATCTGGCCCGGCGGGACCGTCTCGACTCGACCCGCAAGGTCAACCCGCTGGCGCAGGCGCCCGACGCGGTGGTGCTGGACACCACCGAGCTGGGCATCGACGAGGTCGTGGCGCGGCTGCGCGAGCTCCTCACCGAGCGGGGCGTGGCATGAGTAGCGATGGTGGTGGCTGGGTCGAGCTGCGGGAGCCCGACGTCGCCGTCGAGGAACCGACCGGCCCGCAGCCGGTGGTGGCCGTGGTCGGCCGCCCCAACGTGGGCAAGTCGACTCTGGTCAACCGGATCATCGGCCGCCGGCAGGCGGTCGTCGAGGACGTCCCTGGCGTGACCCGCGACCGGGTCCCGTACGACGCGCAGTGGAACGGCCGGGCGTTCACCGTGGTGGACACCGGCGGCTGGGAACCGGACGCGAAGGACCGGGCCGCGGCCATCGCGGCGCAGGCCGAGACGGCGGTCGTCACCGCCGACGTGGTGCTCTTCGTGGTCGACGCGATGGTGGGCTCCACCGACGTGGACGAGGCCGCGGTGAAGATGCTGCGGCGCAGCGCCAAGCCGGTGATCCTGGTGGCCAACAAGGCCGACAACAACTCCATCGAGATGGAGGCCACCTCGCTGTGGTCACTCGGCCTCGGTGAGCCGTTCCCGGTGTCCGCGCTGCACGGACGTGGCTCCGGCGACCTGCTGGACGCCATCCTCGCCGCGCTGCCGGAGGCACCGGCGATCGTGGAGAACCGTCCGCGCGGGCCGCGCCGGGTGGCGCTGGTCGGGCGGCCGAACGTCGGCAAGTCCAGCCTGCTCAACCGGTTCTCCGGCGAGGAGCGGGCGGTCGTCGACTCGGTGGCGGGCACCACTGTGGACCCGGTGGACAGCCTGGTCGAGATCGGCGGTCAGACCTGGCAACTGGTCGACACGGCCGGACTGCGCAAGCGGGTCGGCAAGGCCAGCGGCACCGAGTACTACGCCAGCCTGCGTACCGCCGGCGCGATCGAGGCCGCCGAGGTGGCCGTGGTGCTGCTGGACTCCAGCGAACCGATCAGCGAGCAGGACCAGCGGATCCTGTCGATGGTGACCGAGTCGGGCCGGGCGCTGGTCATCGCGTTCAACAAGTGGGACCTGGTCGACGCCGACCGTCGGTACTACCTGGACAAGGAGATCGACCGGGAGCTGCGCCGCATCCCCTGGGCGATCCGGCTGAACCTGTCGGCGATGACCGGCCGTGCCGTGGACAAGCTGGCCCCGGCCCTGAACAAGGCGCTGGCCAGCTGGGAAACCCGCGTGCCGACCGCGCACCTCAACCAGTGGCTCACCGCGCTGGTGCAGGCCACCCCCCACCCGGTACGTGGTGGGCGCGCGCCGCGGATCCTGTTCGCGACGCAGGCCGGTGTGGCACCGCCACGGTTCGTGCTCTTCACCACCGGCCCGCTCGACGCCGGCTACCAGCGCTTCGTCGAGCGCAAGCTCCGCGAGGAATTCGGGTACGAGGGCAGCCCGATCGAGATCTCGGTCCGCCCGCGCAAGAAGCTCGGCCCCGGCGGCCGAGGCAAGGCGCACGGCTGACGCGGTCCAGTTCTGCCAAATGCCGGATGGGCGCCCCTGCCCATCCGGCATTTCCCTATCCAACCCCACCCTCCTAGGACGCTCTAGGGGATGTGCGGTAGTTCTGCTGCCTCGCTACGTCGGTGGGGCCTGTGCGGACGAGTCGGAGCTGCTGCGCTAAGCTGTACCGGCTGCCGCGGGGGAAACCACGCGGGGGCGGGACGTGGCGCAGCTTGGTAGCGCACTTGACTGGGGGTCAAGGGGTCGTCGGTTCGAATCCGGCCGTCCCGACTGGTATTCACCAGCGGATATAGAAGATCATCTGTGATCTTGCGGTAACGCTGGCGGTAACGGAGATCGCTTAACGTGGGTTGCATCCCTCGATCCCGTTACTGCGGAGGTGCAGCCTCATGGCTGTCTACAACTACCGCCTCGCCAACGACCAGACCCGCTGGTTCTTCATCATCGACCTCCCGCCCGACGCGAACGGGCGGCGCCGCCAGCACAAGCGGCAGGGGTTCCCCAACCAGGCCGCCGCCCTGAAGGCGGAGGAAGACGCCCGCGCTGCCTACGGTGGAGCGGACCTCGGCGCCGACGGCAGCGTCGCCGCAGAGCTGGAGAGCTGGCTCAACGAGCGCGAACTGGATGTCCAGGAGACGACGCTCAGCAACTACCGGGACATCATGCGCTGCTACGTGGTGCCGCACATCGGCACGCGGCAGCTCTACGCCCTCGACAAGCGGGTAATCCACGAGCTGTACAAGAAGCTGCTGAAGAGCGGTGGCAAAAGCGGCGGTCCGCTGTCGTCGACCACCGTCCGGATCGTGCACCGGGTCATGATGAAGGCGTTGAGCGACCTCGGGGTCAATGTGGACGGTGTGCGGCAGCCTCGGCAGGTCGAGCGGGAGACGATGGGGCGCAAGGGCGTCTGGACGCCCGCACAGTCGGCGAAGTTCCTCAAGTACCACGGCGACCACCGATTGCGTGCCGCCTGGGTGCTGGCGATCGTCGTCGGCACCCGCCGAGGGGAGCTGGCCGGTCTCAAGTGGCCGCGCGTGGATCTCGATCGCGGCGTTCTGCTGCTGCATTGGCAGCGCACCACGACCAGCAACGGCGTGGTCGAGAAGTCACCCAAGGGCAAGAGCAAGCGGGCAGTAGCGCTCGGGCCAGCCTTGGTAGCGGAGCTGGACGCTCACCGGACGCGTCAGGACGCGGAGAAGGTCGATGCCGGAGTTTTGTACCACGACGGCGGCTACCTGTTCTGCCGCGAGGACGGGGAGCCGTACTACCCGAAGTACTTCACCGACCAGTGGGCGAAGGCTTGCGCCGACGCCGGTGTCCCGGTGATCTCTCTCCACGATGCGCGGCACACCTCCGCTACCACCGGCGCTGACGCTGGTGTTCCCGAGCACGTAATGCAGCGGCGGCTTGGTCACGCCGACAGTCGCACGACGCGGGAGGTCTACACCCACGTGTTGCCGGAGAGCGAACGGAAGGCCGCGGAGCTGATGGAAGCGGTGCTCGGAGACGCCGCAAGCTGGTCACCCAAGGCGTAGCCGTGCCGGAAGCACCCGCTCACACATGGCTTCCCTGCCTCTAGCTGCGCTCCCCGCTTCGCGTCGGCGTCCCGGCTGCCAGCAGGGCAGCAACCTATGTGGATGCTGATGCCGATGCAGGCTGTGGGTACTCCGCTGGCAACGCACCGGACAACCGGTTGCTCCCATCGTGAGAACTGACGCCGATACGGCGTGCTCACGACCTCAGGGGGTGCGGACGATGGTAACCACCACAAGCGACGGACAGAAGCCGAGTCGGGCGCAGGACCAGGTGTGGACGATCGACGCGGTACGTGATCTCGGCATCACCACCGATATCGAGACCGCCGGAGCGATCTTGGGAATCGGACGCACCAAGGCCTACGCCCTGGCCAAAACCAACGATTTTCCAGTGCGCCTTCTGCGGGTCGGCCGGCGATACCTGGTGCCTGTCCATGCCATCCTCAAGCTGCTTGGCGTTGAGTAGTCGGCTGAGCAAGTGTCGATCGATCGCTCTTACGACGGGGCTGTTCCGCGCTTGTCCGCCGCTCGATCGACCATCCGCGGCTCGCAAGAAGGCGATGTCAATTTGCTGCTGGCTTACGCAGGTAAAGAGTCCGGGCGAGCGCATACCTACGGCTGTTGAGCTCGCGCCGACACTTTCTTGTGCGAGGAGAACTTCTCCAGGTGGCAGCACGTGGAGCTGTGGCAGAGCGCCAACAGTCGTTTACGGCGGAAGTGACACGGACGATCACCGGATCAGTAACCGGCTGGGGATAGGGATCATCCCCACGTGCGTGGGGACCAGAGAACAGCGGCGTCGGCGAGCTGACCGTGGAGTGAGCACCCCCGCGGTGCGGGATCGACCTGAGCTGACCCGAGGTCGACGGCGACTCCGTGAGATCACCCCTGCGTGCGCCGGAGCAGCGGTACCAGGCACCCCGCCGGTCGTGCAGTCCCGGATCACCCCCGTGCGCGGGGAGCAGGACGATGGCTGGCGCTCAGCCGGCCCGCTCGCCGGATCAACCCCGCGTGCGCGGGGAGCAGACCCTCCGATTCAACGAGGTTTCCACCGGGCAGGGATCACCCCCGCGTGCGCGGGGAGCAGCGCCGCGCCCGGTCTGGGCCAATACCCAGTACCGGATCACCCCCGCGTGCCCGGGGAGCACACACCCGGCGGGTTCTGCGCGACCCGGTTGCCCGGATCACCCCCGCGTGCGCGGGGAGTAGGAAGCTTGCTCGGGGCTGCACTCTGTCACCGCCGGATCACCCCCGCATGCGCGAGGAGCAGCCAGCCAAAGGATGCCACCCCTACCGCAACCCAGGATCACCCCCGCTTGCGTGGGGAGCAGCTACGAATCGTACGACGGCGGAGACCCGAGCAAGGATCACCCCCGCGTGCGCGAGGAGCAGCGGCACAGCTCGCCATCGCCTCCGGGATCACCAGGATCACCCCCCGCGTGCGCGGGGAGCAGAGATATTCGCCGCCGCCGAGGTCGCGGACGAAGGGATCACTCCCGCGTGCGCGGGGAGCAGAAAGACCGCTCCGGCCCCGGGCCTCCGGGCCCCGGATTACCCCCGCGTGCGCGGGGAGCAGTCCGGGTGGGTCTTCGCCCACTCCTGCCATGCCGGATCACCCCCGCGTGCGCGGGGAGCAGCAACTGCCGTATGGGCCAGCGGCCCGAGAGGTGGGATCACCCCCGCGTGCGCGGGGAGCAGCTTGTCGATCTGCCGTGACGCGACGTCGAGCGCGGATCACCCCCGCGTACGCGGGGAGCAGCTGGTCGCCCGGAAGAACCGCCTCGGCGACGACGGATCACCCCCGCGTGCGCAGGGAGCAGTTCGGGGTTGCCCGCGGCTACGCCGGCGGCGCGGGATCACCCCCGCGTGCGCGGGGAGCAGGAGCTGATGTCCCGGGTCGCGACCGCGTACCGGGGATCACCCCCGCGTGCGCGGGGAGCAGAGCACGCGCGGCTCCGCCGTGGCGTCGAGCGTGGGATCACCCCCGCGTGCGCGGGGAGCAGGCGGCCTCGCCGTACACCTGCCGCAGCTGCGCCGGATCATCCCCGCGTGCGCGGGGAGCAGCAGGCGACAGTCGCGCGCAGCTCAGGCGTCGCGGGATCACCCCCGCGTGCGCGGGGAGCAGGCGTCGGCGATCGGGCCGGCGCTGCTGGCCACCGGATCACCCCCGCGTGCGCGGGGAGCAGCCGTGGGATGTGCCCGAGGGTGTGGCCGCGCTGGAGATCACCCCCGCGTGCGCGGGGAGCAGGACGACACTGATGGACGTTCCCGCAGGCAATAAGGATCACCCCCGCGTGCGCGGGGAGCAGTCCGGGTGGGTCTTCGCCCACTCCTGCCATGCCGGATCACCCCCGCGTGCGCGGGGAGCAGACGGCTGTACTCCGTGCCGGCGACCGGGTGTGGGGATCACCCCCGCGTGCGCGGGGAGCAGACGTAGTCAGATACTTCCGCAACCGGAGTCCCGGGATCACCCCCGCGTGCGCGGGGAGCAGGGCCGCCGCCGGGACGCAGGTGCTGCAGGTCCTGGGATCACCCCCGCGTGCGCGGGGAGCAGACTTCTTGACCTGCGGCGTCAAAGATCGACTTCGCAGATTTCATTCACTAGGTTTCGCAAGGCTGGCTCACTTCATCCTCGTCCGCGCGATGCCCTGGGGAGTAAGTAGAGGGCAAGCGAACTCCCTGCAGGGTAGTTGATGGGGTTCAAGTGGGGCGACTGGCAAACAGGTGGCACCGCGCGGTGTGGGCTGGAGCTGAACAAGCCCCGAACAAGATCAAGTCCCCATAGGTCGTATGAGGCTTCCGACGCCTACTCGTGCATTAACCCCCTTCAGAACATCGCCCTCGCCGGCCGCCAGGCTTAACCCCGGCGACATGGTGCCACTCAACCGACGGCGGGGGCGGCCTTGGACTGTCGGTCCCGTCTGGGCGAACCACCAATACGAGTGAGACCGGCACTGGAGGCTAACTGGCAAGATCGCGTATTCGTTTGGTTCGAGTGCCCGATTGCGAAGGAAGATCCGTCACAGCATGTGATTGAACGGCTGGTCTGGTGCTCGCTTAGGTGTGTTTGCGGGTGGCGGTTCTTCGGCTCGCCTAGATCGATGATCGAGCGGGGGCGGAATCGAGCGGGGAGCGACGGTTGAGTTTGTGGTGGGTTCGGCCGTGGCTTCGGAGTGTCGGTGACTCGACTGGGTCGGCAGTACCGCCAGCGCGATCAGTGCGCCGAGTAGGCCCGTCGCGGTGAAGCCCCAGGCTGGCGCGGTGGCATCGATCACTGCCCCGGCCAGCGGGGCGCCGAGCGCCACTCCCACCACCATCGCCGAGCCGTGCAGGCCCATCGCCTCACCCCGCACGCTCGCTGGCACCAGCCGACTCACCGCGTCGGCGGTGGCCGCCACGGTTGGCGCGGTGAAGGCTCCGGACGGCAGCAGCATCAGGGCCAGCAGCCACCACTGGCCGCTGCCCAGGCCGATCGGAATGGTGACCAGACCGAGGATCAGGGTGAGGATCAGCGACGGCAGCGAGCGGGACAGCGCGCCGTAGGTGAAGCCGCCGATCAAGGAGCACGAGGCCCAGAGCGCTAGCACCACGCCGGTCCAGTCGACCTGGCCAGCGTCACGCAGCATCGCAACCACTGACACATCGATGCCGGCGATCACCAGTGTGCTGGCCGCGCCACCGGCGAGCAGCCCGATCAGCCGTGGGGTCAGCCACTGCCGGCGGGGCAGTGCCCGTGCCGGCGTCGTCTCCTCGTCCCGGGCCCGGGTCGGCGGGTTGAGCACCAGCAGGGTGAGTCCGGCCAGCACGATGCCGCCGCCGACGCCGTACATGGTCAGGGTGGGCGAGACACTGGTGGCCAGGGCCACCGCCCCCGCAGGCCCGATCATGAAGCTGAGTTCGACCGACATCGAGTCCAGCGCGTACGCCTGACGGCGCTCAGTCGGCGGGACCAGCGCGGCGATCGACTGCCGGACCACGGAGAAGACCGGGAGGGTGAGCAACCCGCCGACGAACGCGGCGCTGAGCAGCACCGGGTACGGCAGGACCGGCGCCGTCGCCCAGAACAGCGCCGAGACCGCTGTGGTCAGCAGCAGCATCGGCCGCAGGCCACGCCGGTCGACCAGCCGGCCGAGCAGTGGCGCGCCGAGCGCCGAACCGACCGTCATCGCAGCCCCCACCAGCCCGGCGGCGAAAAAGCCGCGGCCTAGATCGAGGACGTGCAGCGTCATCACCACGGCGGTGGCCGCCACCGGCACCCGGGCCAGGATCGCGACCAGCAGCAGAGGCCGCAACCCCGGCAGCGCGAGCGCGTCCCGGTACGGCTTCACATCCAACACGGTCCGCACCTCCCGGACCGCCCTGGCCTAAGACGAGTAGTTCCTAGATTCGGCTTCGGCCGGGTTGCCGTGGGGTACGCGTGACCTATCACCGATCTAAGGCGATCCAGTAGCGCCTCACTGGACCGTGCTCGGTGTCGCGGATGCCCTCGAGGACGCCGCCGTTGTGTTCGATCGTCCGGGCCGACGCGATGTTGTCGGCCAGACAAGGGATGAGGACGCGATCTAGGCCCAGGACGACGCGAGCCTCCGCGAGCATCTCGCCGAGTGCCCAACTCGCCAATCCTCGGCGGCGCGCGGACGGCCGCACGCCGTAGCCGATCTGGCCGATTTCGTCGTCGAACTTGTGCCGGAGGGCGATTCCCCCGAGGACGTGGCCGTTCTCGACGATCCACCGGGGTGAGCCGTGCTGTTCGTCCGGGCACGGATCGCCGGCCGGATGGGCCATTCGGACCCGCTCGCGCACCCAAGCAGCGAAGCCTGCGGGCGAGTCCACATCGTCGTCGGCCCCCAGGCCGAAGCCGTCCTCGTGGAGGCCAGGGCCCCAGTCGTCGCGGCAATCCAAGAACGCGGCGTGCAGGCGGATAGTCGGCAGAATCAACTCGGGCATGCGGTCACGGTATTCAAAGCCGGACCGCTGAACGAGCCGCGTCTTACCAGCATTGATCATCCCCAGGAGGCGAGTCAGCTCCATAAAGTCCACGTGCTTCGACAGCTACCAGGAGGCGCCGTGCCGGCCTACTGGGCGATGTCAGCCCGGTCAAGGACGCAACCCAGACGAGGAACGCTAGGAACTCAGTAAGCCCCACGGGCGGCGATTTTGTGACTTGGGTCATATTTGAGCTGGCCGCAACGAATCGTCCGACTCGCCGCTCGCGTGCGTAGTGACGGGCAGGCGGCTGATCTTCCCCGTCACTGAGTGTTGCGGTTGGCGGGGTAGCGGCTCCAGGTCGCGCCGGCGTTGGCGTGTTGGCGGGTCGTGGTGGTCTGGTGGAACCCGAGCGCGTCGGCGATGACCGGTGCGGGCGCCTGCAGCACGAGTTGGCGGAGCGCTGAGATTCGGGCCTCACCGAGCGGGAATCCCGACCCGCGCAGTCGGCGGTGCAGGGTGGCGTAGGCGACGGGTTGGCCGGGCAGGCGGCCGGGGAACAGCCACTGACTCCCGCTGCCGCCTTCGTCGACCAGGCGGTGAAGCAGGTGCGCGGCCGGGTTTGGTAGAGGGCTCGGCGGGTCGCCCAGGCGCAGGTGTGGGGTGCCGTCAATGGTGAGCAGGTCGTCGCGGGTGAGCCGGTGTATTCGGCTGAGTGGTTGGGCGTAGAGCAGTATCAGCACGGCTGCGACCCGCGCTGGTAGCGCCACGGCGTCGTCGGTGAGGTAGTGGCGGAGTAGTTCGAGCCGGCGCTGCTGGGTGATCGTGGTGCCGGGTTTGAACGTGACCTGGTGGACGACCAAGCCGCAGGGGAGGTGCCCATGCGAGGTGGCCCAGGTGAGGAAGCCGCGTACCCGGTAGCGCTGGTGGACGCGGTGGGCGGCGTACCAGGTGTCGAGTTGGGACTGGGTGAGCGCGGCCCGTTCGATGCCGTTGTCGTGTAGCCAGGTCAGGAAGAGTTGGGCCTGGGTGAACTGCTGGGTGGCGTAGGGCTTCGCGGTAGAGCGCAGCGGCCGGCTGGCTGCCGTGGCCCGCAGCCGGGGGAGTTGATGCCAGAGCGCGTATTGGCGAAGTACCTGCTCGTGAGGTGCTCGCTGAGTTGGGCAAGACGGTGGCGCAGCCAGGACTCGATGTCGGCCAGGCTCGGGTCGACCGGGGGCAGGATGCCGTAGGCGATCAGCCGGTGGCGCAGGTGGCGGGCGGCGCCCGGGCGTGGCCAGGTGGAGAGCCCGTCGTGGCTGAGCGGGACGCGGCCCGTTGCGAGTGCGGTCAGCAGTTCGGCGGCCTGGGGTTTGTAGAGCCACAGCCTTGACGTGGACAGGTTCGGGGCGTTGCGTAGCGCGGTCGCCAGCGGTCGCAGTGCGGGACGGATGTGGCCGGTGCCGTCGTCGAGTAGCAGGGTGATGCGCCGGTTGAGCTTGCAGGCCGGACAGAGCGGTCGCCGGCCGGGGCGGCCCGGCGGCACGGTACCGCAGTCACCGCACACGATCTCCGTGCCGGTCATGGTCTGGAGCGCAGTGTCGCCCGCTTGGGGCGGATCGCCTGCGGGTTCCCGGTGGCGGGCTCGCCAACCGCGGCGATGCGCCGGGGTGCGAGGTTCTCGGCGCTGGTGGTGATCAGGCACGCAGGGGTGGTGTCGAAGATGTCGCACAGCGCGGCGAGAACCGCCAGCGACAGCCGCTCGGGTGTGCCGGATACCAAGCGGTGCACCTGGGACGCGGACAGGGTGATCCCGCGCTCGGAGAGCAGCGGCACCAGTTCGGTGGTGGCGAACATGTGGTGCTCGGCCATGACCTGTCGCAGTCGCCACTGGTAGGTGACTTGGCGTTTCATCCGGTCGCTCCAGGGAGGGCTTGGCCCATGGTCTGGTCCAACGCGGCTCGCAGCGTGCGGGTGCGGAAGTCGGAGGAGACGCAGGTGTAGATCGAGGTGGTGGAGGCGTGTTCGTGGCCGGCCTGTTGCTGCACGAACAGCGGATCCCAGCCGGCCTCGATCAGATGTGTGACGTAGGAGCGGCGCAGCGAGTGGAAGTCCAGACCTGGACCGAGGCCGAGCGCGTTGCGGTAGGTGGTGAGTTGGCTGTTGATCCGTTGCAGGCCGATGCGGTCGCGGCGCTCGGACGGCCACAAGGCCGGGTTGCCATCGTGGGCCAGCAGCGGGCGCACCTCGGTGATCCACTGCCGCAGGATGTCCTCGCCCCACGGCCAGATGGTCAGGACGCTGCGCCGTTTCGGCGCGGAGCCGGCCATGGCCTTGCCGTGCCGCACGTGGCAGACGCCGAGATCACCGAACTCGGGGGCGTGCGGGTTGGTGCTGAAGTCGACGACGTCGAGCATCCGGGCCTCGTTGCGGCGTAGCCCGTAGGCGTATGCGGTCTTCAGCAGCGTCGCGTCCCGGAACGCCGGTAGCCAACCCTTGCGGCCGGCGCCGCGGATCCGCATGACCTGCTCGTCGGCATGGTCGAACAGCGCCTGGAGTTCGTCGACGGTGAACGCGCGTTTGCGGGGATCGGACTCGTTGCTCTGCACGTGCACCGCGGTGTTCCACTCGTGGCAGACCTGCACCGGGTGTGAGCCGAACCGTCGCTGGCACTCGCCCGCCCAGCCATAGGCCGGGTCGGTGAGGTACTCGCAGAACAGCCGCACGGCCTCCTGGTAGCCGCGCAGCGTTGAGCGGGCCAGCCCGCGCACCGCCCGCAGGTCGGTGCTCCACTCGTCGATCATTTGCGGCAGCCACTGCCACGGGTAGCTGTTGACGTGCTCGGCGAACGCCCGGATCACCCGCAGCCGCGCCGCGATCGTGGCCAACGACAGGTTCCGCGCCGTCTGCTGGGCCTGCCAGCCGTCGAGCATCGCCTCGAACACCTGCTCTTCCGGCCGTAGCAGCGCCACCCCGGAGACCACGTGGATGCCGGCCGCGCCCTTGATCGTCACGCTCGGTGTAACGGACGGGGGTCGCAGTGGATGCGACTTTCCCGCACCAGATGCGGTCGCCTCGGAAACCTCCAGGTCATCGGCCTGACTCGCTAGGCGAGGACCCATGCCCTTCGATGCCGAACTTGCGCAACCAACCGATCAGCGTAAACGTTGTCCGCTCAGTAGGGCCCCCGCTTGAAGCGCGCGCCAACAGTCGCCTATTCGCATCTGATCGAACAGGCGGCGGATGAAGCAAGATATGGCCATTGCTTATCAATTTGCGACCGGGCGCGGTCGCAGATCGGCAATGGGGGCGGGCTGTGCCCGCCGCGTCGGCGTGGCCAGCCCTGGTAGCCGCCGCTGACATGGACGGCAACGCCTGCGGCGCACAGTGGCGGCAATGGACAGTGAGCAGCCTGCCCCGCCCTGTAAGGCCCGTCATCGTGCCCACAACCGGCCGGGCCGTCCGCATGCTGTGTTGCTTAGGCTGTCCGACGAGGAGAAGGCTGCGATTGACGCTGCGGCGGTGGCCGCGCAGCTGACCGCGACCGGGTACGCGGCGAAGGCAGCTGTCGCCGCTGCGTCCGCCGCTCAGGCACCCGGTGGTACGGCAGGCGACCTACGCGATCTGCAGCACGAGTTGTTTGCCGCCCGCCGGGCCGTGGTGATGTTCGGCAACAACGTCAATCAGGCAGCCGCGGCGTTCAACACCACCGGCCAACTGCCCGAGTGGGCCGCAGATGCCGTCCGGCTGTGCGAGGAGGCGGTGGCCCGGCTCGATGAGGTGATTTCCCGTATCGACAGGAAGCTGCGGTGATCACGCGCGTACACCGGCGGGGCTCGCGGGTCGGCGGTCTGCTGCGCTACCTGTGGGGTCCAGGTAAGGCGGAAGAACACGTCAACCCGCACCTGGTGGCCGCTTGGGACGGGGCAGGCTCTCTGAGCGACCTGGAGCCCAAGGTCACCGCCAGCGGTAGGCGGAGCCTTCGCGCGCTGACGGCCTTGCTGGAGCAGCCGGTTCGCGCCGGCTATCGGCCGCCGACCAAGTTCGTCTGGCATGCCAGCATGCGGCTCGCGCCCGAGGACCGGCACCGCAGCGTCAGCGACACCACGTGGGCGAGCATGGCGGTCGAGATGCTCACCGAGGTAGGCGTCGCGACCGTCGCGACCGATCCGGGTTTGCGGTGGATCGCGATGCGGCACGCCGACGACCACGTACACATTGTCGCGACGCTGGTGCGTGAGGACGGCCGTACCAACTGGCTGCGCAACGACTACCCGCGCTGCGTGAAGGCCACCTACGACGTCGCCCGCCGCTACAACCTGCACCGACGTGTCCCGCCTGCCGACCGTACCGCTCACCGACGCCCCCACCCGGCCGAGGTCACCAAGGCCCGTCGCACGGGCCGCGCGCAGACGCCCCGCGATGAACTGCGTCGTCGGGTACGGACTGCCGTGGCCGCCGCCGGGTCGCAGGAGGAGTTCTTCGGCCGGCTACGCGCTGCCGGAGTCTTGGTCCGGCTTCGACACAGCAGCACCGATCCCCGGCAGATCACTGGGTACGCGGTGGCCCTCCCCGAAGCCCGCACCGCGGACGGGAAACCGGTCTACTTCAGCGGAGGCAGGTTGGCGCCCGACATGACCCTGCCGAAGCTGCTGCTGCGGTGGGGCACTCCCACGCCCCTGCCGGCAGCGCCAGTGGTTGGCCGGGTCGAGCGGACTGCCGCGATGCGCCAGGCCGCGAAGGTTGCCGCTACGGCCGCTGAGGACATTCGCCGCGACGCCTGTGCCGCACCAGGTCGGGCGCAGGCCACCGCGGTCGCCGCAGCGGATCTGGTTACCAGCCTGGCAGCCGCTGTGGAGGGTGACCGGCGCGGGCCACTGCACCGGGCCGCCGAGGCCTTCGACCGAGCAGCCCGGGATTTGTACGGCCGGGTCCAGAAACCTACCGGCCGATCCCAGCAGATGCGCGCTATGTCGCGCCTGGTGGCGCTCATGGGCCGAATCTCAGGTGACGACGATGCCCTCGTAGTCCTTGCGCTCGTGATGGACCTGGCCCGGTTCGCTGACACGCTCGAGCAATTGAGGAGCGCCCAGCAGCGACTGCACCAGGCGGAAGCGGCCCGGGCGGCTGGCGACGTGCTGCGGCTGGTAGCGGGTGGCCGGCAACCGGCGGTAACGCCACCGCTAACTGCGACGTCAACACCCGCACCGACAGTGGGAGGCGGCCGGCGCACCGCGCGCGGTCGCTGAGCAGGCAAGGGAGGTGCGCGTGCCGCAGCCGCAGCAACACGAAGACCCGATGGCCGAGACCCACCAACAGTTCCTGCAAGGGCTAGCGACGATGGCGACCGTCGGCGAGGCCGGCGCCCGATGGGCCGCCGTCGGTATCCAGAACAAGGCCGCTGAACGGGAACGCGAGGTCCGCCGCAATCAGGCCGCCGCGACGACCCGCCGCGAAGCCGACCGGCTGGCAGCGAGAGTACGCGCGGATCGCGAACGGATGGCGGCGTCGCTGGACGGCGATTGGCTGGTCAAAAAGGCCACCTTCGCCGAAGCCGCCGCCATCTGGCGTACCGCGACGATCCACGCCAGCAGCGACCCGGTGGCAAAGCGGGCGGTCGAGTTTGCCGAACAGCGGCTGCGGCAGTTTCGGCCGGACCTGATGGCCGCCTACGAGCGCCACCGGCACGCAGGAGCACCCGTTCCTGAGGCCATGCGTACCGCCGCCCGGGAGGTGTGGGAGCGCGACGCCCGATCAGGTCACCGCCAGCACGCAACTCGCGCACACGGTGGCACACCCGACCGGCAGGGGATCACACCCGACGGCGGCCCGGCTGCGCTGCCATCGAGTGGCGTTGCGTTGGTCGATCAACTCGACGCCGCGGTTCGGCAAGAGGCGATGAAGCTGGCCGAGTACGTCCGCCCGGAGGCACTCGACGAGTTGCAGCGCCAGTGGCGAGCCACCGGACGGCTGCCCGCCGGCGATGCGGTGCAGCTACTACGCGACCTCGCCGCCGGGATGCACGAGGCCATCAGAGCGGACGAAGCTGACGGTCGCTCGGTCGAGGGCATCCGTTTGGCGCAGGGCCACGTGGAGGAGGCA
The DNA here is from genome assembly GCF_003857035.1 of Micromonospora arida. Classification (GTDB taxonomy): domain Bacteria; phylum Actinomycetota; class Actinomycetes; order Mycobacteriales; family Micromonosporaceae; genus Micromonospora; species Micromonospora arida. The sequence continues at coordinate 16,201 of NZ_QGSY01000306.1, forward strand.
CTGGCCCGCGACCTGCAGAGCCGAGCGGCTGCCGAGCGCGGTGTGGGAGTCCGCGACGGCGGGAGGTTCGGCAATCCCCGCACCCCCGCCGACGAGCACGCAGCCGGGCAGACGGCAGGCACGTGCCACGATGACAATGCTGATCACACGGCCGCCACCGCCGCTGCCGTCCACCACGCTGACACGCTCGCGGTGCCTGCCTGGACGCAGGCCTTCCCAAAGCTTCGCGTTGCTCGGATCAATCCCGCAGTCGCTGGCAAGCAATCGGCGATAGCGGTCACCGCGGTGCCGATGCAGGGCCGGACACGATGACGGCCACCAGGTCGCAACAGGCCCAACCTGGAGCGGTTACCCAAGTCGACGAGCTCGCCGCTGAGGTGGCGAGACTGGCGGCGCGGGTTTTTGAGCTGCAACAAGCCCAAGCTGAGCGCCCGCACGCCGGGGACCAGCGGCCGCTGTATTCGACGGTCGAGGAGTGGGTGACCACCTACCTGCTGCCAACCTTCCCGCGCCCAGTCAGCGAGGTTGGCATGACCCGCTGGCACTGGTGCGACCAATGGTGGCGCCACGACGAAGCGGTAACTCGGCTGACGGCCCTGTGGTACGGCTGGGAACAGGCCCGCCTACAGATGACCGGCATGCTGCCCTGGCTGCGGGAACTCGACCATCAACTGCCCATTTTGTACGGCGACGACGGCCCGTTCCGCAATTGCGCTGCGACCGGTGATCTCGGAGAGTCGCGACACCACTCGTCGGCAGAGATGCCAGCCGAGCCCGCTCCAGAGGACTGGTGGAGCTGGTGGGACTAACACCAGGCCGGCGCCGGCGGCGTGCATGATCACGCACATGTGATGCTTCTTCGCCGTTTCCCCCAGGTCAGGCTACGCGTCCGAATCACGGCGGAGATGGAGGGCACCGGCACCGACGTGCTGCGGCGTCGTGGGCAGCGGTCTGTTGCGTGGCCGGTTGATCGATATGACTAGCATCCCCTCATGATCGAAGAGTTGATCAAGAGCGCGGCCGCCGAGGACGACGACGCGATCGAAAGGCTGTGCGTGATCGCGGATGCCGATCCGGGGAGGCTGACTCCGTACCTAGGCTCCCTGCTCGATGTCGACGTGCTGTGGCCAGCGAAGTTGTATCGGGCGGCGGACGCCGATGTGGTCCGCCGGGTCATCGAGCGGATCGACGGCGGCCGGACGCCGGACTGCCTCAATCAGCTGCGCGTCATCCTGGCGCAGACTGCTCACCCGCTCGCCGAGAGCGCCATGCGTCGCTGGTCGACGCAACCGCCGGCCGGTGCGGACGAGCTGTACGTCAATGCGCTGAGCTATGCGCTGGAGGGCGGCTGGACGGCCGACCCGGACGGCAGCCGCCGAGACCTGTGCGGCAGCATCGCGTACCGGTGGGTCATGCGCGAAATACCGCGACGCGCGGATGGTCGCATCTGTCCATGGTGCGCGTCGCCGCTGTGGATTGCCGCGGACCTGGACACCGCGGACCCTGATGTCGGCGCCGCGCTGGCACATACGGGCTGGTCCGGCCGACTGGTGATCGAGACCTGTCATTTCTGCGCCTGCTATACGACTTTGTACAGCCAGGTCACGTCGGCCGGCGCCACCACCTGGTGGGCCGGTAACACCCGCCCGAGCTACCTCGGTTCATCCGAACCCAAGGACCCGCCGGCGCTGGCGCCGGTCCTGGGCCCGGCACGGCCGAGTCCCTATCAGGCCAGTGCCTGGAACCGGGGCGGGTCGACGCTGGGCGGCCGGCCCGAATGGATCCAGGACGCCGAGCACGCCGACTGCCCAGGCTGCGGCCAACCACTGGACTATGTGGGTTTGATCGGTGGCGCGGATCTGGACGACTACGGCGAGGGCGCCTACTACCTGCACCTGCACCAGCCGTGCGGGTTCGCCGCGGTGAACTACCAGCAGAGCTGACCGCCGTACGTGGTCCGCCGTGGGCCGTTGTGCGCCCCTCGCGCGCACACTGTGGCACTGCTGCGTTCGAGTCAGATCCACGTCCATGGGCGGATCGCGGTCCACAGCCGTCCGCGCCAACGTGCGCGCCGCGGGTGGAGGAAGATTTGGATGTCCTCCAGCGCGTTTTCGGCGGTGCCGCTGGTGTATGGCAGCGTCCGAGCTCGGCGCAGGGCGGCGACTACTCGGCGTTCGTCCAGCTGACCGTAGACCCTCGCGAGATGCCCCAGGCACGTTGCGGCGAGTGCGCTTACTTGGTGATCCTCGTGCTTAAGTAGCCGAAGGTGCAGCTCCAGTCTCCGTCGCCGTACAGCGCGGTGCCGACCATGGCATCCAGCGCGGCAGGCAGATCGCCCCGGTCGAGCGCAGCGTGTACCGCGGCCGGTGTCGACGACGGCGGGTTGTGGAAGATGTGATGCTCATGGCGCACCGTCACATTCTCCTGCGTCGCCGGTGGCAGGTGGCCCCGAGTCGCCGTCCCCCATCTGCGGCAGGTCGGATACTGGCGTCCATCCGTCCGTCGATCCAATGTGTTCACGCGCGAGACGCGGGGGCCGAGAATGGCAAGACGAAGTTCGCGCCACTCCTACCGCCTCCCACCTCGCTCGCGCCTGCGGTTGCGCTGGTTGGCTGCGAACAGGCGCTCGGTCAGGTCGGGCCACCCGGGCCAGCCGTCGACATGGTGATCGTCAGCGAAGTAGCCGAGTTCTGCTAGCCGAACCCATGCCTGGGCCACCGGCCGAGGGTCCTGCTCTGATGGCCACGAGAGGACGGAGATGAGAGTCTCGGCGACTCGCTTCTCATCTGGCGTCTGCGCGGACTGGGGCACATTGAGGAACGCCAGGCCGCAGCGCGCGACCGTTGCTTTCCCTTCCTCGCTGTTGGTTAGGGCGCGAGAAGCCATGAACAGCTGAAGCACCTCCGCGACTAGAGCGGCAGATACGTCGGGATCCGTGGCGAGGCGATCGACCAAAAGGCGGGCGTAGAGATGCCGCTCGTCCTCATTCAGTGCCCGGCTTACCGCTAGTCGGGCGCATCGCAGGTAGCTCCGCTGCCGTTCGTCGTTGGTCGCCTCGCGAAGCGGCAGCAGCCAGGCCTGCAGCAGCGCGTGCGCGGCGGAGCCGTAGTCGTCGTTGCCGAACCCGACGAACGTGTTAACCGTGGCGCCAAGGTAGTCGAGCAACGGCGCCATTGTATGCAGCGCAACGTCGTCCAGATTCCCGCACTGTAGGTAGCCCTTACGGGACAGCACCGCCGCGCGGTGCTGTCCGTACACATCAATGCGATCACCCGGGTTGGGCAATTCATACGTCCACGCCGGGTCGACTGGTGGCGGTTTAACCTCGTCGGCGGCCAGTTCAAGCTGTATGTCACGCAGGGCGCCGTCCCAGATCCGGCGCAGAGTGAGTACTTGCCCAATCCCGGACCAGTCCTCGCTGCTGAGCTGTGAGCGCCAGAGCAGCACTTCACGGTGCCAAGGGGCCACTCGGTCCGTGGTCAGGCCGAATAGTTCTCCCGCGGTCAGATTTCTGGCCAGGCAGACGGCCAGTAGCACGAGGTTGGCGCTGTAGGCCGCGTGCCGGGTGGTCAGGGCTAGGCGGCGGGGTTGGTAGTCGGCGTGGGTGCGAGCCGGCCGTGGGTCGTGGGCTGCCCGGAACAGCTGGATCACCAGATCGGTCAGTCCGCTCCTGTCGGCGGCCGACATCGCGTCAGCTCGCTCGGTGAGGAAGCTGAGGATGGGTGCGCGGCTGGAAAGTGGGGTGAATGAGAGCAGAGCGTGCAGCCTGTCGTCGTCGGCCTGGCTAGAGCTATGCGCGAACGCCGTTGCTGCGTGCCGAGCAGCGACCTCGTGCAGTGCCAGCCAGACCAGCCAGGCGACCAGGAACTCGCCGAACGTCGCGTGAAGGAACTCGTACGTCCTCAGCTCGGCGCCGTCTCGGGAGGCCTGTGAGCGGTGAATGAAGAAGAACCGGCCGAGAGCGTTCTCCGCCGCCCCGAGGGGCGCGCGCAGATCTCGACGGTCAGCCGTAGGCGTCGGGCCGAAAAGAGCTGTCAAGTCCGTCTCTAGCTCCGTTTCGATGATCCATTGGCTGCCTCGGTTGAACATAGCCAGGCCCACCACCGCTAGCCTGTGCAGCTCCTCATCTATGGCCCGATCTAGGTCTCGTTCGCCTAGCGAAGGGCGGTGCTTAGTCACCTCTCGCGCCGCGAAGTTGCGCAGCAGCCGCTCGTACAGCTCTCCGCGGCCTAGGTCCCCAGCGAGCCGCTGCAGACCATTGCCGTCCGCGTCGTACAGCGCCAGCATCAGCAGCAGCAACGGTTGGCCGGCCAAGTCCGGGTGTCGCAGGACCGTCGATGCTGACAGCGGTTCGAGGCCGCGAGCGATTAGATGTTCCCTGTTGGTGGAGTTCCAGGTAGTTAGCCATGCCCCGACACGTTCCTCGTCGAACGGTTCCAGCCGCAGCGCGACTGTGTCTTCCGGCGGTCGCGCTCGATCCGCGACGCTGGTACGGCTGGTCACCACAACTGCCACAGGCCTGCCCTGGTCGGCCTCGCGGCGCTGGAATCGGGCGATGTTCACCAGGTAGTCGGTTTGACTGACCCCGGTTGCCTGGAGCAGTTCGTCGAACCCGTCCAGCAATACCACCGGCAGTGCGTCTGGTGCCGACCGGACTAGTGCCGGCCACTCAAGTCGCTCACCGGTGACCGCCTTGATCGCGTGTTCAATTTGATCCTGTAGCACCGCGTCCGCGGGAACTTCGCGCAGTACCACGCGGATCGGCAAGAAGTCGGCCGATGGCAGCCTTGCGGCTAGCACCTTGGTTAGCACGGACTTTCCGGATCCGGGTTGGCCGAGAACGAGCAGCGGCGCAACCGTCGCCTCTGACGAGGTCAGATGGCCCGTGACGAACTCCTCTAGGTCCTCCCGAAGCGGCTGCTGAATCCACCACTGCTCCTCGCTCGCCCGGACATCCGCGTCTACCCTCGCAGTCCGGAACATGGGCTCGACGTACGCCTGCGCCAACGTTGGGATTTGTAGTCCCCGCGGAGTATCGGTGGACTCCACAATCGGCCGATCCAGGGTCGCCCCATAAGCGTTGGCCAGGCTCGTGCGGCGCTCGTCGGGAACCCGGCCGGTGGAGATGTCGCTGAGCAGTCGGTGCAGTATGGACAACGCGGGACCGAGATCCCGTACCTCCGCCCGCGTGGCGGCGTGATCCCGGCTAGCCGACCACAGTGCCACCTCGGGAAAGTCGACCGCGAGCCGGCGGATCAGCTCGGCGTAACGCTCGACGGCCAGCTTCGGCAGGCTGTGCAGCACGGCAGCGGCTCGCCGTTCCGAGCTTTCGCTCAGCACGTCCGCGATGTGCAGGCCCCTGATGAACGCCATCATCCCTGCCGAGAGCTCGCTGAAATAGAGCAACAGACGCTCTTGGAACTGCTCCTCGGGTTCATACGGCCGCGGTAGCGGCACCGGAGAGGCCAGGCCCGACGTGGCGACGCTGCCAGTGGCCTCGATTGCCGCAGCGGACGCTAGGGACTCCTGCTCGGCGCGGGAGAGGTCGAGGTCGGTGAAGCGGAACGGCAGGTCCGATGCTGCCAGCGCTTCGAAGTACGCGGTCACCACCAGCACCGAGTGGGCAGCCTCGATTCGCTGGGTCCGGCCGTACCGCGACAGACCACTACGCCGCTCGACAAGCCCTCGCACCAGGTCTTGCCCGAGCCGGGCGAACTCAACTTTTGCGTCGAACCATCCGAGTACCGCCGGAAAGGCCGGCACCGCGGCCAGCATCAGCCCTCCAGTCACACGGTCCAAGGCGGTGACCACGGGGTTGTCCAGCCCGCCTAGCAGCAAAGCGGCGTCGGCGTAACTCAGTGTCTTGGCCATGCGACGGCTCCTGCGAGGGGAGGGATGCAGCAGTTCATCATCGCGCGCGAAGGGCGGACTGGGCACGCCTCACGCACGACAAAAGGCCGCACTTCCTTGAAGAGCGGTCCGGACGGCGACATCGGAGGCCGGAGCGAATCGTCGACCGGGGTACCGGGACCCCCGGCAGCCGCACCGTAACCGGTCTCGGAACACATCGACGAGTCGGACCGGCTCCCTCCGGGTGCGGGTCGACAAGCCTGCGCCTACCAACTCCTCCGTCGTGAAGCCGGCCGCGCGTAGGTGGCGCGTCAGCGGGCGCCATCCAAATGGGCATACCCAACCCGCCACGGCCACTCCCGTTCCACGAGCACAGCAACACCACGTTCGGCGAGATAGGCGCGAGGGCCGTCGGCGTACTCGAGCTGAGCAAGGTAGTACGCCACCGCAGCCTCGACGGCCGCCAGCAGCCGCTCGGGCTCAAGCCCAATGCCGCGTACAGGGGACGTCGTTTGCTTGAGTCGAGGTGCGCCATTGACTACCTCAGATATCCAAGCTAGCTTCAGCCGGCCCGTCCCCGCCAGGAGCGCTGGGTCAGGCGGTCCCGACGTGCGGCGCGGGTGCGCTGCGCCTGACGGGTCATCTCGGCGGTGGAGGCGGCGACGGCCGCGGTCAGTCGGTCGGCGCTCGGCTCGTCGTACCAGGGCAGCAGGTTGAGCATCGCCACCTTCACGCCGGTGGCGAACAACAACGCCGATCTCTTTGGCAGTGCCCGGATGTGCGCCGGGTCGAGGATCCGCTGCCGGCGCACCGATGTCTGGTACGAGGTATGGCCTTTGCCGTCTCGGGTGCGGGAGGCGACGGTAACGTCGTGTTCGCCGACGAGCCGGGACAGGTCCTCGGCGAACCGGGCGTCATCAATGCCTGCGCCGATCAGCTTGACCGTGGCCGCTGACCACAGTGCGTCCATGCCTCGCTCACCCCACACTCTGGTCCCTTGCCGGTAGGACTGCAGGATTGTCAGCGGGATGATGCCTCGGCTGCCGAGGTGGCTGTACAGCTCCGGCAGGTCTGCGATCTTGCAAATGTTCGCGGCCTCATCCAGGCAGGCGACCAGCGGCGGGTCGAGCCGGCCGCCGTGCGCCTCGGCGAGCGTCACTGCGGCCCGCAGCACCTGGTCGGTCAGACCAGCGACGAGCGGTGCCGCCGCTCCGGCGCCGTCTTTGGACAGCAGGTACAGGGTGTCGGCGCTCTCGACGAACGCTTCGACCTCCAGTGTCGGCAGTGGCAGGTCTGGTGGGGTGACCCAGGCCATGATGGTCGGGTTGGCCAGGCACGCTGCGGCGGTGCGGGCGGTTTCGTAGAGCCCTTCGCGAGTCTCCGGTGCGCCGGCCTGCCGGCCGGACATCGCCCGGGCGGAGGCACCGAAACCGTGGCTCTTGAGGATCGTCGCCGGCTCCCGCGAGGTGGAATCAGACAGCCACGCCTGGACCGAGGTCAGCGTGCGGCCCTCCAGCGCGGCGGCCAGGATGAGCGAGGTGAGCAGGTCCTGCGCTCCCTGAATCCAGAAGTCGTCGCTGCCTTGGGAGTTGCGGACCTGCTGGACAAAGTGGTTGGCCAGCCGGTGGGCGTCCTCGACGTCCTCGACTGAGGCCAGGGGGTTCCACCACCACCCCTGCGGCACGTGGGCGATGGACTGCGGGTCAAACACCCACACGCTGCCACGCTCGGCGCGAAGGGCAGCCGTCGTGGCCCACAGGTCGGGCTTGTTGCTGGTGGCGAGGGCCGCGCCCGGCGCGCCGAGGACGGACTGCACAGCCATTGCAGTCGTCTTTCCAGCGCGGGGCGCCATCACCGCGAGGATGACGTCCTCCCAGGAGGAGTAGAGCCGAGGACCTGAGCCGCGCCGCCGGCGATGCGCGCCGAGAACGACCCCAGCTGACTCGGCCGAGATCTCCCTCACCGCCGCATCCGCCAGGCCGCGCCGCAGGCGCCGAGCCTTGGCGGCGACCGCGGATAGCGTCATCGCCCGTACCTCGGCCGGGCCGGCGAGCGACGGCAGCGGGTCCTCGGCGTCGGGCTTGCGCCCCTGCCACCACATCGCCGTGAGAGTGATCAGGCAGACCAGCATCAGCAGCAACACCGCGAAGACCAGACCGACGACGGTGGGGGACGCCCCGGGCCACAACGCCGACCATTCGGTGCGTAGCAGGTACTCGAGGTACGCCGATCCGAAGCCGGGCCCAATGGCGGGCTGCCCGGTTACTGCAGCGGCGATCCATCCGGCCAGCCAGGACAGCCACATCAGGGCAATGACCGCCCACGCCAGCCCCAGCATCAGGAACGGGGTGAGCGGACCTCCGACACTGCCGCGCGGCTCGACGGGCCGGGTGTTCATGGCTGCACCTGCCGGATTGCTGCATCGGTGTCGTAGAGCTCCCACTCGTCACCGACCAGCGTCAGCGACACCGGTAGCCCGTTGCGCTCGCCCGTCTTGATCAGATACTTACCCCGGCCTGGGTGCACAGACCCGGCGAACCACGCTTCCGGCGCAGCCCAGGACGCCACTAGCTCCCGTTCGGGTCCCGACAGCTTGATCACCTCATTGACCCGGTTCAGTTCGCGGGGCGGTAGCCCGGCCAGGATCTTGATGGCGGAGCGTTCGATGAAGCCCTGTGCCTTGGCCCGATCTTCGGGCGTGGGTAGAGCGTCTAGGTCGGCGAGGGAGTGGGTGACCATCACGCTGGCCATGCCGCGTTGCCGGTTGAGTCGGGTGAGCGCGTCGGCGTGCTCGACGAGGCCGGATGCGCCGCGCAGGGCTCGCCACAGTTCGTCCATGACGCCGAGGTACTGCCGGCGCGGTGCGAGGCCCTGGTCGGCAAGCACGGACGCGGCGTCGACCATGCCGAAGCCGTACGCCCAGGTGCACAGCATGGCGGCGGCCACCAGTTGGTCCCCGGCAGCGGCGACCTGGGAGATGTCGACGCTGACGGCCGGCGCGTCCAGGTCCAAGGGCTTGGTCGTCGGGCCGTCGAACACCCCGCGCAGGCTGCCCTCGCACAGCAGCGCCAGGGTAGGCACGAGCTGGTCGACGCGGCGCCGGTACTCGCCGTCGGTGCGGGCCCGGGCTGCGGTGAGTAGCTCGTCGGCGCCGGCTTCGACCAGGCTCAGCACGTCCGGCACCGTGGGGTCCCGGTCAAGGCGCTCGGCGAGTACGTCGATCGCCCGCCCCAGGATGATTTCCTCGGTGTTGTTGAGCGCCTGCCCTCGCACCAGGGCACATAACGCCAGCAGCAGCGACATGCGCCGGCCCCGGATTTCGAGGCGCAGTTGCCGGGCCTCGGTGCTGTCCATCCGGGCGAGCGCGCTGCCAAGAGGGCCGGAGTCGAGTGGGTTGAGCCGGTCGAGGCCGCGGCCCACGCGGATGACCTGTCCGCCGAGGTGCTCGACAAGCCGGGTGTAGTCCGGCTTGGTGTCGCCGAGGATCAGGGCGCTGGTACCGAATCCGGTCATGCCGGTGATGAGCCGCTTGACCACGGTGGACTTGCCGACGCCGGGTTGGCCGAGGACGAATACGCCGGGGTTGGTGATGAGGCCTTCGCGGAGCCATTCGAGGGGGTCGAGGCAGACGACCTCGCCCCAGAGCATGTGCCGTCCGATCGGTACGCCGATCGTGGGTGCCCCGGATCCGGCGACGAAAGGAAACAGCCCGCACAGCTGGACGGTGGTGCCCTGGTACTCCATTCCGGGGGAGATGTGGCTGGCTCGGCCAGCGCCGGGTGTCCGTACACCCCATGCTGGCGCCGGCGCGACCGCGTCTGCGGCGGCGGTGCTCTTCATTGATCGCTCCTGCTCTTGAGGTCAGCGGGGCCAGTGACGCGCCAGCTGCGGCGGGCAAACGCCGCAGGGCAGGGTCGTGGCGAAGCCGGCAGCCTGGCTAGCGCGCAGCTGCCGTAGCCGGATCTTGGCTACGTCGGCGCGGGACTCGACATCGGCGATGGCCCGGCCCAGGTCGTCGGCGCAGACGACGGTGGTGGTGACGAACAGCGACATCAGGCCCACCCCGGACCCGGTTGCCTCTTCCCGCGCGGTCTGCAGGGCCCGTTCCCGATCGGCGTGGTCCCGAGCGGACTCGTCGCGCTTCTGCGCCCGGTTGTACGCCGCCCGGAACGCCGCGGCGTTGACCTCGCTCTCCACGATCCGCGCGGCCTCCCCGGCTGGGAAAGGCCGATACAGCAGCGAAACCCTCTTCGGGTACGGGCCGGGTGCCAGCAGCCGCGCCAGGACGTCGGCGTGCACGTGCTGGCGCGGTGCCTCATGCCACGCCCACGACACTGACGTGCCGGAGTCGTGCACGTACCGGTCGAGGTGCTCCTCAGCCATCACCGGCCCGGCGCTGTCCCAGTCCAGCCACCGGGTCAGATTCAGGCCGGGAGTCGCCGCCAGGCGGGCCACATCTCCTCGGCTGGCCGGGTCGAAGGCCGTCCGCACAACGGCCGAGATGGCCTCCGCGCTGGCCCGGCCGAGAACGGTGAGGCCGCAGCTGCCCAGCGAGTCCTGCAGACCCGGCAAGGTCCGGCTGATCTCCTCCAGGGCCTCGTTCTCGTTCTTGGGTTTGCTGGGGGAAGCGCCGGGCTTGAAGGTCACAGACACCCGAGTTTCCACGTCGGCGGCAGCCGCCGGGGACACCTCCACCAGCCGTTGCAGTACTCGCCGGGCGGAAGCCGGCCCGTGGGGGACGATCCGTCGGCTGACGTGGTCGGCCAACCGGGAGCCGGGGTCCGGGGCGGTGTCCACGGTGATGGTGACGTGGTCGACGATCGGCAGATAGCCCAGGTTCGCCAACCAGCCACCCCAGTTGGCCACCCACGCGGCGCTCGCGTCCGGATCGGCCAACCACGTCGACGTCGCCGCGCAGCGCAGCGTCACCGTCATGGTGCCCAACCGGCGGTTGTAGACCACCCCGTACCCGTCGGCACCCTCGTCCTCGACGGTCAGCAGGCTGGTCGGCGCGAGTACGCCCGGCAGCTGCCAGGCGTGCTCGCCGGCCACCATCACCCCGGAGCGGTACGAGGTGTAGCCGCGGCTGGTGCCGATCAGCCATCGCACTCGCTGTGCGATTCCGGCTGACAGCGGCACCCCGTCCCACCGCAGGACCAACAGCACCACGAGCAGCACACAGGGACCGGCGGAGACGGCCAGCGCCCGCAGTCCCATCGATCCGGAGACGATCAGCACGGTGATCGCCGCCAGGACGACGAAGGTCTGCGTCGGTCCGAGGCCGAACAGGCCCATGCCCCGCGCCCGCCGCCAACCCCCGTAGGTACGTATCTGCGCCTGGTTGCTGCTCATGACGGCGTGATCCCGTCCCGCATCGCGGAGTTTGCCGTGTTCGCCCCTGCTTTCGCTGCGCTAGCTGCGGCCTGCGCGGCCACGACGGCGCCGATGACAACCGGTGCCGCCGGTCCGGTCGCAGCTCCTGCCGCCCCGGCCGCTGCCGTGCCACCTCCAGCCGCCGCGCCACCAGCAGCTGCCGCGCTCCCACCGGCGGACGCGGTAGCGCCGGATCCAGCCGGCACGGCGGTTGTCGCTGTTACCGGACCCCAATTGCCGCCGGCGGTGGCGCTACCGTTGATCACGGTCGGCGTGCTACCGGTTGTGCCCCCACCGGACCCACCCGTCGGCGAGGGCGCGGAGGGAGTCGGCATGGCGCCGGTCGGGCCGTTGCCGCTGCCGTTACCAGGTCCCCGTGAGTCCATGTAGCGGGCGTGGTCGCCGGCACTGTGACCACCGACCGCCCCACGTACCGAAGACGCGGCGTGCAGGCCTGCGGCCGCGCCAGCGCCGGCCATGCCGAGGCCTCCGCCTCCGGAGGCGACGCCGCCGGTGAAGACAGTGAAGAACTTCATCAGCGCGGGTAGGGCGATCACCGACAGGGCCAGCATCCCGAGACCCATCAGCCAGTCCCGCCCGTTACCGCGCATCATCATGAACGAAGTGGCGTACACCGATACCGCCGCCGGCTTGTACAGCGCGAGCGCGAGCGTCCATCCGAGGGTCTTGTGCAGCCACTGGCCGGTACCTCGGGTGATGGAGCCTGCCGCCGCCAGCTGCAGCAGTCCGGCGAGGATCACCACGGCGCCTTCGCGGAAGACCATCAGAATCGTCTGCACCACGGCGGCGAGGATGACGAACACGCCGACCAGGATCATCACGAATGGGGCAACCGACGCGCCGGGAAGCAGCAGCGCGCCGAGCGCTGCGCTCATCGCCTCGTTGGGTGGCTTGTTGGATTCCTTGAAGATCGCCTCGTTCAGCAGCCACATTGAGTAGCTGTCCCCGGCCTCTAGGACCAGGTGGGTGCCGGCGACGCCGACGCTGCCCCACAGGGCGGTGTTCCAGACTCCCCGGACCGCTTGCAGAAGCGGCGCCCCCTTTCGGCTGATAACGATGGTGATGCCCTGCCACAACAACCCGCCGACCAGGACCAGGATCGTGATCGGCAGCATGAACCCGCGCAGCTGCTGCGCTGGCCCGGCCGCCCCGTTGCACTGGGCCATCCAGTCGGTGGCCCACTGACCCGGGTCGGACCCGCTGGTCGGGCACAGGTTGTTCGATGGGATGAGCGTCCAACTGGTTAGCAGGCCGGCGACCCACTGGATGGCGTCTTTCACCGCGCTGGCCAGCCCGTCGAGGATCGTGTTGACCATCGAGTCGCGAGCCTCGATGCCGGTGTTGATTCCACCGACGATGACGCCGCTGCAGGTCGCGGGCATGAAGGGGTTACAGATTGGCATGAGGTCACCTACCTGCGCTGAAGGGAAGGAACATGGAGGTGTAGGGATCCAGAACGACGGTCACGGCCTGGTCGAACGTCCCACCAGCGGGTGCCAGCAGCGCCCAGTCCGAGTCCGTCCAGCGCACACGCACCTCGGTGCTCACCATCAGCGAGCTACCCGAGCCGCCCGATGCTTCCGTCAGCAGGCGTAGGGCGACCTCGTCGTCGGTGTAGCTGACGATTCGGTAGCCGAGCAAGGTGGCGTTCAGGCGTCCGACGGGCTGCCCGTCCGCCACGCCCACCTGGCCGCGCAGCTCGTCGTACGCCTGCGCGACCTGGGCCCGCATCGCGGCCGCGTCGGCTCCAATTACCTGGGTACGCAGCGTGGGGCCGAACACGGCCGGCCCGACCTGCGGGTTGACGCGCACGACAATGTGTACGGCGGCCAGCACCGCGCCGCCAGGATCGTGTGCGAACCCGCGAGCCCGCCCCTCGCTGGAGTTGCGAGGGCCGGATTGCGCCGATACGGGCACCGAGACTCCCGCGACGTCGGCCCAGCCCAAGTCATTCGGCAGGAATGCTTGCCCATCGGTGGTCTCGGGGCGGACCAGCACCGGACCTAAGGTCGAGGTGACAGGACGATCCGGGCCGCCGCCGAACACCACCGTTACGGCTGCGGCGCCTAGCACCGCCGCAGCGGTCAAACACAGGGCGGTAGTCCGGCGGCGTGTGGTGCGGCGGGCGCGAGTAATGACGTCGTAGGTCATGACTCAGCTCGGCAGTACTGCGCCGACGACCACGGCCGCGACTGCGCCGCACGTGAGTCCAGCCAGCACCCACGGGATGCCAGCTGCCCCATCGGCTGCAAAGGCCGATCGGTTGCGGCGCCCGACAGCCATCATGATCCCGCAGACAAGCAGGCCGCCGACGCCAGCGACGATGAGGATCCACTTCATCCAGCCGATGAAGAGATTCCCGGTTGCCTCAAGTCCGGGCGGGGCGGCCGGCGGGGGAGTAGGCGCGGCCAGGGCGTCGAGCGCAGCCCCAGCGAGGTAGTGAGCGAACACAGCAGTCTCCCGAAGGTCACGATGCCCTCGGTTGGGCATCTGCCCTGGACCTTCGCCGGCTGGGGCTGACGGCAGAGTTGACGCTGGTATTGCTGGCACCGTTACCGCCGCTACCAGCGACGACTGGCAGCGGTAACGGCCTTGGCAACGCGGCACCGTCGTGGCCATGAATGCGCGAACTCGAGCAGCAGCGGCGCTCACCCTGACGTTGGCCGTTACCGGTTGCACCGGCGGCGGACAGCCAGCGCCGACGGTGCCAAGCACAATGGTTCTCAATTCGGCAGACGTCGCCGCCCCAGTTCCACCGCCTAGACAGCCGGGCTTCGCACACGCCGATCCCGGCGAGGTGTGCCACCGGTTCACCGCGGCCCTCTACAGCGCCGACACCCGGCGGGATGCCGGACCGGACGACGCCTACGAGCGCGCCATCCGCTACGTCAGCAGCGCCCTGGCCGGACAAAGCCCGGCCGCCGGGAGGGACGGCCGCTGGGCGACCTGGGCCGAACACCGGGCGTACGTCGACACGATCGTGGAACCCTTCGTCGACGCGCTGCAGCCAGCAGACACCGCGATCACCGCACGGCGCGCCGTCCGGGTGAGCGCGACTCCCCGGGGCGAAGACGGCTGGACGGAGTACAGCCTGGTCGACTGCAGCCTTCGTCGCGGCGGCCCGGACGGATCTGGCTGGCGGGTCGTTGGGTACGAGATCCGCCAGGCAGGTCTGCGATGAGCCGGCGGTGGCCGATCCTCGCCGGAGGACTCGCCGTTGTGGTCCTGGCGCCGCTTGCGCTGATCGTGTTCGTTGCTTTCGCGGTGATCGGAGCGAGTCCGGCGATGGGGTGCACCATCGGTCCGCCCAGCGTTTCGCCCGGCGCTCCTGCCGCACAAACGGGCTGGCCCGGTCAGGGCTCCTGGACCTCAGAGCAGGTCAGCAACGCGGCCGTCATCGTCTCCGTCGGCGCCGAGCTGCACATACCGCGCTACGGCTGGGAGATCGCCGTGGCCACCGCGATGCAGGAGTCCACCCTGCGCAACCTCGGCCACCTCGGCGAGGACAACGACCACGACTCGCTCGGGCTGTTCCAGCAGCGACCCAGCCAGGGCTGGGGCACCCCAGAGCAGATTCTTGACCCCCGCTACGCCGCCCGGAAGTTCTACGAGCGACTGGTCAAGGTCCACGGCTGGCAGACCATGCCGCTCACCCAGGCCGCGCAGGCCGTGCAGCGGTCGGCGTTCCCCGACGCGTACGCGAAGTGGCAGCCCGAGGCTCAGCAGTTGGTGGCCCTGATCAGCGACGGCTTGAACATCGTCTGCACCAGCGACGGCGGGGACGGACTCCCGCCCCTGGACGACGCCGGCCTTCCCGACGGGTACATACTGCCGTCCGATCCGCAGCTGCGGGCGGTCGTCTCCTTCGCCCTTGCGCAGCGTGGCAAGCCCTACGTCTGGGGCGCTGAAGGGCCGGACAGCTACGACTGCTCCGGCCTGATGATGGCCTCTTGGGCTAAAGGCGGCGTGCCGATCCCTCGGGTTACCGCCGACCAGGTGCACACCGGTGTCGACGTCCCCTCGCTGGCGGCGATGCGGCCAGCTGACTTGATCTTCATCCCCGGCTCGGACGGCACGATGACTCGACCTGGTCACGTCGGGATGTACATCGGTACTGACCGTTTTGGTCGGCAGTACCTCGTTCAGGCACCCTCAACCGGCGACGTTATTAAGGTCGTTCCGGTCAGCTACTGGAGCCGGCAGGTGGCCGTTATCCGGAGGCCAATTTCGCGATGAAGTATGCCTAAGCCGCACTGTCGCTAATCTAGTCAGGTTGTCCTGACGGCCTGATGCTGCGATTACTCCATATAGGTCTTTCTGGTTGGCAGTCCACCCCCCGACGTTCGAGGCTCTGCTAGCAAGTTTTGCACCACTGACCGAGATGTGACGTCGCCATTGCAGGAGTGCGAAAGCCACCGTTGCGCGAGATCCCCCAACTCATCCCGCTGCACCTCAATATGCCACAAAGCGCCAAAAATTAAATGCCATGCTTCATGAGAAAGTTGGTGACGAATGCATTCCATGCCTAGCGAGAAAAGCTGTTGAGAATGCCTGTCTTCCTTCAATAGTGTATGCCAGACAGAATGCCATGACCGCCGTTCTTGATGACTATTGAGCCAATCCATGGCGCCGTCACGAAGTATTGGGCGGTCTAAGTCGCACAACCAACCGATTCGCCAAAGAGTGGTCCAGTTGACGTCGTCTTGCGAAAGTTCGTTCAGCCGGGTGACGGCAACTTCGTGGAGCTCCGCCACCACCTTCCCGTGATCAAGATTTGCCAAGGCAACCTCCTGCCACTGCTTGTTAATCGGCGCGACAGAAAGCCACTCGATTGCCGCGATCGACAGGCGCTCTCGATCCTCTGGGCACCACGCCCACAAGCTACGCCACACCCGAGGCCACCGGCTTGAAATTGGCTTCTCTCGAATCGAGGCGAAGTTGTGTAGCTGACTCCAGGCGACGGCATTCAATGGTTCAGAAAAATTGTCTTCTTCCAACAACTTAACCCAGACATGGTGCCAACCATGTCTGTCCAATCCGTAGGATTGCAGCCAGGCGGAGGCTAGTTCGACAAGTTCGGAAGTTGCCCAATCGACCTTCCGCAGCTCGTCCCAGAGGTGTGGCCACCTTTCGTGCCCGGGGTTCAGCTGGATCCAGGCTAGGGCCAACGGTTGAAGTTGATCGCCACGACGACCGGTTTTCCATAGGGCTTCCCAAACATGTGGCCACAATGTGTGCGATGTGCCATTGGGCAGCCATCTATAGCCCTCGTCAGAGAGTTGTGGTACTGACTCACCGGACTTCCAAAGCAGTCTCCACAGCCCCGGCCATTCCGGGGAGTAGTTGCGGCGGGTGAGCCAGTCGAGACCTTGAGGTCCAATGGCCTCCCTGTAGAAGTTCCACCGCCACAGGGCCTTCCAGGCCCGTGGCCAGGCAGAATGGTCGTGATGACCATCAAGCCACGCCAGGCCGATCTCGGCAAGCTCACGTGAACGGTCATGAGCCTTCCAAACAGCCTCCCAGACGTACGGCCACGAGGCGTGGTTGCTTGACGCTTCAAGCAGCCAACGCAGCCCCAGATCACTCCGCCCGTACTGGGAAACCAACACTGTTACTACATCACTCTGATCTCCTGCGCCCACCGTTAGCCACCCAGAGGCCAGCCGATGCATCTCATCGTTTGGTGAAACGAGCCCTAGTAGGGGCTCGAGAACGAAATTAGCCGTAGGTTCTAGAAAGTGGCGTTGCAGCCAAAGGCGTGCAACATTAAGAATGTCTTGGTCGTGATCGCCGGTTACTGTTTGTAGATGAAGCAAGTGGGCGAGGACAAAGACAACTTCGCGCCGTAGCCTGTGGGCTCGCAACCACTGCATTGCCTGCGGCCGGTAGAGGGTGTAATCGCGTTCGAGAAGACGTATCGCCACTTCGCCCCATTGCGAAGTCGGCGCGGCCGTGGTTAACAGCGAAGCAGAAAGGCTAACAAGCTTCTCATCTTCCGGTAAGTGCTTCAAGGCGGCCGAGAGTAGATCGCCAGCAATATTCTTGATGACGTTAGTTGACTTAGCCCAGAATTCGATAAGACTATTAAGTCGTGGATCGCGGAGCTTTTTAACTGCGTCTATTGCAACAAAATGCCATTCCCGCCAATCCGCTTTTTGTTCGAGCAAATCTATAATCGCTTGTGCCGCACCCTCGGACTGCCTGTAGTGCTGCAGCAGCTTGTGGCAAGTTAGCCGGAGGCCTGTGGTGTCGGCCCCGACCTTGGTGCCGTTAATGTAGGAAAGGGTCCTTGGCAGGGGGTGCGGTTTCCACTCAATTGTGGGAAGTGCGGCGGCTAACTCCAGCCATACCGGGAGTTCGGCAAGCGGCATTGTATCTGCAGCTATGCGTTCGCGGTACGTCTGAAGGAGTATCTCTGCAATGCTGTCCTTCGATACTCTCGCTCCTAAGTCACCTGTAACGTCTGCCAAAACTCGGGAGAGAGCCCAAAGCGGCGCGGTCCGTGTCGCAGGATCCTCGCCGTAAAGGTTGCAATCTGAAATTACTCGGAGTAGGTGGTTCTTTCGCGTATTGGTGCTGGCGCTCTCCGGAAACCAAGCATCGTATATTAGGTTCGCAATGTGAGGGTGAGTCAGCCATACGCCTTGCCGTGAACCTTGGCCGCGAATTTCTAGGTGCTCTTGTTCTTGCAATTTGGCTAGTGCATCTCGCTGCTCTGCAGGCAATGCGCTTTCGAAAGCTCGAGTCGGATATCCAGAGTAAAGGCGATTGATTGCCAGCACCTTGGTGACTGCGGCGATGATTCTATTCTGCGAGTCCATCGCAAGGAGACGGTCCCGGAGTCTGGCAGCGAATTCCTTGAGCGACGTCTTGTGGTGCCATTCAAAGAAGAGTTGTACGAGTAGGATATTTGGTTCAGATACCGGCACGATCTTCGTATTTGTTCTACGGGTAAACCATGAACCTAAGACTTCGTAGTCTGCTGCGGACTCCTTCTCTAGCAGGCTTTGAGTGACCGTGACGTCATCGGCGAAATCTCGACTAAGTTGCTCGGCCTGCTCGGTCGGGCCACAACAGACGAGTAGCGGCAGTCGTTCTCCTTCTCCGCTATGCCGCAGATCATCGACTATCGCGATAGCCTTTTGCCAATGAGCCGTAACCTCGGCAGAGGAAGTGTGGTAAGGATCGTCGATAGCTAGAATGGAAAGAAGATGCGAGTCTGGATCGCCGCGCTCCGCTTGCTCTACCCATTCTATGCCGCGAGCAAGAAGGCTGGGACTATTCCCAAGCCATACCACTCGTGCCATTGCACCAGAATGTAGATCTGCTAGCAGCTGAAGCAAAAGTATGCTCTTCCCGGAACCCGACCGTCCGCCTATCCAGAAAATAGGTAGTCTTACTGTATTGTCTACGAAAGCCGGTTGCGAATCTAGCCAGACTAGGAAGTCTTGCTTGACTCGATCCAGAATCTCAGGTCTTGATGCAAAGTAGCCGTCGCGGAGGTGGTAGAGCCTCGGCTGTTGGCCAGTTAGATACTCGCCGGGTTCTATCCTGGCAGGCTGGACATACTCGTCTTGCCACAGGCGAATATCTGCTCTTCTGGTGGTCCTACTGCTACCTAATTCTACTAGTTCACTCCAGATATCACGGGCGGCCAGCGAAAATCCATCCTCACTTTCGCTTGACTCTAGTAGGCGCGCAAGCCACCTGCGGACAAGTGCGACGGGATTTGAGGCGCTCAGCTTGTTATGTAAGATTGCGTGCAATTCACGGGCCGGGTCACTAACCGTCGTTATTTGAACCGCTCTTGCAAATGACCGTAGCGTGACTGAATCGCAATCTGAACGTTCAGGGTTGTTAATCCACCTGTCTATTGTCGCTTTTGCGTCTCCTAGATCGGATGTGGACGCTTGGATTTCGAATCGTAGGCGTGGTTGCAGGTTCGGGAATTCGTTGGCGAGGAGATAGATCTCCCAAAGCTGATCAAGGGCCGCGCGGACCGACTGGTTGGTGTGTCGGCGTTTAATCTGCACTGTGACCACGGCGTCGTCTTTGGCGATGCGTAGGTCTGAGAGGCACTCAGCTATGACTGATTCGGAGCTCGCGCCTGGGTCTTCGATGAACCTGGAGACTGTGCTCAAGAGGGTTGAGTGGAATTGATAGTGGAACCCAGAAATTGCATGGCGGCCGCCATTTGCTCGTCTTGGACTGACGCGCTTCCATTTGCTCTCAAGCTTGCGCAGATCCTCAAGCATCATTCACCGATTCTGGCTCGCCTCACAGTGCTGGAGTGGCACGCTTCATCGACGATGCAGCGAGCAGGTCTCTGAATTCTGACGCGCCGCTGGTATTGTCTCGAATCATGCCGCAACGCGCAAGAAGCGCGTCGTCCCTTTAGTTCGCCCGCTGGTCCGGCACCGGTGGATGGCCTCTTTGATTTGTCGGAACAGCCGGTCGAAGGTCTGCGGCGCGGCGTGCTACTCATGCACGTGGCCGTGCTGCGGACCAAGCTGGCTGACCTCGTACCCATTGGGGTAGCTCTTGGCTCTGATCCCGTCGGCGAACAACGCCGTCGTCCTTGGCGCTCCAACCCACCGCTGCAGCCGCGAGCGCATCTTCAGCGCCACATGGAGACCAGCCCGGACTGGCCACGCCGGCGCGTCAACACGCATCGCGCGCCGCAGCGGCGCGTCGTACATGGCGCTAACCAGCGAGTTCCCCAGCGGTGCGAGCATCTGTGGGATCCGGGTGAGCATCAGCATCCGGGTGGCTCGCTCGATGACCGCCGCGTCGTCGTTGGGCTGCAGGTGAGCGGCGTCGTAGGCGTCGAACCAGGTCTCGAACTCTGCGTACGACCCGAGGATGTCCGTGACACCCATCCGCCGGCCGAGCTCCCGGTAGAACAGGTACGTGGCCTGCAGCTCGTGGCAGCAGGGTTGGCGCCAGCCGTACTCCTGCAACCACCGCGTCGGAATCACCACTAGGCAGCCGAGGACGTAGAGGAAGTCTTCGTTGCTGATTTCGTATGGCCGGTGGATCTGGTTGACGCGCCGCAGCGCGTCTCGGCCACGAGGCTGCTCGAAGCCGTTGAGCACCATCTCGTACATCAGGAGGCCGGTGTCGTCGATCCGCTTCTGGGTGCGTTCGGTCAGCTCACCGGTGGCCGTGTGTACGGCCGCGATGGCGGGGATCGAGAAGGACCGGTTGAAGGCGAGGTTGAGCCCGAGCTTCATGTCCCAAGGGAACTCGTAGCGCAGCATGGTCTGGTAGATGTCCAGGTAGTCGCGCTCTGGGTCCAGAGAACGGATACGGGCCAGGTTCGCATAGCGGCCTCTCATCGGAGGGCGTCTCCTGCCGCGGATTGCGGGGTGCCCTGAGCGCTGAGCTCTCCGGTCGCGGCGAGCGTCTGGGCCACCACCGGCGAGTGGGCGTAGGCGTCGGTGACGAGAATCAGCCACGCGACTTCGCCGGCGTAGCCACCGTCCGGGCGGTGCAGCTCGTCTGCGGGTTGCGGGACCGCGGCCACGAGACCGGCGCCATGTCGACGCAAAGCGCAGGCAAGGTGTGCGGCCTCGACGGCTGCCTGCCGCTCCTCGGTGGTCAGCCCGGCCTGCTCGGCGAGCTGTCCGGCCAATGCCGTCACACTGACATCCGTGTAGGGGCGCAGCGCCAGGCGCCCGTCGCGGATCTCGGCCACCCGACGGGTCAGCGCGTAGTCGATGTCGCCGACGGCCACCAAGCGCTGGCGCAGGGTGGGGTCGAGTTCAAGCTCGGGAAGTGCCGCGATGAGGTCCCGCCACAGTGGTTCGAGTCGTCGGTAGGAGTGGTAGTCCTCCCACCGACGGGTAATCCTCAGGGTCGGTCCCCAGGCGGGCATGGTGAGGCCGATCGTGATGAGCAACGCGCCGATGGTCACCAGGACAGCGGCAATCTGTCGCTCGCCAGTTGGTTGATAGCCGGCCCAGTAGGCGATGAGATACGCGATCTTGTTGGTGCTGTAGAGCAGCGCGAAGGCGGCGCCCACTGCGGTGATGCGGAGGCCGCGGCGCAGCCATGGTCGCCCGCAGATCTTCGCAAAGCTCCAGCACAGCCGGGTGATGTCGAAGCAGTACGCGAAAAAGCCGAGCAATAGGAAGATCAGCAGGTAGGCGGTCACAACGGGGTCAGTCGCGTACTCGACCGTCAGGAGGACCGGGTCGTCGTACGTGAGGGTGTACACGAACAGGCCGACCATCACGAGAAATGCGCACGCGGTGACCCAGATCCATCGGCGGGCACGGGCAGCGGCCGTCGCCGGGGGAAGTGCGAAGTGGAGGAGCATGATTTCGGCGTTCGCCGAGATGGTCAAGGCGCCGGCGTGGGACATGACTTTGGCCAGGTTGGGCAGGCCCGACACCTGGTCGATCGCGGTTGCGACGGCCGGGATGGCGAACGAGATACCCGCGGCGAACGCCCCGAGGCCTAGACAAATCGCGCGCCGCGCCTGACTGGGATGCCGTCGCTGGAGTCGCACCATATATCCGCACGCGATCCAACCAGCCACCGCGCACAGGGTGTAAAGGACCGTGTCCATCGCGGCGGCTACCTGTGGGGGTGTTCGAGGGAGTGCCGCAGCCGGCCGTACAGCTCGGCGTGCTGGTCGTCGAGCGGTTCGTCGTCCACGTCGCTGTGGCCGCCACGGAGTCGCCGGAGGAGTAGCGAGCCGATCATCTCGGCTTCGCGTTCCTCGGCCGCTGCGTAGTTGCTGCGGCCGAGGCTGCGCTGGACCAACTGCGGGTCCAGGTCCGGCAGCAACAGCCGAGAGGCGTCCGCATCCAGGACTTCGGTTGCCCGGTGGCCGGCGAGCAGGTGACCCAACTCATGACCGATGATCAACTGTTGGTGCAGAGGTGAGGTGTCCTGCTCGAAGAAGATCGCGTCGAAGTCGCCGGTTGGCACGCACATCCCGCAGACGGTGTGTGCCGGCAGCTTGATCGGCACCAGGTGGATGGGCCGGCCACGCCGTTCACCGAGGACGTCGCAGAGCTTCTGGATGTCGAACGGCTCCGGCACCTCAAGGTCGGCAACGATTTGTTCGCAGTGCTTACGTAATCGGTGCAACTTCACGTCAGCGTTCCCCCGCTCGTCGGCGTACTGCCACCGAAGTACTTGCACGGCTATCTGCGATCGTCGGGCGCGGAACTCCCACTGCCCTCGGCCACGGCCCGCAGTCGGGCCACCATCTGCTCAATGAGCTGCGTGTCCGTCGCGGAGAGTCCGTTGTCGGCAAGCACCTGTCGCAGCGCCACCTGCTTGACGTCCATCCGACGCAGCTCGCTGAGCAGCGTGATCTGGTCTTGTATCCGTCGTGCTGCCGCGTCGTCCACGAAGTAGCCCGAATTCACACCGAACGCGGCAGCCAGCGCCCGCACGTGTGAGGTGCGGGGATCGTTGGCCACCCCCCGGCGCAACTCTCCAATGTAGGCGGCGCTGATCGTCACGCCCGTTTCGGTGGCCGCTTCGTTGATCTTGTCGGCGATCTCTCTGTTGGTGTACTTACGCCCAGGCTCGTCGGAGTCACTGAGCTCGTCGGGGGTGGGGCGAATCTTGTCGAACAGGTACTCCACCCTTGCTGCCAGCGTGTCGAGGGGTGGCAGCTCCTGCTCTGCGTACCGATCGTCAACCATGATGCTTCACCCTCCAGCGACCTAAACAACAGTGTCGCATGTGTATGTGCCAACGAAACAGATGTTGACACGCACACGGAACGTGAGCGTATGCTCGCTCCTGTTTGGAGCAACGCGTGTTGAGCGAGAATCCAATCCGCTCAACGCCCGTTGCGTGGCGGACGAGTTGAGGTCCGACCACCCGTACTGGGGGGAGCCATCAGTGGGAGGAATCAGCTCCGACAGGAGCGCAACGGGGGGACTCCTCCTGCAGCACTCGATGCCGCACTGGGTTGCTGGCGGAGGTGACCATCTCTGCCCGGCCGCTGCTTACAGGAGGGGGCCGCTGGGCCGCCCAGGCAGGGAAACGCTACCTGCCAGCGGCCCAGCGACAGCGGCACATGGCTGCGATCTCTCCATCAGCCGGAGGAGGCATCACCTTGATCTCAACGGCTAGCAAGGCCAGGGACGTAGCCATGCCTTATTGCGCCATCGGATTCACTGCAGCCCTCACAGTCTTCTTGACCGGCTGCGGAAACGACATCCCTGCGGTCGCCCCCAGCCCCACCGCGACATCGTCCTCGGCGCCAACGTCCTCGGCGGTGAACGGCGAGGGTGCCGAAGCTGGCGCGGACGCGCTGGCGGCTTATCGAAACTACGTACGGACCTACGTCGCCGCCTCAAACAAGGGTGACTACAACGCCAAGCTCGACAAGTTCGTGGCAGACCCGGCATTGCTGACGGTGCGCCAGGACCTGCTGATCAAGTTTCAGCAGGGGCTCGTCACCAAAGGGCAACCAGCCTCCACGCCGGTCGTGAGCAAGGTCGACACCACCCAACGTCCTTTCACCGCTGAAGTCGAGGACTGCTTCGACACCGGCAAGTGGGACGTGGTCTCCAAGAAGACCGGCAAGTCCGTGCGGACCACGGGCCAGGCAACAAGGTACGTGGTGATCGCAAAGGCAGAGCTGTTCGACGACGGCCAATGGCGTGTCCGAGAGGTAAGCGCCCAACGGGAGAGGCCATGTTGACTCGAAGGGTGCTCGTGGCTGCCGTCCTGATTCTGTCGCTGGGCGGCGGCAGCCTCATCGCGCCAGGAGCGGCGTACGCCGACTACGAGCACTGCGATGCCTTAGGCAACTGCTACTGGGTTGTCGAGAAGCCCGGCGCCGGAGGCGGCGGAAATGGCGGTGGGGGCAACAGCAGTGGTGGTGGCACCGGTCGAGGCTGCAGCTACGAGGGCCAAACCGTGCCGTGCGTGGTCGATGGACTCGGCGTTTGGGACGGATCCTGCTACGTCAGCCGAGTTCCCCCACCGCCAGGCGGCCGGACCGATGGCTACTGGAGCATCCGTACGTGCGGCGTCTACGGGGGTGTCGCCTCGCAGACGCCGGCGACCTGGTCGGCAGACCCGCCCGCTGGAATTCTGCCGTCTTACCAGGAGCTCGCTGAACGAGCCATCGCTCAGATGAAACTCGACGGGCCGAGCATCGGAATCGCCCCGCAGATCGACGGCACTGGTCTGGTCGGACTGCCGATCTGGCTCTGGAACAAGGTGAGCCCCAGCACGTGGGGACCCATCACGCGGACTGCGGCTGTACCGGGACGTTCGGTCACCGCCACCGCCACCGCGCAAAAGATCGTCTGGACCATGGGCGACGGCAGCTCCGTCACCTGCACCACGCCCGGCACCCCCTATCAGCCCTCATACGGCAACAAAAAATCGCCGGACTGCGGCTACAGCGGCTACTCCCAGCCGAGCAGCACTCAGGCCGAAGGCCGATACACCGTCACGGCCACCACGTCGTGGCTGGTCACGTGGAGTGGTGGGGGCGGGACCACCGGATCTCAGACCGTCGACCTTTCCTCCACGGCCACGATCGACATCGACGAACTGCAGGTGATCACGTCATGACGACCGTACCAACCAAGTCCTCCCGCGCCGCCTCGCCGGTTGCTGCACCGTACGCCGTTCCCCGCGTCGCACCGCAACGCCGCTGGCGGCCAGCACTCGTCTGGTTGGCGGTAGCGCTTGTCGCTGCCGGTGGGCTGATCGCTGCTGCGGTACTGCGCAAGGTCGGCACCACCGCCGAGTACCTGGCAGTGAGCAGTGCGGTCGAGGTTGGCTCAACTATCGATCGGTCGGATCTCAGTACGGTACGCATCACCGTCGACCTCGTGCTCAAACCGATCAGGGCCGACGCCGCCGACGAGGTCGTCGGCAAGTTCGCGGCGGTCGGGCTGGTGCCCGGCACCTTGCTGACCAGGGGACAGCTCACCGACACCGCCGTACCGAACGAGGGTGAGCAGCTGGTGGGACTCAGCCTGCCGCAGGAGCGCATGCCCGCTGAGAGGGTGAAGCCCGGTGCCCGAGTGCTGCTCGTCGTCACCGCGGACGATGGTCCGGTTTCGAACCAGCAGCAGACGACGGCAGCACCGATGAGCATCAAGGCCACCGTGGTGGACGTGCGCGCTGGGGTCAAAGAGGGCACAAGGCTCCTCAACGTCGCTGTCCCCGAACGCGATGGACCGCTCGTTGCCTCCCGTGCGGCCGCCGGCCGAATCGTCGTCGCGCTGACCACGGGGAGCTGACGTGGCCATCATCGCGATGGTTTCGGCCAAGGCCTCACCCGGCGTCACCACCACCGCATTGGCGTGCGCCCTGTCCTGGCAAGGACGCACCGTTCTGGTCGAATGCGACCCGGCTGGCGGCAGCGTCCTGAGCGGCTACCTGTCCCGACTTGAGATTCCACCCATCGGCCTTCTGCCGCTGGCAGCAGCCGCCCTACGCGACCAGCTCGCCGAGACTTTTGCCCACCAGCTCATCGACCTAGACGCGAAGGATCCGGGTAAGCGGTTCGTCCTACCCGGCATCAACGATTCGGTCCAGGCGGGCACTATCCGGCCGACCTGGGAGCCGCTGACCGCG
This sequence comes from Micromonospora arida, assembly GCF_003857035.1. Taxonomy (GTDB): domain Bacteria; phylum Actinomycetota; class Actinomycetes; order Mycobacteriales; family Micromonosporaceae; genus Micromonospora; species Micromonospora arida. The sequence continues at coordinate 42,019 of NZ_QGSY01000306.1, forward strand.
TTCTTCGGCCAGTTGGAGCACCGTGAGCCCGGCTACGACGTCATCGCTGACTGCGGGCGACTTGCCACCAGCGCTCCGCCGTGGCCGCTGCTGTTCCGTGCCGACCTGCTGCTGCTCGTGGTGCGCGCGGCGACCCTGCGGACCATCGCGCCGGCCGTGGGCGCGGCAGAGATGCTCCGGCGGGAACTGACGCAGTACGGCCAAGGGCCCGGAGCACTCGCTCTGGCCCTGATCGGCGATGGCCCCTACAGCCGACGGGACATCGAGCAGCGACTGCAGCTGCCCACCGCGATCGAGCTCCCCGACGACCGGCGTACGGCCGAGGTGTTGAGCGACGGCGGTGGTCGACTGCGAGGCAGTGAGCGATTGCTCCGGGCCGCTGCCAGTGCAGAGCCGGCGGTACGCGACGCGATTGCTCGGCGGCGCGCCCACCTGGCACCTAAGTCGTCGAGGGGGAGTAGTCGTGCCTGATGAGCGTCCAGCCAGCGGTCCGACGTGGCCGGCAGCGGTCGACCGCGTCGCCACGAACGGCCACCGCTGGCCGGGGAACGGCACTGCGGCCGCCTATAGGTCAGCACCCGAACTGCCCGCCGCAGCCGCACACCCTCCGGCGCCAGTGAGCATCGATTACGCGGCGGTACGACAGCTACGCGCCCGCGTCAGCACGGAACTAACCGCGGCACTCAGGGAGACACCCAACGTCTCCACCGCCCACCGCCACGCGGAAGCGGAGCGCATCGCCGCTCGACTGGTACGCGAGCACGTCGACGCCCTGCACCAGGCAGGGCAACCGATCCTGCAGGCGGAAGAAGACGCCCTGCTCGACGCGGTCGCGGCCGACATGTTCGGCCTCGGCCGCCTACAGCAGCTGCTCGATCGTCCGGACATTGTCAACATCCACATCCTCGGGTGCGACAACGTGCGGATCGAGCACATCGACGGACGGATCACTGTCGGCGAGCCGGTCGCCGAGACCGACAAAGAGCTGATCGACATGTTCCAAGTCCTCGCGATGCGCGCCGGCGCCACCGAGCGCTCACTGTCATCGACCAAGCCATGGCTGGACATGCAACTGCCCGACGGTAGCCGCCTCACCGTGCTGATGCAGGTGTCGGTGCGTCCCTACGCGGCCATCCGCCGGCACACCCTCATGGATATCAGCCTGGAGGACCTCCGCGACCGGTACGGCGCCATGGATGACCTGATCTGCCACTTCCTCAAGGCTGCCATGGCCTCCGGTCTCAACATCATGGTGGCCGGACTGGCCGATGCTGGAAAGACCACCCTGCTACGGGGACTGGCCCGCGAGATCCCAGACCGGGAGCAGTTCGTCACCCTGGAGGAGTCCCGCGAGCTCGGTCTGCATACCACCGGACGACACCGGTGGGCGATGAGTCTCGAGTCCCGAGAAGGCCATGGATCCCGCGGAGCCGACGGTCGCCCCGCCGGCGAAGTCACGATCATGGACATGATTCCGCTGACCCTCCGGATGTCCGTGCAGCGAATCATCGTCGGCGAGGTCCGGTCCCGGGAGATCGTGCCGATGCTGCAGGCCATGGCCACCAGCAAGGGCTCCCTCTGCACGATTCACGCCCGGCACCCGCGGGCCGTGATGGACCGCGTCATCGAACTGGCGTTGCAGCACGGGCCCGAGATGACCGCCGAACTGGCACGGCGGATGGCCGGCGGCGCGATCGACCTCATTGTGTACGTCAACGTCGACGACGAGACCAAGCTCGGCGGGCGCAAGCACCGCTACATCTCGGAAGTCCTTGAGGTGGGCGGGATGAGTGGTGACCAGCTCGTCACCACCCAGATCTTCGGGCCGGGAACGGACGGAAGAGCCGTACCCCGGCATCTGCCGGAGCGGTTGCTCGAACCCCTGCTGCGTGTCGGTTACGACCCGCGTCAACTGACCGCCTACATCCGGCAGGGGGAGCACAACCACGGCGCGTGGAGCGCCCGTCTCGACACCCTCAACAGGCAGCCATGAGCATCCTCGACCTCTCCGCTGTGCTGGCAGGCATGCTCGCTGTCTCCGGTGCGGTTTTCGGTGTTCTCGGAGTCGTGGGGACAACCCGTCCGCCCCGGCCTCCCTCGGCACTGCAACAGCAGGCCCGTCGCTGGTTGACCGGGCCCGGACGCACGCGTCGGGAGCAACGCACCCACCAGATCAAGGTGGGTACGACGATCGGTGCCGGCGCCCTGACCTGGCTGCTGACCGGCTGGCCCGCCGCCGGAATGATCATCGGCATTGCCGTTCCCGGGATACCGTGGCTCTTCGCCGCCGGCCGGGCCGAGAAACTGGCCATCGCCCGGCTCGAAGCCGTAGAAGCCTGGACCCGCCGGTTGGCCGACATCGTCGCCCGGGGAATCGGCCTGCAGCAGGCCGTAGTCGCCACCGCCGCGACGGCACCGCAGCTCATTGAGCAGGAGGTCCGCGACTTGGCGGCGCGTCTGCAGGGCAGCGCCGACCCGATCGCCGCCCTTCAGCAGATGGCCGAGGACCTCAACGACTACACCGCTGACCAGGTCATCGCCCCGCTGATGCTCCACGTCACCGACCGCGGCGAGGGTCTGCACGAGGTGTTGACGGGGATCAGCCGGTCCATCGCCGCAGAGATCGAGATGCGCTCGACGGTGGATGCGAAACGCGAGGGTCCGCGCTTCGCGGTTCGATTCCTGACCGGCATGACCATCCTGCTGCTGGCGTACGGGGTGATCAACCCGCACTACCTGCAGCCCTACGGCAGTGTGCTCGGGCAGCTCGTGCTGCTCTTCCTCGCCGGCCTGTACGTCGTGCTGATGAGCTCGGTACGCAAGCTCAGCCTGCCGCCCAAGCGAGAAAGGCTTCTTCCACCGGTCGAGGTGCAGACCTTGGCGGTGGCAGCATGAACAACGGCTACCTCACCGCCATGGTCCTTGCTGGCGCGATGGCTGGGCTCGGGGTGTTCCTGCTGGTCGTACAGCTGATTCCGGCTCCGCCGGCGTTGGGTCCCGCGCTTCGGCGGCTTCATCCGCTGAGCACCGCGAGCAACGCTCCGGCCGGCATCAGCTGGCTCCGACGGCGGTTCACGGTGCCTCACTCCGACTTGAGGCTGCTGGACCGCAGCACCGACCAGTACTTCCTCACCCTGGGCCTGTCGGCACTGCTCTGCCTGATCCTGCCCGCCCTGATCACCATCGCCGTCGCGGCGCTGTCTTTGCCGATCCCGGTCTTCATTCCCGTGGGCGCGACGATCGCCGCTGCCGCGGCCGGCGCGGTGCTGGCCCACCGAGAAGTCGTCTCCAAGGCCGGGGTCGCACGGGCGGAGTTCACCCGGGCCATGTGCACCTACCTCGACCTCGCCGCACATCAGGTTCTGGGTGGCCATGGCCCGGTGGAGTCGCTGGACCGCGCGGCCAGCGTCTGCCACGGCTGGGTCTTCGCTCGTGTCCGAGAAGCTTTGCTCAGCGCCCAGCTGCAGCTGCGGCCGCCTTGGGACGAGCTGAAGGTCCTCGCTCGCGACATTGATGTCGTCGAGTTGGGCGATCTGGCCGACATCATGCGCACCGCTGGCAGCGAAGGCGCCAACGTCCACCAGACGCTCCGAGCCCGCGCCGACTCGATGCGAGATCGGATTCGTACCGAGGCCCTCGCCCAGGCTGAGCTGCGGACCAACAAGCTCGACATCCCTGCCTCGGCGCTGATCCTCGTGCTCCTCGTCCTCATCGGCTACCCGTTCATGGCCCGACTGTTCGTCCGCTGACCCCGACACCACCCCTCACGGAAGGAGCCGCCATGCTCACCATCCACGGCGTCACCACCTACTTGGTGACTCGCTGGCAGGACATGACCGATCCGACCCAGACCGACCGCGGCGACAGCCCAGTCGGTACCGCCGTCATCACCGCGATCCTCGTCGCTGGTGCCATAGTCGTCGCCGGGGGGATCGTCGCCGTCGCCACTGGCTGGGTCGATCTCATCCCAACTCAGCCGTGACCCGGGCGCAGCCCAGCTTCTGCCCGCGCCCCATCGGATGCGGGCAGACGGGCCCCTCCTTCAGCGACCGTGGCAGCTCGCCGGTGGAATTCGCCGTCATCGCCCTGCCGATGATTTTGCTGACCTTCGCGGTCGTTCAGACCGGGCTGATCTTCTTTGCCCAGTCCATCGCGCTGGGTGCCGCGACGCAGGGGGCCAGCGCCGCGCGCGGCTATCAATCTTCAGCCGCAGCGGGAGAGACGCGTGCCGCCAACTTCCTATCGGCTGCTGGGGTGGGCCTGGACAACCAGCGGGTCGTCGTTACCCGCACCGCGACCGAGGTGCAAGTCACCGTTACCGGCCAGGCGGTTACGGTGCTACCAGGGTTCCGCTGGACCATCAGCAAGTCCGCCCACGGACCTGTCGAACGGCTCACCACACCATGAGCGCCTGGTGGATCCGCGATCAGCGCGGCTCGGCGAGCATCGAGATGGCAGTGGTGGCACCGGCCATCCTGGCGTTGTTCGCCGGCGCCGTCATCGGTGGTCGGGTCAACCTCGCCCGCCAGGCGCTCGAGGCGGCGGCCTACGACGCCGCCCGCACGGCGTCCCTAGCCCGTACCGGCAGTGAAGCGAACACGCAGGCGCTGGCCGCCGCCAACTCCACCCTTGACGCCCAAGGGCTGAGCTGCACCGACCTGGACGTCACCGTTTCCACCGCAGGCTTCGGCGTTCCCGCCGGCGAACCCGCCACCGTTACCGCCACAGTTAGCTGCACCGCTACCTTCTCCGACGTCGCGCTGCCCGGGATGCCCGGTACCGTGCCGCTGGCCGCTACCTTCACCAGCCCGCTAGACACGTACCGGAGCCGGCAGTGACCACCTCCAGGCGCCGAATGCGCGTCGACGATGGTCGGATCACGATCTGGTTCGCCGTCCTCGCGCCGGCATTCCTCGCCTTGATCGGCCTCGTCGTCGACGGCGGCGCCAAGGTGCGCGCGTACCAACGGGCGGACAACATCGCCGCAGAGGCGGCCCGGGCCGGCGGTCAGGCGATCAGGGCGGGGCAGGCCATCGACGGCGGCGCCAAGGAGATCGACGCCTCGATGGCCTCCACCGCTGTCCAGGCGTACCTCGATGATCTCGACGGAGTCACAGGCACCGCCACCGTGGACGGGGCCCAACAGCTCACCGTCACAGTCACGGTTACCTACAACCCGATCCTGCTCGACCTGTTCGGCGGGGGAGCAGGCACGACGGCGACCGGTCGGGCGACCGCGACCCTGATCGCCCAGTAGCAGTCCGGAGGGGGACAACCGTGGCACGGACCGTACGGACGGCGGGTCGGGGTAGGCAGGCACTCGACGGGATCGGCGCCCTCGCCGTGGTCACGCTGATCGTCGCCCTGCCGGTTCTCCTCGTCTGGGCCGCCGGCAATCCAGTGCCCGGCGTGGTCGCGTGGTTCAGCGATCTCACCGAAGACCCGAGCGCCGCCGTCGACCAGATCTGGAATGCCATCAGCAGCCGAGACGATGGAGACCTCTTCCTGCAGACGTTGGCGTTGATCGGTTGGGTTGCCGTCGTTCTGGCCGCGTGGACCTGGGTCACCTTTCTGGTCGCCCTGGCCGTGGAGACCGTCGCCCAACTGCGTGGACGCCGCCACGGGCGTGTCCCGCGCAACACCGCCCGGATTCCGGGTGCTCGGCTGCAACAGCGTGCCGCGGCCGCACTTGTTGCCGCCATCATTGGCGCGATCGCCGCTCCGGCCCTGGCCTCGGCCTCAGTGCCCGCCAGCCCCGCCATGGCCGCACCCGAACATGCGAGCCCTGAGCAGATCGCACCGCTCAAAGCCGTACCCAAGGACGGCCCGGACGCCACCGGTTACCTCGAGCATCGCGTGGAGCGCGGCGAGAGCCTGCTCGACATCGCAGAGCGGCACAACGTGTCCTGGCAGCGCTTAGCTGAGATCAACCACGGCCTTGCGCAACTGGACGGACGGACCCTCCAACCAGGCAACACCCGGGTGTACGCCGGCTGGACACTGCGGATCCCGGTAGATGCCTTGCTGGCAGTGGCAACCACGACGCAGACGACACCAGCAGCATCGGCCGAACCACCGGTCTATGAGGTGGCGCGCGACGACTGGCTGGCTGGTGTCGCTCAACGCTTTCTCGGTGACGCCGACCGCTACGCCGAAATTGCAGCCATGAACCCGGATCTCGAACGACGTGACCATCGGTTCCCGAACCACATCGAGCGTGGCTGGCGCGTCACCCTGCCTCCGGACGCCCGCGATCGGGGACCTGCTGACCACGCTCAGGGCCAGCTCGTAGCCGGCGACCGCACCCAGCCGGCTCCGAGCGCTCCAGACGTCGACGACCAGCCGACCGTGCCTCGCGCACCGGACGATGGCGGGAACCAGCCGAATACAACTACTCCACCGGCGCCGGCCACACAAAAGCCGGAGTCCTCGGCCGCCGAACCCCCTGCCGCTACGCCAACGTCCTCGCCCACAACAGCCGCCCCATCGACCACGGCAGGGGTGACCGCAGACCCCTCGGAGCCGGACAACCGGCCCACGCAGCCGGCCGAGGACAGCGACTTCAACGAGGCGGCCGTTCTGGGATCGCTGGCCGGCGCAGGGCTGCTCTCCGCATTGTTACTCGCGACCGTGTTACGTCGCCGAGGCCGCCAGCGCCAGCATCGTAGGCCTGGCCGCCGGCTGCCTCACCCTCAAGGCGGCGCCACGGAGCGAGCCCTGCGCGTGGCCGAGCAACCGGCCGACGTCGACCGGCTCGACCTCGCCCTGCGCAGCCTCGCCGCGGCGCTGGCGGAGCGGGATCAGGCTCTGCCAGATATCGCCGCCGCCTGGATTGTCGACCGCGATGTCACGGTCGTGCTCAGCGAGCCCGGCCCGCAACCGCCCGCGTCTTGGATCGTGGATCGCAGGAACTGGACCCTGCCCGGCGATGTCATCATTCCGCCCGTCACCGAGCAGCTCGCCCCGTTGCCCACTCTCGTCGCCGTCGGATCACAGCCCGGTCGCCACCTGCTACTCGACCTCGAACGGGTTGGCAGCCTCACCATTGCTGGTGACAGCGAACGTACGCTCGCCCTGCTGCGCTACGTTGCCTGCGAGCTGGCCTGCAACACCTGGTCCGACGATGTCGAGGTTGTCGTCACCGGCTTCCCGGCGCCGGAGACCGAGCTGCTCATCGCCCTCAACCCAGATCGGGTGCGCGCGGTCTCGTCGGTCGGGGAAGCTGCGACGCGGCTTCGGCGCCGTGCCGCAGCCGTGGCAGTCGCCCTGAACGCGAGCGGGGCAGCCGACACGCTCGCCGGCCGCATATTCGACGTCGGCGAAGCCTGGGCACCTCAGGTGCTGCTGGTCGCGGACCCGGACGCAGGCGACCTCGGCGTACTCGACGAGTTGGGGAAGGAGCTGCGTGACGCCGGACGGTGCGCTGTCGCAGTGGCGAGCACCACCAAGGCCCCCACCGCCGCTGGCCCGAACACCGCCATCATCGACGACGACGGCGTGCTGCACCTCGCCCTGCCGTTCCTCCTCGTCGACGGAGCCGCAGCAGGATTACCCGTAAACGAGCTGGAACCACTCGTCGAGATCATGGCGCAGGCGCGGGCGGCCACGGACGATCCGACCCCGCCGGCCGCCGAGCCGGAACGGTGGGCGGAAGACGCGGACGCCGCCGGCTGTGTGCTCCACCTCTTCAGTACGAGCGAGCCGACCGCACCTACGACGCCCACGTCCGATGAAGCAGGGGGCCATGCGTCTACCCCGCCGGACCCCATCGTCGCCGTGCCCCGAATCGAACACGCCCGCACCGTCGCCACGGTCCCACGTCGTGAGGTCATCGCCGCGATTCGCCAGCGCCGCCGCCAAGCCGACCCGCAACTCGATGCGGACTTGCGATCCTGGCGGGAGAAGGACGGCACTCGTCCCCGTATCAGCGTCCTCGGGACGGTCGCGGTCGAGGCGCCCGGCCCGGTGCCCGATCAGCGGCGCCGCTTCCACGCGGAACTCATCGTCTACCTCGCTCAACGCGGTGCCCGCGGTGCATCCGCGGAGCAGCTCACCGACGCGCTGTGGCCCGATCAGCAGGTCAAGGACGCTAGCCGCCGGGTGGCCATCACCCGCGCCCGCCGGTGGCTGGGGGAGACTGCCGACGGCTCTGCCTGGCTGCCCGAGATGGGATCTGACCGGCTTTATCGGTTGGCACCGGGTTACCTGCTGGACTGGCACCTGTTCCGTCGGCTGCGCAGCCGCGGTGAGAGTCGTGGACCTGCCGGCGTGAAGGACCTACGAGCCGCGTTGGAGCTCGTTCAGGGCGCCCCACTCGACGGAGCCGACCGCGCGTACGCCACTGGCACCCGCAACCCCTTCACCTGGCTACCCGAATCCGACATTTATCCGGGGCACATCACCTCCGCAGTCGTGGATACCGCACACGAGCTCGCCGAGCTCTACCTTGAGGCGGGTGACCCCACGGGTGCGCGATGGGCCGTACAGCAGGCATGGCTGGCCGATCCGGAGCGTGGTGACGACGGGCCCTGGCACGACATCATCCGAGCCGCGCACATCGAGGGACACACCGCCGAGCTGCGCAACCTACTGGGGGAGCTGATGCGTACCCGAGAAGCCGAGGTGCCTGAAGACCTGACGCCGGTCACCTATGCGCTGCTGCGCGAGCTCCTGCCAGATCTGCTGTCCGCGACCAGCGGGAGTGGATAGATCGACAAGGGCGCATCCGATATGCGTCGTCTTACCGCGATACGTCAAATCACGAGGGGAGTGAACCTGATGTTGACGTCGAATCAAGCTCACGGCATGACCTATGCCGAGGCAGCAAGGGAGATCACAGCTCGACTCGCACGCGGTGTCGATGACACCGTCGCCGCAGGAGCTATGCAGCTGGCGATCGAGGCGTGGAAGAGTTTGGCTGGCACCGACCTCGCGTGGGACCGCTTTGGTCTGGAGCTGCTTGATGTACGAGCGAGGCTCTACTCGGAACACGACGACGTGGTTGTTGACGCTGGGGCGCCGATCCGCGATGACGCTGAGACCCGCCTCGCCGTGAAGACCCTGCTGGAGCAACTCGCGCGGTACCACGATCGTCTGGCCGCCGACGATCGCGATGACCTGGCTCGACGGCTCAGCCATGACGCCGGGGCCCAACAGCTACGACGCGCGGTCGCGGCCCTGGTATGACCGTCGGTCAGTGGTACAACGAGGCGCACCGAGCCTTACGTACCGCGTCTACCGCGATGGGTCGAAGCCGTGCCATGGCTGCGGCCGATATCAATGCCGCCGTGATTGCCAGGTCTGCCATCTACACGCAGTTGGCTCGAGCGACGGCGCTGCTGGTTGGCGGCCGCCCGGCAGCGGAGGTGCCAGATCGAGCCCGTGCCACGGCCATTCTGGCTAGGCATGGGCAGACCCTGACGCAGCTCTACGTTGGGCTCCAATCAGCTGCGGTCGTTGATCGGGATTACCCGCCCTCTCCTGCCGCCATGGTCACCGGGCCGGCGCGTTCGCTGCGTCGGGCTGTAGACGCGATCGGCGTGATCGGTGACATCCTCGCCAGTCACGTCCCGCCGGGACAGACACCTCGCACTCCGGAGGGGCTCGCGATTCAAGCTGGCGGTGGCGTCCAATCCGGCCTCGCCGACATCGCTCGGCTCACCTCGGCCGCGATAATGATCGACATTGCGCTGCCGGGATGGCTCGACCAACGGCGAGGCCATCTTATCGAGATCTACCGGCCGGCGGCGGAAGCCGCCAGGTGGACCGCCAGCAGCCGATTGAGCGCTGTCGCCCGTGAGTTGATTGCCTTGGGTCGTGGGCATCCCCGGCTACACGGCCTCGATGTTGCCCGGCCGCCGTTGAATCCCGCACCGGCCGTCAGCAACGCCGGTGACGCGGTCGCAGCCGTCAGCGCAGCGCGAACCTGGATGTGGCAGAACCCAAGCGAATTGACGAGCGTGCACCTGCAGCTCGGAACTCAACTCGGCCTGGCGGTGCACATCCTCTCCAGCACCGGCGACCCGGAAATGATCGGCGGCTGGCGGCAAGCAGCCATCGCGGCTGCTGACCTTCGTGCCACCCCTCCGGTCGGCCCAGCCTGCGACACTGCTGCAGAACTGACAGAGGTTCTACGCTGGCTGCGATCCCTCAGTACGGGCGACCGTGGCGAGCCGGGTGGCAGGCACCTTCCGCAGATCGCACGTCTCAACGCGGAGCTTCCGTTCATGGCGGCGACCCTTCACAAAGGGCTCTCGGCCGCCCTGCAGCGCCGTGACCTGTTCGTCAAGGACGAGGGGGTGCTGCAGCGGCCAGCTGGCTCCCTCGTCTTCCGCGCCGCGGAGCGCTGGCGTCCCGCCGTGAGAGGCGACGACGTCGTGCAGGATCTCGCCCGGGCGCTGGTGCAGCGGCAAGACGCCGATAATGATCATGCACAAGTGAGCCTTTCGGCCAGGGCGTTTCCCAACCCGCCGCGACCGCGGCCCTCGACGCCGGAGCCGTCCTGGTTGCCGGCAGATCCGTCCTCGGGGCGGGACGTTCATCGATCTCGGTGAAGTCGGACTGACGGCGATATAAGGGGCTCTATTCCTGCTTCGATCGTCGGGTTCCTGACGGGCGGCGGCTATCTGCTCTTACCGTCGGGTCCTTCCTGACCGTCGCCGCCCGACCTAGCGGCATCCGCTCTCCAGGCCCACGTCTCCGCTGGCCACGACTCCCAGCAACGCGCGACGCGGCGGGTCATGCACCTGATATTGAGTGAAGACGTTCGACTCGCCAATAGGGCGATGATGTGAACATCTTCGAGCGCTTGCTCGATGCGCCTATACGACGACGGTGAGTTCCTTACCTCGGGTCAATGCCACATACAGTCGGCGGTCCGTCTCTTGTGTCTCATCCAACCCGTGAAACAGCCGGTCGATGTCCGTGTCGTCCAGGCACACTCCGACACAACGCCACTCTCGCCCCTTTGCCTGATGGATGGTGATCCCCGGCACGGGCCGGTGGGGGTCTGACAGTATGTGCTGACGCAGTAGTGTTAGCCGTTCGGTGTGCGAGTGGTGCCGCCGCGGAAACTCCCGCTGCGACTCTGTCCCGATCGCGGCTACCAACTGATCCCACGCCCTGTTGATGCACCTCTTCTCCGCCGCCATCGAACGCACAGGCTCTTGCAGCGTGGCAACGACGTCCGAGAAGAAGGGCTCCAACCGGGTGCGGGCAGACACATCAACGATGCCCAGCTGCGTCAGCGCCTCGTCGCGAAACACTGCGGCCGCGCCGAAGGCGGTGGACGTGACGAAATCCAGCAGGAGCAGCGCAGCCGCAGCCGGCACACTGTCTGGGCTTCCAAACGACAACGGCAATATGTCGCCGCCGATGTTCCACAGTTCCTTCCACGTGGCGGCAAGCACCACGTCAAGTTCCTGCCCCGCGCGGGGTAGCACCGTTAACGGAACTTTTTCCCTCAACATCCGGGCCATGGATTGCGTCTGCGCGGTGATAAACCGGAACGACCGGGTTAACGGAAACGTGGCGAAGTCATTTGCCTCGACGAGGTTCGGCACCAGATGTGGGCCGGCGCCGCGGAACCGGTATAGCGCCTGCCACGGGTCACCGATGATCGTTGTGCTCACGCCCCGGTCTGCGGCCGAACTAACCAATGCAAGGTCCAGCGGGTTCGCGTCGAACACCTCGTCGACGATTAACGCTCGCACGGACGCGGCGATCCGGTCCGCGACTATTGCCTCCAGCTGGGGGTCGTCCAGCGCATAGGCCAACACTCGGCGAACATCGTCATGGGTGCAGACTCCATCGCCAACCGCCGCCTTGAACGGTGCCAGCAGAACGCGGGACTTGGCTTCAGTTGCCCACCATGCGGTCGTCGTGACGTCACGGCCGTCGAGCTTCAAGGAGGGCTGGTACCGGGTCCAGTTGTGCGGCAGCCGCAGCTTCCACGTGTCGATCACAGTCAGGTTGGTGTGCCCACCAGGCCAGGTAAGGTGCCCGGCGCGCAGCAGAAATGTCAACACTTCCCACAGCAGCGTGTCGATAGTGATTATCCGATGCGGCGGAGTCAGCGCTGCGAACCCCCATGCTCGGATCACCCGCTGCTGCAGCTCTTTGGTCGCCGACCGGGTGAACGAGACAGCAACGACGGCGCGGCTATCAACCGGAGTAGCGAACCGCAGCAACCCAAACCGTTGCGCCGCCACGGTCGTCTTACCCGAGCCCGGGGCCGCCTCGATGAACACGCACGCCGACTTCGCGGTGATCGCTCGCAACTGCTCGTCGGTCAGCCGACTACGGTGCCGCGGCACCACAGCAGGGTTGCCGGCCACTGCGCGGGTCGTCATCCTCAGCACCTCCCGTCAGGTTTCAGAACGGAAACTCCGGCTCGCTATGCTCCGCCATCTCACCCGGGGCAAACAGGAAGTCGAGCAGCGCTGCCATGTGCTGAGGGACATGTACCGAAGCGGGATCGGCGTCAATGCGCTCCTCAAGTAGCCCAGCGAGCGTGAGAGCGAAGTCGCCCTTGTGCTTCGCCGCCGCGCCGGCTGGGGTGCCATCGCGCCGGCTCGCGCTGCGGAAGAGAGCCGTCACCGTGGCCCGGTTTATCTCATCTGGTGCATCCACCCCGATGCCCTGCAGCGCCTCCGCGACAAGGGTCTCATTGCCCTCAGTCAACGCTGGCTCCAGCGTGGGGTGGCTGGAGAAGTACCGCACTGTGTCAGCCGGGTATTCCCTCATCCACACAGGCGGCGTCGGGCTCGCGTCCAGAGCGAGGTCGCTGTCGCCGAGGACGGCCACCCTGTCGGCGAGCTCATAGCGTTCCGTAGCGAGCAACTGCACCGGCCATTCGCCGACTTTCCAACCCATCACCACAATCGTCAGCGCTTCGGCGAACGCCGCCCGGGTTGCGTCGCTGCCGGCCCAGGCGCGAGCGAACTGGCGCAGCACCGCAGCGTCGGTGACCCCTTCGACGAGCACGAGCCGCTCGGCGAAGAGCGCCGACGACCGAGTCGCGTCCATGTGCAGCCGGGCCATTCGCAGCACCCGAGGCCGGGCAGCTATCGGTAGATTCGCCACCGGCCGGCATACATTTGAACCGTCGCGGGCGCGCCGTAGCACCACCACATCCTCTGGACGGCAGGTGGTGATGACGTCGGTGGCGTGGCTGGACAGGATCACCTGCAGCTCTGGTCGGCGTCGAACCGTGGCACGAAGATATCGGACAAGGCCGTGCTGCAGTTGCGGGTGTAGGTGTGCTTCCGGCTCCTCTATGACTACCGTGGCGTGGAAGGGCGACGCCGGGAAGAACGAGTCCTCCTGCGAATCTCTCTCCGTGCGCGCTTGCGCCAACTGCTCCTCCGGCGATGGCTCCGCGGCCGTGGACCCTTGATCCTCTCCGGGCGAGTTCGGCTGACCGGCGCTGTGCGAGTCAGGGTTAGCCTGGTCTGGCTCGACCGCGTGGTCCTCTGTGGGCTCGTCGGTACCCGCGTCCTGCGAGTCAGGGATCGCCGCAAGTGTCACAGCGATGTGCAGCAGGTTGACATATCCGAGACCCGACACTTCAAGATGGCGAGCCTCGGCGCGGTCCTGCACGGCGGAGATCATCAACTCCAGGACACGAGCAAGGTATTGGTCGTCGACAACCTGGCCGCGGATGAACGGCCACTGGTGCGCTACACCAGCACTCAACGCCGACAGGTGGGTAGTGACGCGTTGCTCAAGCAGTTGCAGCACCCCGTCACGGGCAAGCGCGTCGAGGAGCCCGGCGGCGCGGGCCCTCAGCCCTGCGAGATTTCGTGAGCCGGTTAGTCGCTGCTGCTGCGCACGAAGCAGCTCGACCAGGATGCGCGCTTCACGGCGAGCAAGCTCATCGAGCGGGTTGCGCCACGCTGGCAGGTAAATCAGGCGGACTTGTTCGAGGAGGTCAGCGTTCGTAGCTCCCACCGACAGCCGGCCGGACACTCGCCCTAAGTCCCGTGACAGAGCGTAAGTCCAGGACCCAGCGACCCCTGACGCGGCGACACCACTCTGGTCGAGCAGATGCCGACCGAGCGGACCTTCTTCGTGCGGGTCGTCGGCGTATGTGTACTCGACATCGATGCTGCGGTCGCCCGGTCCAAGGGTCGCCGACGACGGCCGCGGCAGTCGAGGGAACACGTGCCGGTGGGCGAGGGATAACGCGTCGCAGATGGTGGTCTTGCCGGCGTTGTTCGCGCCGACAAGAACCGAGAACCGACCTGGGAACAAGCACTGAAGATCCTGGTTTGCGCTGGCGCGGAATCCGTGGACCGTGATCTTGCTGAGGTGCACGCGTCCAGCCCTTCCGTAGATCCTAGGCTCCTTGACCTTGAATGAGACACCACACCACACTCACGGTGACCAGACAAGAACAGCGAAGACAGTCGAAGTTGCCATCCGCTCATCGGCCAGATCTGGAAGTTGATCACGGTGGCACAGCACACGCTCTGGCAGCCCTCACCTCGCCAATCGCGGCGGGGTCAATGCTTGCGGTCCGTCTGGGGACTGCGATGACCGTAGTAACCAACTGCGCGACGCCCTTACTCAGCCAGCGACGGTGGACGGACGCGCGGGAGGCGCAGCGGGGGCGGGTCCGGACCTGTGGCGTCTGCTGCCTCCGATGGCCATGTGCCGACTCGCTCAGCGACCGATGTATCTAGCGGCAAAGCTGCACAATTGCCACTAAGCCCGCCATCGATGGAATCCGCCCCGTCGCTCTTTGGGGTGAAGTGGCTACTGTAAGCTCGCGCCGACTCGGGGGAGGGCATTCAGTGGTGAAACTTCATGTCGAACCGCAGCTGCTGGGCAATTCTGCGCTGGGTTCGAACGAGTCTTCCGATGAGCTGCTGGGGTCAGGCGCTTGGCGCGTGGCGACAGGCATGCCTACTCACGCATGCATGGCCTGTGAGGGGTGGTCATGACTGGGACGTGGGAGAGTTGCGTCCGCGAGGTGACGCTTGCGGCGGATCCGGAGACGGTCGGGGCGTTGAGTGGAGGGTGGAGCAACCTCTCCACCTCGCTGGGTTATCTGAGGGACGCGTTGGTCGGGCGTTCGTTTGTCGGCCCGATCGCGTCAGGCGCCGAGCGCCCGCACACCGATGGTCTCCCGGGCATGCTCGCCGGCTGGAAGGGCAGCGGGGGAGACGCGTACCGGGAGCACCTGAGCGATATCGGCCGGGGCATCGAGGATCTGATCACCAACGCGAGCAACGTCAGCGGAGCGTTGTCACGCATCGAGGGTGACGTCCGTAAAGCGGTCGCGAGCATCCCGGTGCCGCTGGGGGACGGCTTTGGTATCAACGAGTGGAGCCTGCCCAACGGTGGGGAACTCGATGGCGCTCAGGACGGCGAGAGCGCCTCAGCCTTTCTGTCCGCGTTGCGCAAGGACTACCAGAGCGACCCGTCGTCGTACGCCGATGGTGCGTTCCGTGAGAAGGCCGACGACCTGGAGGCGACCATGAAGGTCGACGGCCAGGCCAACGACAACAAGCGGGGCGGCTTCTGGGACACCAGTTCCCACTTGAACAACTGGTACAGCGACAACCAGCGGGTGGCCAACAGCGCTGCCGCTCCACTGAGCAAGGCGATAGAGGTCGAGCGGCCGCGACTCGTCCTGCCAGGGGCGAACGATGTCACGGGTCACGACAATTACCGTCCTCGAACTCCTCCAGCCGGTTACACCCCCAGCGAATTGGATGGCGGCTCCGCTGCTGGCAGCGCCGGCTCCGGTAGCGGCTCGGGTCTCGGTGGCGGCTCCGGTCTCGATAGCACGGGCATCAGCGGTAGCACCTCCTACGGCGATAGCAACTCCGCCGCCGTGGTGCCCTCCACCGTTGGTAGCAGTAGCGGCCTCCTTGGCGGCATTGCAGGCTCGTACACCACAACCTCACCGCCCACCGGCGGCCCCGGAACCGAGCTCGACCTCGGCGCCACCAGCCTGGCCGGCGCCGGTGGTCCGACCACCGTGGGCGGCGGCAACAGCGGTTCGGCGAGCTTGGGGCTTGGCAGCCAGAGCCCGCTCGGCGTTGGAGCTGGGCTCGGGCTGGGTTCGCCGAGCGGGCTCTGGC
>NZ_QGSY01000060.1 GCF_003857035.1 Micromonospora arida
CTCCAAACGGGGCGGGCGCCTGCCGGGCGACCGCCCCGTTTGGAGCGTCCCGGTCAGGTCCAGCGGCGCTGCCAGGCTAGCCGGCGTCGAGTGAGTGCCGGTGGCCGTCGAGCGGGAAGGGCGGCCGGGCCGGCAGCACCTCCTGGAACGCGAAGCCGCACTTCTGCGCCACCCGGCAGGACGCGACGTTGTCCACCTGGTGCAGCAGGTCGAGACGCGCCACCTCGGGGAACCGGTCGAACGCCCAGCGGCTCAGCGCGGTGACCGCGCGCGGGGCGACGCCGCGGCCGCGTGCCCACGACGCCGTCCAGTAGCCGACCTCCGGGGCCGGGCGCTCCGGCGTGACCCCCTTGAGCACCACGTTGCCCACCAGCCGAGCGCCGTCGGCCTGCTCTTCGAGGACGGCGAAGGTGTACCGCCGCCCGTCGGCCCAGTCGCGCAGCACCCCTTCCAGCCACCGTCGCGCCTCGGCGGCGGTGGTCACCGGAGCTCTGGTCCAGCGGCGCAGGACCGGATCCCGGTACGCCTGCACCAGCTCATCCAGGTCGTCGGCGCACCAGGGACGCAGGGCGACACCCGGCGTCGAGGGCATGTCGGGTGACCGCGATTCGATCAGCATCGGCACAGTCTGCCGTGGCCGTGGCCCGGGGTCAGCCCCGACGGCGCCACCACCGCCACCAGTGACGGCGGGGCCGGCGCGCTGGTGGCAGTACGGCCGCCGTCTGGGTGACGGTCGTCGTGACCTTGGGCCGGGCCCGATCGGCGCGCCAACGGCGGACCACGTCCTCGGTGTTCACCGGGCGCACCGCGACCCGGGGGCCGTCGTCGGGAAAGCGCAGCCACGCCACGATCTGCGCGTTCAACTGCCCCACGAAGTCGCGGACGGACTGTTCGGTGGGCAGGTCACGGACCTCGTCGGGGACCTGCTCGATGCGTCGGCGCAGTTGCAGCGACGTGGGCAGGAGCAGGTCACTGGGGAGCGCCTCGCGCTCCAGGAAACTCTTGATCCACCACGCCTCGTCATACGGCGCCCCCCGACCGGGGATCGGCTTGCCCATGCCGGGCAGGTCGTCGAACTCGCCGCGCTGAACGGCATCCTGGATCTTCGCCTCCACTGACGCTTCCCACGCCTCGGTCACCGTGCGGCACCTCCCTGGCCACCGTAACGCGCCGCCTCCGGCCGGCGACACGCACTTGCCAGGGGTCAGCACGCTCGCAACGGTGGGCATTCCCGCCGACGGTGCCGCCGTTTGCACCGAACGCGAGTGGATCACCCCGGATCGCAGGCCACGGCCTGCCAGGTGGCCCTGGGTTGGGATGTTCATCCCGATTACGGTCGGTGTGGGATCCATCGGACGGGGGGAAGCGTCGTGGTGAGTACGGGTGCACTGCTGGGCATCGCGCTGGTGGCGTTGGGGCTGGTGCTCACGCCCGGCCCGAACATGGTCTACCTGGTGTCCCGCTCGGTGGCGCAGGGCCGCCGGGCCGGGCTGGTCTCACTGCTCGGGGTGGCCGCCGGTTTCGGCGTCTACCTGGCGGCGGCGGTCGCCGGCCTGGCCACCGTCTTCGTCCTGGTGCCGACGCTGTACGCGGTGGTGAAGCTGGCCGGCGCCGGCTACCTGCTCTGGCTGGCCTGGCGGACGCTGCGTCCGGGTGGGCACTCGCCGTTCAGGCCCGCGCCGCTGCCGCCGGACCCGCCGCGGCGGCTGTTCACCATGGGCCTCGTCACCAACCTGCTGAACCCGAAGATCGCGATCCTCTACGTGTCGTTGCTGCCGCAGTTCATCGACCCGACGCGGGGGCATCTGGCCACGCAGAGCCTGCTGCTCGGTCTGACCCAGATCGTCGTGGCGCTGAGCGTGAACGCGCTGATCGTGCTCAGCGCCGGCTCACTGGCCGGGTTCTTCGCCCGCAGACCGGTGTGGTTGCGGGTGCAGCGCTGGGTGACCGGCACCGCGCTCGCGGCGCTGGCCGTGCGCATCGCCGCCGACCGCTCGCGCGCCGCCGTCGCCACGCCCTGACCCGATCGGTCAGCGCCCCCGGTAGCGGCCGAGCATCCCGGCGGCCAGCGGCGCGGCGTCCAGGTCACCGGCGGCGAGGCGGGCGGCGAGGGTACGGCGTACCAGCCGGTCGGCCAGCGCGGGCGCGTGCCGGCCGACGGCCATCTCCAGCCGGCCGCGTGCGGTGGTCGCCACGTCCCGGGGCGCCCGCCGGGCGGTGGCGGTCCGCAGGATCGCCGCGACCACCCCTTCGACGGGCTCGGGGCGCGACACCCCTTGCAGGGACAGCCCGGCCTCGGCGGTGCTGTCGTGGATCGGCGAGGCGACCATGCTCGGGTAGACGACGCTGACCCCGACGTGGGTGCCCACCTCGTGGCGCAGCGCGTCGGCGTAGGCCACCAGGGCCCGTTTGCTCACCCCGTACGCGGCGGCGAGCGGGAGGGGCAGAACCGCCATCCGGCTGGCCACGAAGATCACCCGTCCGCGTGCGGTGAGCAGCGGGGGCAGCGCGGCGGCGGTGGTGCGCCAGGCGGCGAGCAGGTTGACCTCCAGTTGCCGGCGGACCACCTCGTCGGGAGGCAACTCGGCCGGCGCGGGACCACCGATCCCGGCGTTGTTGATCAGCAGATCGAGCCCGCCGAGCCGGTCGGCGGCGGCCCGCACCGCCGCCGGTACGGCGTCCGGGTCGGTCAGGTCACAGCCCAGCACCGGCACGTCGTCGTCGGGACGGGCGTGCAGGTCGAGCCCCACCACCCGGGCGCCGGCCGCGCTCAGCGCGGCGCCGAGGTGGCGGCCGAAGGTGCCGCTCGCCCCGGTGACCAGCACCCGCCGGCCGGCCAGGGATCGGCCGCTCATCGGGGTGCCCCCACCGGGGACGCCGTGCCGGAGCGGGCGCGGCGGGTCCCGGCGGTCAGCTCCCGGGCCAGCTCGGCCAGGTAGACGTCGAAGTCCACCCGCATCGCCGGGCGGCGCTGGCCCCAGCGGGCGGTCGCGGCCCGTAGTTCGGCCCGGCAAGCGGCGCGCTGCCGCTCCGGGTCCGGTAGCGCGTACCGGCCGGCGAGGTGCGCGGCGATCAGCTTGGCCTGCGCCTCGACCAGGGGGAACGCGGAGCCGGTGGACTGCATCAACCCGACGAAGCTCAGCCCGGGGGCGTCGGGGTGGAACACGTGCCGGTACAACGGCAGAGTGTCGACGCCCTCGCCGAGCAGCGCCGGATCGAGGAACGGGACCTCCACCCGGTAGCCGGTGCACCAGACGATCAGATCGACGCTGTCGCTGCGGCCGTCGGTGAACTCCACCCGGTCGCCGTCGAGGGCGGCGACGCCGGGTCGGGCCTCGACGTCACCGTGGGTCAGCCGCGACAGCAACCCGTCGGAGAGCGTCGGGTGGTCCTGCAGGAAGCCGTGCGTCGGTGCGGGCAGCCCGTAGCGGGCGGGGTTGCCGACGGTGGCGCTCAGCATCGTCTGGCTGATGCGTTGGCGCAGACGCCACGGCAGTCGGCGGGCCAACGCACCGTTGAGGGTGTCCGAGGGGCGCCCCAGCAGGTACTTCGGCACCACCCAGACGCCCCGGCGCAGCGACAGAAGAGTGCGGGTGGCGGCGTACGACGCGTCGACGGCGATGTCCATCGCGGAGTTGCCGCCGCCGACGACGAGGACCCGCCGGCCGGCCAACTGCTCCGGGCCACGGTAGTCGTGGCTGTGGATCTGCTCGGCGGTACAGGTGCCGGGGTAGCCGGGGCCGGGCAGCCGGGGCACCCGGTTGTGCCCGTTGGCGACGACCACGGCGTCGACGGTGACCTCGACCGGACCGGTCGGGCCACTGGCGGCCACCGTCCAGGTGCCGTCGGGATGCTGGGTGACCCGCTCCACGGTGTGGCCCAGCCGGATGGTGTCGGCCAGCCCGAAACGGTTGGCGTAGTCGGCGAGGTAACCGGCGACACGACGGTGGTCCGGGTAGTCGGGCCAGTCGGTCGGCATCGGGTGGTCGGCGAACTGGGTGCGACCACGGCTGGTGTTGAGGTGCAGCGTGCGGTACGCGGGCGAGTCGGGTGCCCCGTACACCCAGAGGCCGCCGACCTGCTCGGCGGCCTCGAAGCCGACCGTCGGCACGTCGACGTCGTGTAGTGCCTTGACCGCGGCGAGCCCGGCGGCGCCCGCCCCGATCACCGCCACCCGAGGTGGTACGTCCATTGCCGCCCCCATTTAATCCAACGTCTGATGGATAATCGTCGTGCGGCGGCGGCCCGTCAAGGGGTCGGTGATCCGTAGAGCCCGTCGAGCAGGCGGTGCACGAACGCCCGGAACTCGCGCCGTTCCCGAGCGCCGGGCGCGCCCGCGGCCAGCGCCACCACGTGCCCGTGCGTCGCCCACACCAGACTGCGCACGGTGATGTGCGGGGTCGGTTCGGCGAGGGCGCCGGTCGCCGCGGCGGCGGTGAGCAGCTCCGCGACCAGCCGGTACAACGGGTCGGCGTAGCGCTGGTCGAGCTCGGCGTGCCGCTGCGGTTCCAACCAGCGGCGCAGCCACAGCGCGGTGGTCTCGGGGCGGTCCTCCAGAAAGTCGACGAAGACGTCGACCAGCTCGTGCAGGGCTCGTCGCGCCGCGTCCGGACCGGCGTCGAGGGCGGCGCTGGCCTGCTCGGCGGCCTTGGTGAGGACATCCCGCTCGGCGGCGAACACCCGGGCGAAGCACGCGTCGTAGAGCGCTGCCTTCGTACCCGTGTGGTGCGCGACCGTGGCGACGTCGACCCCGGCGGCGGCGGCGACCTCCCGCAGCCCGACGGCGTCGAAGCCCCGTTCGGCGAAGAGCGCGGTCGCCGCGGTGAGCACCACCTCGCGGGTCGGCCGGGTCTCGTCTCGGCGGGGCCGACCCGGGCGGCGGCGGGGCATGGTCATGACCGTCATTCTGCCCCTAGAATCCAGCAACCGTTGGATTGCGGAGAGGATGCGGCGATGACCGGGCTGGACCGGCGGCCTGCGGCCGCCACCGAAACGACACTGCCACGCGGCCCGCTGGCGGGCTTCGCCGCCGGCTCGCTCGGCATGGGCGTCTGGGTGACCGTGCCCGGCCTGCTGCTGCTCTACTTCCTCACCGACGTGCTGGCCGTCGCGCCGTGGCTGGCCGGCCTCACCCTGCTGCTGCCGAAGATCGCCGACGTGCTGCTGCACCCCTGGGTGGGGCACCGCGCCGACGTCGAGCAGACCCGACGCGGCGACCGGCGTCGACTGCTGCTGCTCGGCTGCGCCCTGCCGGTGGCGTTCGCCGCGCTCTTCGCGGTGCCCGGCGGCCTGACCGGCACGCCGGCGGCCGCGTGGGTGGCGGTGTTCTTCATCGCCGGCAACCTGCTCTTCGCCGCCTACCAGGTCCCCTACCTGGCCACCCCGGCCGACCTGCGCATCGGTTATGACGAACGCACCCGGCTGATGGCGTTCCGGATGGTGGTGCTGACCCTGGGCATCCTGGTCTCCGGGCTGCTGGCCCCGCTGCTCACCGGCGGCGACGCCGCGACGCGGGGCGGCTACCAGCGGATGGGCGTGGTCCTGGCCGTGGGGATGCTGGTGGCCATGCTGGTCGGTGTCGCCGGCATCGCCCGGCTGCGCGGGTCCGCGCCGGCCAGCACCGCGTCCGGGCACGGCGGGTGGCGGGCGTTGCGCACGGCGCTGCGCGACAGGCAGTTCCGGTGGCTGGTCGCCGCGTACCTGGCGATGTCCACCACCACCCACCTGGTGCTCGCCGCAGTGCCCTACTACGCCGAGTACGAGCTGCGCGCCCCCGGCCTGACCACGGTGCTGGTGGCCGCGTTCGTGGCGCCGGCGCTGCTGGTCACCCCGGCCTGGCTGGTGGTGGCCCGACGCGTCGGCAAGCAGCGGGCGCTGCTCGGCGCGCAGGGCGCGTTCGCGATCGGCTCCCTGGTGCTGGCGGTGGGCCGACCGGCCGGCCTGCCGGTGCTCATCGCCGCGGTGGCGGTGCTCGGGATCGCGTTCGCCGGCATGCAACTGCTGCCGTTCTCGATGCTGCCCGACGTGATCCGCGCCGCCAGCAACGCCGGCAGCACCGGGGCCGGCACCTACACCGGGGTGTGGACGGCCACCGAGGCCACCGGCGCGGCCCTGGGCCCGTACGCATACGCGCTGTGCCTGACCGTGGGTGGTTTCGTGGCCTCGACGGCCGGTGAGTCGCCGGTGCAGCCGGACGCCGCGCTCGCGGCGGTCCGCTACGGCTTCGGGTTGCTGCCGGCGGTGGCGATGCTCGCGGCGCTGCTGCTGCAACGCCGCTACACCCTGGACGCGACGGCCCGGGCGGCGAGCTGATCGGCCGGCACTAGACTTCGCCCTCGATGGACGCCCAGCCCAGCACCACCGAGACCCGCCCGTGCGCCCACTGTGGAGCGCCGGTGCCGCAGCGTGTCGGCGCGGGTCGACCGTTTCGCTACTGCCGCGACAACGACGGCGCCTGCCAGCGCGCCTCCCGCAACAGCCGGATGCGGCACCGCAACGCCCCCGGTCTGCCCGGGCAGGTGGCCCGCACCTGGGAGGCGGTGGACCGGCTCGACCAGATCGTCGAGACGTTGACCGAGTCGCTGCACGCCGAGTTGTCCCCGGTGGGTGTGCAGCGGCAGCTCGCGCAGGTCCGCGCGGAGGCCGCCACCGAGGTCGCGGCGGCGCAGACCGAACGTGACGAGGCCCGCGACGACGCCGAGACCGCGGCAGCCGACGCGGCGCGCGCCCGCGAGCAGGCCCGCGAGGCTCGCGCCGAGGCCGACGACGCACGCCAGCGCGCCGAGCTGGCGCAGCGGCAGGCGACCGCCGCCGACGAACAGCCTCGGCGTATCG
>NZ_QGSY01000095.1 GCF_003857035.1 Micromonospora arida
ATCATGAGGTTGACGTGGCTGACAGAGATCACAGTCCACGTCAACCTCATGATCGACTCAGAGGGTGGGGGTTGGGGTGGGAGTTGGGCGGAGGACTCCTAGGCGTTGGGTGGCGCGGGTCAGGGCTACGTACAGGTCGCTGCGCCCACGGGGGGACTCGGCCACCATCCGGTCCGGGTCGACCACCAGCACCGAGTCGAACTCCAACCCCTTGGCCTGCGCGACTGTCAACATCACCACCCGGCTCTCCAGCTCCGGATGCTCGCCGACGGCGGCCTCCGGCAGGGCGGCGGTCACCGCCGCGCCCAACTCGCCCACCCGGCCGGCGGGCACGAGCACACCGAGCCGCCCTTCGGTCAGCCCGGCCGCCTCCCGGGTGGCCTCGGCGACCAACTCCGCCGCCAGCCGACCGTCGGGCACCGTCCGGTCCCACGGCGGTACGCCGCTCTCCCGCACCGAGCGCGGCGGTCGCAGCGCCGGGTCGATCTCGGCCAGTACGTCGGCGGCGACCGCCATGATTTCAGCGGGAGTGCGGTAGCTGACCGTCAGCTCGGTGAGCCGCCACCGCTGCTCGACGTACGGGGCGAGGGCATCCGCCCAGGACGGCGTGCCGCTCAGCGCGCCGGTCTGTGCCACATCCCCGACGATGGTCATCGACCGGCTCGGGCAGCGGCGCATCAGCAGTCGCCAGGCCATCGGCGAGAGCTCCTGCGCCTCGTCCACGATCACGTGGCCGAACGCCCAGGTGCGGTCGGCAGCGGCCCGCTGCGCGGTGGTCAGCCGGTCGGCCTCCTCCTGCCGCTCCAATAGCCGATCGGCGTCGATCAGGTCGGTCACGCCGAGGATCTCACCGCCCTCGGCCTCGTCCTCGACGTCGATCGAGCGGGAACCCCGGGCGATCTCCAGCACGCCCTCGGCGTACTCCCGTTCCATCATCCGGATGCGGTCCCGGCGGGCGGCGGCGGCGCGTTCGTCCTCACCGAGCAGTTCGGCGGCCTCGTCCAGCAGCGGGACGTCGGCCGGCGTCCAGCCACCGCGCTCGCGCCGCAACAGCGCCCGCTCGTCCTCGCTGAGCATCGGCGCGGCGGCGGCGATCCGGTCCGGGTCGGCGTACAGGTCGGCGAGCAGCCGCTGTGGGGTGAGCACCGGCCACAGCCGGTCCAGGGCGGCCTGGATCTCCGTCTCCTCGCGCAGTTCGCGGCGGATCTCGGCCCGGTCCGCCTCGTCGAGGAGGTTGTCCCCGCCGAGCGGGTCGGCGCCGATCCGTTCGGCCACCTGGTCGGCGAGCGCGTGGACGATCTCCACGTCGAACAGCGCGCGGGACAGGTTGTGCGGTCGGTCGGCGCGGCGGACCCGGTCCCGGGCCGCGCGCACGATCTCCGGGTCGAGGGTCAGCGTCTCCCGCTCGACCTCGATCTCCAGCGGCTCGTCCGGCACCCACTGCCGGTCCCGTACGGCCAGCGCCAACACCTCGGCCAGCACCGCCCGGCCCTTGAGCGCCGCGGTCTCGGCCGGCTCGGTCCGTTGGGCACTCACCCCGGGAAAGAGATCCCCCTGGGTACGCAGCAGCACGCCGGTCTCGGCCAGCGTCGGCAGCACCTGGGAGATGTAGCGCAGGAAGGTCGCGTTCGGGCCGACCAGCAGCACACCGCGGCTGGAGAGTTCCCGGCGGTGCGTGTAAAGCAGGTACGCCGCACGGTGCAGCGCGACAGCGGTCTTGCCGGTACCGGGACCGCCCTGGACCACCATCACGCCCGGGAGTTCCGCGCGGATGACCTCGTCCTGTTCGGCCTGGATGGTCTCGACGATGTCGCGCATCCGGCCGGTACGGCCCGCGTTGAGCGCGGCGAGCAGCGACGCCTCACCGGTCAACTCCTCGTGGGCGCCGGGGGAGGCGGTGTCGATGTCGAGGACCTCGTCGTTGAGCCCGGTCACCTTGCGCTGTCGGGTGCGCAGGTGCCGGCGACGGCGTACGCCCTGCGGGTTCGCGGCGGTGGCGAGGTAGAACGGGCGGGCGGCGGGTGCCCTCCAGTCCATCAGCAGCGGGTCGTAGTCGCCCCTGGTGTCGAAGATGCCGATCCGGCCGATGTAGCGGCGGGAGTCGTCGTCGCCGTCGAGACGGCCGAAGCAGAGCCCGTTCTCCACGGCGGAGAACTGTTCGACCTGATCGGCGTACATCGCTACCGAGCTGTCGCGCTGCGAGCGGTCCTGGAGGGTGCCGCCGGTGTTGTGCAGCTCGGCGGTGAGCCGGTGGGCAGCCTGCTCACGCAGTTGGTCCAGCCGGTTGTAGAGCATCGAGACGTACTCCTGCTCGCGACCGATCTCGTCGTCGAGCGGCAATTCGCCGGAACCGCCGGAGTGCCTTGACAAGCCGTCTCCCTAAAGATTAGAATCCTTTGCAGGAACGGCTTTCAGCCGTTCTTTTTTGTGCCTTCGAACTGTTGAAGATAGCGCGTTCCGCCGGTTCTCACCAAGCCGGGCGGTCCGGCGCGCCGGTGATCGCGAGGTGGCGGCGGATGATCCTGCGGACCGGGCAACGGATGGTTTTCATCGGGGACAGCATCACCGATTGTGGTCGACGTGACGTCGCCGCGCCCTACGGCAGCGGATATGTGAGTCTCGTGCGCGCCCTGGTCGACGCGCGGCACCCGGAGTTGGAGCTGGAGTGGGTCAACCGGGGTGTGGGCGGCGACACCGTGCGCGACCTGGCCGCCCGCTGGGACGACGACGCCATCGCCGAGCGCCCCGACTGGCTCGCGGTGCTGATCGGCATCAACGACATCTGGCGGCACTACGGTGACCGGCCGGATGAGGCCGTCGGCATCGAGGAGTACGAGCGAACCCTGCGTGACCTGCTCCGTCGGGCGGTCGACGCCACCGGCTGCCGACTGATCCTCGGCGACCCGTTCTTCATCGAGGCCGACCGGAGCGTCCCGCAACGCGCCGACACCGACCGGTACGCGGCGGTCGTGGCGGGGCTGGCCACCGAGTTCGACGCGGTGCACGTGCCCAACCAGGCGGCGTTCGACCGGGTGCTGGCGGTGAGTCCGGCGACGCGCTGGGCCGACGACCGCGTCCACCCGCACCTGCCCGGCCACGCGGTCCTCGCCGACGCGTACCTCAGCGCCCTCGGCGTCTCCTGACCTCGGCCTGACCCAGAGAAAAAGCGCCGGGCCGACCGTCAGGTCGACCCGGCGCGAACACCGCGGAGATCAGCCGCGCGCGGCCTGGTAGAGCCGCTCCGGCGTCACCGCTCCGGCCAGCACCCGGCCGTCGTCGGTGAGCAGGACGCTGAACAGTTTGCTGGTGAGGAGCCGACCGCTGCCCCAGTCACCACTGACCGCCGGCAGCCCGCCGAGCAGCTTCGACATGTCCAGGTCCGGCCCGGCGGCGGCCTTGGGAGCGGCCGGCTTCGTGGCGGGCTTGCGGCCGACATCGGCCCCGTCGAGGCGGCCAACCAGCACGGTCGTCCAGCCGTCGCCGACCGCGCGGACCTGCGGGTCACCCTTCGGCTCGACGTGACCGGGCTTGCCCGTGGGGCGTTCGGCCTTCTCCTCGTTGACCGTCACGCCGGGCGGCGGGTTGAAGCGGAACTGGTCAGCGTCGGGGCGGCGGTAGTCGACCTGGGTGAAGGCCACCTCGAACGCCGGCCGGTCGCTGCCCTTCGCGAGCACCTCGAAGCGCAGCGGCACATGCTGCTTGGCGTCGATGGCGATCCGCAACTGGTGCACCAGGGAGTCCTGGTCGCGCGGCTGGAGCACCAACTCGTACGCGTCGCGGCCGGCGACGGTGGCCGACCGGCCCACGCTGACCTCGGTGCTCGGGTCGATCGCGTCCAACGCCAGGTCGGCGGCCTGCTGCGGGGTGGCCGGCAGGCTCGCCGCCGGCTCGGGGGCGGGCTTCCAGGCCCCGGCGTCTCCGCCCAGCGTGCGGTGGGTGGCGGTGTTGCTGCGGCTCTGCCACGTCCACAGGTCCCGGCCGTTGCGGATGATGTCCTGCTCGCCCAGCGTGTCCATCAGCGCGACCCGCTGCTGGTCCGGCCCGGAATACCAGACCCGCAGGGTGTGGGTGCCGGTCAGCAGGGTGGTCAGCTCGTTGCCGGGAACCAGCCCGACGAGGGGCGGCAGGCCGAGGTCGGCGCGTTGCACGACGGTCCCGGACAAACCCTCCAGCCGGGATGTCTGCAGGTCGACCAGGAGCTGAGCGGCGGTTCGGGGCGGCAGGCTCGGCTCGGCCTCGGCGGCGAACGTGCCGATCGCCGCGCCACCGCCGATGACGGCGACGGCCGCGGTGGCCGGAACCAGCCAGCGAAGGACGGGACGGCTTCTCAGGACGGACATGGTGGCACCTCCTGCGGCCATCTTGCCTCGCCCGTGCTGTGAACGGGCTGAGGACACCGAACCGCGCTGATTGACCCGGGTGGCACCCTTGAGCTGTGCGGGTGCTGGTGGTGGAGGACGAGGCCCGGTTGGCGGCTGCCCTGCAACGCGGTCTCCAGGCGGAGGGGTTCGCGGTGGACGTGGCGGCAACCGGCCCGGCGGGCCTGGACGCGGCCCGGCACGGCGGGTACGACGCCATGATCCTCGACGTGATGCTGCCCGGCCTCTCCGGGTACGAGTTGGTCCGGCGGCTGCGCGCGGAGCAGCACTGGTTGCCGGTGCTGATGCTGTCCGCCAAGGACGGCGAGTACGACCAGGCCGACGGCCTCGACTGCGGCGCCGACGACTACCTGACCAAACCCTTCTCGTACGTGGTGCTGCTGGCCCGGCTGCGGGCCCTGCTGCGTCGGGGCGCGCCAGAGCGCCCGACCGTGCTGGCGGTTGGTGACCTGCGGCTGGACCCGGCCCGCCGGCGGGTGACCCGGGCGGACGCCGAGGTGGCGCTGACCGCGCGGGAGTTCGCGCTGCTGGACTACCTGGAGCGCCGGCCAGGCCAGGTGATCTCCAAGGTCGAGTTGTTGGACCACGTCTGGGACGCGAGCCTGGAGACCGCGCCGAACGCCGTCGAGGTGTACGTCGGCTACCTGCGCCGCAAGCTCGGCCGGGACCGGCTGGAGACGGTCCGGGGCGCCGGCTACCGGCTGGCGACGTGACCGCCGACGGCCCGGCACCCACCCGGGCCGGGGTCGGCTGGATGCCGGTCCTCGGGCTGCGCGGGCGGCTCATGGCGATCGGTGTGGTCGGTCTCACCATCGGGCTGGCCCTCGGCGGGGTGGTGCTGCTCGGCGCGCTCAGCTTCGTGCTCCAGCGCACGGTCGACACCGAGGCGTTCCGTACGGCCGACGCGGTCGCGCTGCTCGCCGCCGAGGACGCGCTGCCCGACCCGCTGCCCGTGGCCGGGGGGCAGGTCCGCGTGCAGGTCGTCGACGGGCAGGGACGAATCCGGGCGGCCTCGATCGACGCCGACCGTCTGGTGCCGATGGTCCGCCCGGAGCGACTGAACCGCGACGGTCGGCAGCGGTTGGAGGTGCCAGCCGAGCGGGTCGGGCTCGTCGGCCCGGTCCGGGTGGTCGCCGTACCCGCCGGCACCGCGGCCGACCCGCTCACCGTGCTGGTCGCCCGCTCGATGGCCGACGTGCGGCACAGCACCCATGTGGTCCGGACCATCCTGCTGGTGGCGTTCCCGCTGCTGGTGGCCGTGCTGGCCGGAGTGGCGTGGCGGGTGGTGGGGGCGACCCTGCGGCCGGTCGAGGCGTTACGTCGAGGTGCCGAGGAGATCACCGGGAGGGCCGGCGCCGGCCGGCTGCCGGTGCCGGCGTCGGCCGACGAGATCCACCGTCTGGCGGTCACCCTCAACGGCATGCTGGGCCGGCTGGAGTCCGCCCGCGTCCGGCAGCGGGCCTTCGTCTCCGACGCCGCACACGAGCTGCGCAGCCCGTTGACCAACATCCGGACCGAGCTGGAGGTTGCCCAGCGCCTCGCCGACCGGACGGACTGGACGGCGGTGACCGCCAACCTGCTCGCCGACACCGACCGGTTGAGCCGCCTGGTCGACGATCTCCTGCTGCTGGCGCGGCTGGACGAGGCCCCGCCGACCCGGGGGACCGGCCCGGTGGAGCTGGGCGCGTTGCTGACCGAGGTCGCCGCCCGCTACCCGTCGCCGCCGGTGCGGGTGAGGCTGCCGGCCGGCCCGCTCTGGACGATCGGCACCGTCGAGGAGTTGCGTCGCGTGCTGGCCAACCTGGTCGACAACGCGGTACGGCACGCGTCCGGCAGTGTCGTGCTCGCCGCCGAGGCGACGTCGACGGAGGGCTCCGCGGTCAGGCCTGGCGTCGGGGCGTACCACCTGGTGACGGTGACCGACGACGGCCCGGGGATCGCGTTGGCGGACCGGGAGCGGGTCTTCGACCGGTTCACCCGGCTGGATGACGGACGGGCCCGCGACGACGGGGGCGCCGGTCTGGGGCTGGCCATCGTCCGGGAGTTGGTCCGACGCGCGGGCGGCAGCATCACCCTGACCGACGCGCCGGAGCAGCGAGGACTACGGGTGTGCCTGCTGCTGCCAGCGTTGCCGGCCGAGGACGGCCAAAGGTAGACGGTCCGTGACGGCGGCCTCCCCCCAACCGCCCACCGATCCCCCTTTGCTCTGCACCCGCGGATGCGACAGCTACGCAACGTGATCATCGCCGACACATGTTGTAGCGGCGGTCGCGACGTTTCAGCTGCTCATCCGAGGTGGTGCGTATAGGTAAGCAGAGCAAAGCCTGGGCCGGAGTTGTGGGCGGGGCGTCGGGCGTGACGGCGTGTCACGACGGGCTCGTCAACGGGTAGCCCACGCTG
>NZ_QGSY01000120.1 GCF_003857035.1 Micromonospora arida
CCCTCTGGGTGGGCGCTCGGGTGGGGCACCGATCGTCGGCACCGGTGCGGTGGGGCAGATGAGTGATCCGCTGCCGCAGGCGATGGTGTTGACCGCAATCGTGATCACCTTCGGGTTCACCGCGTTCCTGCTCGCGGTGGCGTACCGCAGTTGGTATCTCACCGGCGACGACGAGGTGCCCGACGACCTAGAGGACCGGCAGATCATCCGTCGGGCGGAGCGGAACGAGGTGGGCGCTGTCGATCACGGTGGGGAGGGTCCGGACGGCGACGCGGAGCAGGTCGATCCCGAGCCCGCCCGCCGTCGGCTTCGACGCGGGGAGGAGGCGTGATGGGTGCGCTGGTTCCGCTGCCGGTGGTGGTGCCGTTGCTCGGTGCGGCACTGACGCTGCTGCTGGCCGGGAAGCCCCGACTCCAGCGTTCGATCAGTGTGTTCTGCCTGGGCGGCACTCTCACCGTGGCGTTGCTGCTGCTCGTGCAGGCGTACCGGCACGGGCCGGTGGTGGTGGCGGTCGGTGGGTGGCCGGCACCGGTCGGCATCGTGCTGGTCGCCGACCAACTCGCCGCGCTGATGGTGGTGGTCTCGTCGGCGGTGACCCTCTGCGTGCTGCTCTACTCGATCGGCCAGGGTCGCAGCGAGACCAGCGAGTCCACACCGGTGGAGATCTTCCACCCGACGTACCTGGTGCTCACCGCCGGCGTCACCAACGCGTTCCTGGCCGGTGACCTGTTCAACCTCTTCGTCGGGTTCGAGATCCTGCTGGCCGCCAGTTTCGTGCTGATCACCCTGGGGGGCACCGAGACCCGGATCCGGACCGGGTCGACGTACGTGGTGGTCAGCATTCTCTCCTCGCTGATCTTCCTGACGTCGGTGGGTCTGGTGTACGCGGCCACCGGCACGCTCAACCTCGCCCAGCTCGCCCAGCGCCTCGACGACCTGCCCGACGGCGTCCGACTGGCCCTGGAGCTGATGCTGCTGCTGGCGTTCGCGATCAAGGCGGCGGTCTTTCCGCTTTCCGCCTGGCTGCCGGACAGCTATCCCACCGCACCGGCCCCGGTCACGGCCGTCTTCGCGGGTCTGCTCACCAAGGTGGGCGTGTACGCGATCATCCGCACCGAGACGTTGCTGTTTCCCGGCGGGCACGCGGACAGGTTGCTCATGGTCGTCGCCGGTCTGACCATGGTGGTCGGCATCCTCGGCGCGGTGGCCCAGTCCGATCTGAAGCGGCTCTTCTCGTTCACCCTGGTCAGCCACATCGGCTACATGATCTTCGGGGTGGCGTTGAGCACCGTCGCCGGGCTCTCCGGCGCGATCTTCTACGTGGTGCACCACATCACCATCCAGACCACGCTGTTCCTCGTCGCCGGTCTGGTCGAGGAGCGGGCCGGCAGCACCGACCTGCGCCGCATCGGTGGGCTGGCCCGGGTGGCGCCGCTGCTCGGTGTGCTGTTCTTCGTCCCGGCCATGAACCTCGCCGGGGTGCCGCCGTTCTCCGGTTTCCTCGGCAAGCTCGGCCTGCTCCAGGCCGGGGTGGCGGTCGGCGGGCCGCTGCCCGGGGTGCTGGTGGCGGCGGGCACGGTGACCAGCCTGCTCACCCTCTATGTGGCGTCCCGGGTGTGGAACATCGCCTTTTGGCGCGCGCCCCGGCTGGCCACCACCGAGGCGGCCGTCCCGCTGCCAAGGCTGATGACCGGGGCCACCGTGGCCCTGGTCGCCCTCGGGCTGGCGCTGACCCTGCTGGCCGGTCCGCTCTTCGACGTCACCTCGGACGCGGCCGCCGACCTGCGGCTGCGCACCCCGTACGTGCATGCCGTGCTGCCGGGTGGTGTGCCGTGACCGGCACCCCTGAGCCGGCTCCCGACACCCCCGCCGTGGTGGGACGCGGCCGGCTCGGGCGCTGGCGCGACCAGGTGGCGGCGCTCGGGTGGCTGGTGGTGGTCTGGAACCTGCTCTGGGGCGACGTCAACTGGGCCAACCTGGTTGGCGGCCTGCTGGTGGGCGGCGCGGTGCTGGTGTTCTACCCGCTGCCGGCGGTCAGCTTCGGCGGCCGACTGCGGCCCTGGGCGCTGCTGGTCTTCGCCGGCCGGTTCGTCGTCGAGCTGGTCAGCGCGAGCGTGCACGTCGCCCGGATCGCCGTGCAACCCGGCTACCGGCCGCGCGGGGCGATCATCGGGGTCCAGTTGCGGGTGCCCAGCGACCTGAACCTGGCGCTCACCGCCGAGGCGGTCTCGCTGGTGCCGGGCACGCTGATCCTCGAGGTGGACCGGGACTCCGGAACGCTCTACCTGCACGTCCTGGACACCCACAGGCCGGCTGACCTGGAGGTGGCCCGGGACCGCACCCTCACCCTCGAACGGCGAATCGTCCGCGCGGTGGGCTCGGCCGCCGAACTGCGCCGCATCGAGACCGATCCGTCCGCGAAGGGAACCCGCTCGTGACCACGTTCCTCGCCGTCGTCCTCACCGTCCTGCTGTCGGTGACCGCGCTGCTCGCTCTGCTGCGGCTCTACCGTGGCCCGTCACTGGTGGACCGGGTCATCGCCGCGGACATGCTGCTCGCCACGATGCTCGCCGCGGTGGGTGCCGAGGCGGCGGTCAACCGGCACGCGACAACCCTGCCCGTGCTGGTGGTGCTCTCCCTGCTCGGCTTCGTGGGCTCGGTGTCGCTGGTCCGCTTCGCGGTCCGGGAGCAGCAGTGATCTCGACCATCGCGAACTGGCTCGGCGCCGGTTGCCTGGTGGCCGGCGCGCTGCTCGGCCTGGCCGCCGCGATCGGCGTACTGCGCTTCCCGGATGCGCTGTCCCGGATGCACGCGGCCACCAAGCCGCAGGTGCTCGGGGTGCTCCTGTTGCTGCTGGGCATCGCGTTGCGGCTGCGGTCCCCGTCGGACCTCGGCATGATCCTGCTGGTGGCGGTCTTCCAGTTGGCGACCGCGCCGGTCGCGGCGCAGATGATCGGGCGGGCCGCGTACCGGTCGGGGCGGCTCGACCGGAGCCTGCTCGACGCCGACGAGCTGGCCGAACGGGGATCAGGTGACGGGTCGGCGAGGCCGGCGTGACTACCGCGGGCGGCCATGAACCGGACGATTCGCTCCTTCGGCCCACCCCCAGCGGAGTCCCAGCCAGCGCGGATAAAATAGCGGCATGATCGACTCTTCTGCCCAGGAGGGCAGCAGTAGCCAGCCGGGTCGTGCCCGGCATATCCCCGTACCGACGACCCCGGGAGCCCTGAGCGACCCGTGTTGATCGTCGTTGGTCTCCTTCTCATCACCATTCTCACTGCCGCCACCGGCTACTTCGTGGCGCAGGAGTTCGGCTACGTCGCCGTGGACCGGGGCAAGCTGCGCCAGCTCGCCGATGACGGCGATCAGGCCGCCGCCCGGGCCCTGACCGTCACCAGCCGGCTCTCCTTCATGCTCTCCGGTGCCCAACTGGGCATCACCGTCACCGCGCTGCTGGTCGGCTACGTCGCCGAGCCGTACCTGGGCGGTGGTCTCGCCGACCTGCTCGGCGTGGCCGGCGTCAGCGAGGCGGTCAGCCTGCCGCTGTCGGTAGCGTTGGCCCTGGTCATCGCCACCATCGTGCAGATGGTTATCGGTGAGCTGGCCCCGAAGAACCTGGCCATCGCCCGGGCCGAGCAACTGGCCCGGGCGCTGAGCCGCTCCACCCTGATCTACCTGGCCGTCGCCGGGCCGCTGATCCGGCTCTTCGACCGGGCCTCGGTCCGGCTGCTGCGCCGCATCGGCATCGAGCCGATCGAGGAGCTGCCCAGCGGCGCCACCCCGGCGGACCTGGAACAGATCATCGCCGAGTCCCGCGAGGAGGGCAGCCTCGACGCCGAGATGTCCACGCTGCTCGACCGAGGTCTGGACTTCCGGGAGCTGACCGCCGGCGAGGCCATGGTGCCGCGCGTGGACGTGCACACCGTCCGTGCGCACGAACCGGTGAGCCGGGTGGTCGAGCTGCTGGACACCGGCCACTCCCGCTTCCCGGTACGCGGTGCGGACGGCGTCGACGACCTGCTCGGCATCGTCGGCATCGCCGACGTGCTCGGCGTACCCCCGGGAGAGCGGGCCACCACCCCGGTGAGCGCGGTGGCCGGGCCGCCGCTGCTCGTACCGGAGACGTTGCCCCTGCCCACGGTGCTCGACCGCCTGCGGTCCGGGCACCGGCAGATGGCGTGCGTGGTCGACGAGTACGGCGGCTTCGCCGGCGTCATCACGCTGGAGGACATCGCCGAGGAGCTGGTCGGCCCGATCCGCGACGAGGACGACCCACCGGAGCGGGCACCGGCCCGGCAGGACGACGGGTCCTGGGTGGTGCCGGCCCGCTGGCGGATCGACGAGGTCGCCGACAGCACCGGCATCGCCCTGCCCGAGGCCCCCGAGTACGACACCCTGTCCGGGTTGGTGATGCGGGAGCTGGGCCGGGTGCCCGAGGTCGGTGACCGGTTGGAGATCAGCCTGCAACCTGAGGGGGCGGACGCCGAGGACAACGAGGCGGAGCCCCGCGCGCTGGTCGAGGTGCTGGCCGTGGACCGGCACGTGGCCGACTCGGTGCGGTTGCAGCTGACCAAGCCCGAGGTGACCGCATGAGCCCCGGGATCGCACTGTTCAGTTCGGTGATCCTTCTGGCGCTGAACGGGTTCTTCGTGGCCGCCGAGTTCGCCCTGGTGGCCAGCAAGCGCTATCGCCTGGAGCAGGCGGCGGCGAACGGTGGCCGGGCGGCACGGGCCGCGCTGGATGGCGTCCGCGAGCTGTCGCTGATGCTGGCCGGCGCGCAGCTCGGGATCACGCTGTGCACCCTGGGTCTCGGCGCGCTGGCCGAGCCGGCGATCGAGCACCTGCTCAGCCCTCTGCTGCACGCGGTGGGTCTACCGGACGCGGCCAGTCACCTGGTCGCCCTGGTCTTCGCCCTCGGGGTGGTGACCTTCCTGCACCTGGTGGTGGGGGAGATGGCACCGAAGTCGTGGGCGATCACCGACGCGGAGCGCTCGGCGACGCTGCTCGCGTTGCCGTTCCGCGCCTTCGCCCGGGTTTCCCGGCCGGTGCTCTCCGCGCTGAACGCCCTGGCCAACGCGATCCTGCGGCTGTTCGGCGTCAACCAGCAGGACCAGCTCGCCCAGGTGCACGGCCCGGACGAGCTGCGGATCCTGCTGGAGCAGTCCCGAGAGCACGGGCTGCTCGGTGCCGAGCAGCACCAACTGCTGACCAGCATGCTGGAGTTGCAGGGCACGTCGGTGGCGCAGGTGATGGAACCGTTCGCCACCATGGTCACCGTCCGCCGGGACGACCCGGCCGAGCGGATCGAAGAGGTGAGCCGGGACAGCGGCCGATCCCGGCTCGCCGTACTGGACGAGGCGGGCGACGTGTGCGGGCTCGTGCACGTCCGGGAGGCGGTGCGGGCGGTCACCACCGGCCGGGTCGCCATCGCCGGGGAGCTGATGACCCCCGCGTTCACCCTGCCCGCGACGTCCTCGGTCACCGAGGCGGTGGCGGCGATGCGGGCCCGGCAGTCGCAGCTCGCGCTGGTCCGCAACGGCGGTGGCCCGGCCCGGCCGATCGGCTTCGTGGCCCTGGAGGACCTCCTGGAGGAGGTCATCGGGGAGTTCGACGACGAGACCGACACGGTCCCGCGCGGGCGTCGGTTGCGCTGACGTGTCGACCCGGTCGCACTGACGAAGTGCGGCCGGGTCAACCTCGGCACGGCAGCGCTGCTCGGCGCGGGCGGGCTTGAGCCGACCCCGACCGGGTAGGCGCGCCTGGTGGGGGCCGGCCAGGCCCCGTCCCGGGAGGGGGCGCGCGGTGCGGCTGACGGGAGTGTCCCCGGAGTCCGGTGGCACCGGGCTCTCCGTGCAGACCACGCTGCCCAATCCGAGTACCCGCCCGGGCCTGCGCCTGCCTGGGCGGGTGACCCTCGCGGCCGGCCCGGAGGACGTGCTGGTGCGGCACATCCGGCTCGGCCTGGTCACTACTGTCGAGCCGGACGACCCGGCCGCGGCCCGCCGACTCATGCAGTTTCACCAACTACCCATCGCCGGCCGGTTTGTCGTTCCGGCCGGCCGGCGGCGGGCTGTCGACTTCGCGTTCCCGCTGCCGTGGGAGACCCCGGTGACCACCTTCGGTGGGGTGCCGCTGCTGAGCCTGCGGATGGGCCTGCGGACCGAGGTGTCGCTCGACCCCGACCTCGACCAGGGGGCAATGGTGCCGGTCTTCGTGCATCCGATCCCCACCCAGCAGCACGTGCTGGCGGCGCTGGACACGCTCGGTTTCATGATCCGCCAGTCCGGGTTGCAGCAGGGCGGGTTGCCGGGGGTGGAGCACACCCTGCCGTTGCACCAACGCTGGGGCTACTGGGTGGGGCCGCTCTACGCCGGCCCGATCACCGAGCTCGAGGTGATCTTCGTGACCAACTCGGCGGGCCTGGAGGCGATCCTCTGGATGGATCGCCGGCTGGCGCTGGCCGGAATCACCCACCAGAGCATCAGCAGGTTCCGGATCTGGCACCAGGACGCCGACCGGCGGGACTGGGTCGCCACCGTGGACGGCTGGATCCGCCAGGCGATCAACCGGCACGCCGCCGCGGCCGCGCACGCCGACTGGTCCGCGCAGATCACGGGGTCGGCCCACGTCAGCCGCCATCCCGACGAGCCGATCCGACCGGGTTACGGCCTCGGCGGCACCGCCGGCGGCGCCGGCGTAGGAG
>NZ_QGSY01000058.1 GCF_003857035.1 Micromonospora arida
ACCGGCACCCCCGCGCTCGCCCACCCCGGCAACGCGAGCAAGCTGCGGGTGGAGCCGCTGATCCCGGCCAGGAACCGCGGCATCATCCTCTACAGCGTCCGCGACCGGATCACCGCCGCGCCCGACGACAGCGGCGTGCCGTACGGCTTCGAGCGCGTCCTCGCCCGACTCGCCGAGATCGGCTACAAGGAGATCGAGTTCGCCGGCTACACCCAGAGCACCGAGATCCTGGGCCGGCAGATCACCCCCGCCGAAATCCGCAAGATCCTCGACGACAACGGTCTGGTGGCCAACGGCACCCACGCCTCGATCCAGCCGGCCACCTTCCAGCAACAGCTGGACATCGCCGAGGAACTCGGGATGAAGAACATCGGCACCGGCAGCGACCCGACCAGCAGCGCGTACAAGGCCGAGTGGGACGCCGCCGCGGACATCTGGAACGAGCTGGGCCGGCAGGCCAAGGCCCGGGGCATGCGGCTCTACACGCACAACCACGACGCCGCGTACAACTTCCTGATCGACCGGGGCCCGCGCGACGCGCAGGGCCGGCAGACCCGGTCCTCCGGCATCCGCCGGCTGGAGTACTTCTTCGAGATCACCGACCCGCGGTACGTCTTCTTCGAGCTGGACATCTACTGGGCCTACGTGGCCCGTTACAAGCACCAGAAGTACGTCAACCCGGCCGGCCAGGAGGTGACCGACCTGTTCGACCCGATCCTCACCGTGGCCGACCGGACCACCCGGTTCCCGCTCTTCCACGCCAAGGACGGTGACCGGGACACCAGCGTGCCCAACGGGTACCAGATGACCCCGCTGGGCGACGGCGACCTCAACTTCCAGCAGTTCTTCCAGACCATCGGCGAGCGCAACTTCCACCACGCCAACTGGGAGATGGACACCGCCCCCGGCGGCGCGGACAACAAGGGCCAGTCGCTCGACTTCGCGGCGACCAGCTACCGCAACATGTCCGACCTGACCATCTACGTGGAGAAGTGACTCCCGGCTGAGTGACTACCCGCTGAACGCGACGAAGGCCGGCCCCGCACCAGGCAGGGCCGGCCTTCCGGCGTCTGACGGATCGGTCAGCGGTCGAGGACCAGACCGACCTTCTGGAACTCCTTCAGGTCGCGGTAACCGCACTTGGCCATCGCCCGACGCAGCCCACCGAACAGGTTGAGCTGGCCGTCGGCCTCGTCCGCCGGCCCGAAGAGCAGCTGCTCCATCGACCCGAGCGGCTCGCCGGAGACCTCGAAGGCGCCCCGGGGCAGCGACGGGTGGCTCGCCGCCGAGTGCCACCAGGCACCACCGGCGGGGGCCTCGTCGCAGAGCGACAGCGGCTCACCGAGCATCACCGCGTCCGCGCCGCAGCCGAGCGCCTTGGCGATGTCGCCCGAGGTCTGGATGTCACCGTCGGCGATCAGGTGCACGTACCGGCCGCCGGTCTCGTCCAGGTAGTCACGACGGGCCGCCGCGGCGTCGGCGATCGCGGTGGCCATCGGCACCCGGATGCCCAGCACCGACTCGGTGGTCGACCACTCGTCGCCACCGATGCCCACGATCACGCCGGCCGCGCCGGTACGCATCAGGTGCAGCGCCGTCTTGTAGTCGGTGCAGCCACCGACGATCACCGGCAGGTCGAGGTCGGCGATGAACTCCTTGAGGTTCAGCGGCTCATCGGTGGTCGACACGTGCTCGGCCGAGACGATGGTGCCCTGGATGACCAGGATGTCCACCCCGGCGTCCAGGATCACCGGCGCCAGCGCGAGGGTGTGCTGCGGGGAGACCCGCACCGCCACCGTGCCGCCACCGGCGCGCAGCTCGCGGACCCGCTCCGCGATCAGGTCAGGACGGATCGGCTCGGCGTACACCTCCTGGAGCCGCTTGGTGGCGCGGGCCTCCTCGTCGAGGCCGGCCAGCTCGTCCAGCACCTTCGTCGGGTTCTCGTAGCGGGTCCAGAGCCCCTCGACGTTGAGCACGCCGAGGCCGCCGAGCTGACCGAGCCGCACCGCCGAGGCCGGGCTCATGGTGGCGTCGGAGGGGTGGCCGACGCACGGAATGCCGAACGGGTACGCGTCGAGCTGCCAGGAGGTCGACACGTCGTCGACGTCCCGGGTGCGGCGGCTCGGCACGATGGCGATGTCGTCCAGGTGGTAGCCGCGCTGCGCGGTCTTGCCCAGCCCGATCTCGACCACGTCACGCATGGGGGACTCCAGGTGGTTGGGGGTGTTGGATCAGCGGGTGTGGTAGTTGGGCGCCTCGACGGTCATCTGGATGTCGTGCGGGTGGCTCTCCTTCAGACCAGCCGCGGTGATCCGGATGAGCTGGCCCCGGCGGTGCAGATCGGGGATGTTCTCCGCACCGGCGTACCCCATGGCCAGCCGCAGCCCGCCGACCAACTGGTGTGCCACCCGGGACAGCGGCCCCCGGTAGGGCACCTGACCCTCCACGCCCTCGGGGACCAGCTTGTCGTCGCTGAGCACGTCCTGCTGGAAGTAGCGGTCCTTGCTGTACGACTTGGCCTGACCCCGGGACTGCATCGCGCCGAGCGACCCCATCCCGCGGTACGTCTTGAACTGCTTGCCGTTGACGAAGATCAGCTCACCGGGGCTCTCCTCGCAGCCGGCCAGCAGGCTGCCGAGCATCACCGTGTCGGCGCCGGCCACCAGGGCCTTGGCAATGTCGCCGGAGTACTGGATGCCGCCGTCGCCGATCACCGGCACGCCGGCCGGGCGGGCGGCCCGGGCCGCCTCCATGATCGCGGTCACCTGCGGCACGCCGACCCCGGCGACGATCCGGGTGGTGCAGATCGCGCCCGGCCCCACGCCCACCTTGACGCCGTCGGCACCGGCGTCGACAAGCGCCTTCGCGCCGGCGTACGTGGCCACGTTGCCGCCCATGACGTCGACCGCCACGTCGGCCTTGAGCCGGCGGACCATGTCCAGCACGGCCCGCTGGTGACCGTGCGCGGTGTCCACGATCAGCACGTCGACACCCGCGTCGACCAGGGCACGGGCCCGCTTGTACGCGTCCTCGCCCACACCGATGGCGGCGGCGACCCGAAGCCGGCCGGCGTCGTCCTTGCTGGCGTCCGGGTACTGCTCGCTCTTGGTGAAGTCCTTGACGGTGATCAGGCCACGCAGCCGGCCCGAGTCGTCGACGATCGGCAGCTTCTCGACCTTGTGCTGACGCAGCAGCGCCAGGGCGTCGTCCTTGCTCACCCCGACCCGCGCGGTGACCAACGGGGTGTGGGTCATGATCTCGCGAACCGGAGTGTTCGGCTCGGAGACGAAACGCATGTCCCGGTTGGTGACGATGCCGACCAGCTGGCCGTCGCCGTCCACCACCGGAACGCCGGAGATGCGGTAACGCCCACACAGCTCGTCGACCTCGCGCAGCGTGTCGTCCGGGCTGGCGGTCACCGGGTTGGTGATCATGCCGGACTCGGAGCGCTTGACCAGGTCGACCTGGAGGGCCTGGTCCTCCATCGAGAGGTTGCGGTGCAACACGCCGATGCCGCCCTGGCGGGCCATGGCGATCGCCATCCGGGCCTCGGTCACCGTGTCCATCGCGCTGGACAGCAGCGGAATGGACAACTCGATGTTGCGGGTGAGCTTCGTCCGGGTGTTGACCCGGCTGGGCACCACATCCGACTCGCCCGGCTGAAGCAGCACGTCGTCGAAGGTGAGGCCGAGCGGAACCACCCTGGCGGAGCCGGCCGGCAGCTCGGGCAGGTGGCCGCCCAGGTCGGCGTGCTCGACGCCGGCCGGAAGATCGGTGCTGGGCGAATTTTCCACGATTGCTCCCCTGAGCTGCTCGGATGGGCTTGAGCGAGGTGGCGCGGGCGGGCACCGGAGCGCGCCACGGTGCCGGCACGTTGCCTCATCGTACCCAGTGAGCTGGGCGACCCGTCCGTGGCAGGCCGGGCCGGCGCGGAGGCCGGGGGGCGGACGTTCGCGCCGCGTTGGGTCTACGGTGAGGGGGTGCACGACGAGCCCATCGACCCGTTCAATGGCGACCCGGCCGATCCGACCGCGGGTCTGGATGACCCGGGCGATGACGCGACGCCGGATCCGCTGACCGACGTCGAGCGGCAGGATGTGCTGGAAGACCTCGCTGACCTGGAGATCTACCAGGCTCTGCTGGCCCCGATCGGGGTTCGCGGGCTGGTGATCGAATGCGAGGACTGTCGCGAGCCGCACTACTTCGACTGGGACCTGCTCCGCGGCAACCTGCGGCACCTGCTCAACTCGGGCCGGCCCCGGGTGCACGAACCCGCCTACGACCCGGACCCGGATCACTACGTGACCTGGGACTACGCCCGGGGGTACGCGGACGGGGTGCACGACACCCTGTCCGAGGGCACCGAGGACGAGCCGGGCGCCCCGACCGCCACCAGGTGACGCCGCCGGGCGGCGGGTGCCCCCGCTGCCGCGCGTTCCCGGATGCCCCGCTGCCGCGCGTTCCCGGATGCCCTGCTGCCGCGCGTTCCCGGATGCCCTGCTGCCGCGCGTTCCCGGATGCCCTGCTGCCGCGCGTTCCCGGATGCCCTGCTGCCGCGCGTTCCCGGATGCCCTGCTGCCGCGCGGCGCGTATGTCAGGCGACCAGACCGGCGCGGAAGCCTGCCGCCACCGCGTGGGCCCGGTCCCGGGCGCCAAGCTTGCGGAACAACCGGCGGGCGTGCGTCTTGACCGTGTCCTCCGAGACGAACAGCTCCCGGCCGATCTCCGCGTTGCTCTTGCCCTCGGCCATGCCGAGCAGCACCTGAAGCTCACGCTCGGTGAGGCCGATCGACGCCCGACTGGGTCGGGCGTTCGGGGCGGGACGACCCGGGTCGGTCTGCGCCGGCGACTCGCCGGCCCCAGCCTCCGCCTCGTCGTCGCCCCGCTGCACCGGCACCGACGCCACCCCGGCCGGCCCGTCGGCGGCCGTGGCCGCCCAGCCGGGCTCACCGGAACCACGCGGCGACGGCCCGGAGCGGCCGGAACCACCCACCGCCGCCGCGTCGCGGGCCGGATCGGTGATCCGCTGCCGGGAAGCTCGGCCGGGCGCGGTGAGCAGCAGTAGCGCCTTCGCCACCGCGCTGGTCAGGTCATGGTCGACATTCTGGATGAGCCCCCGGGCACCGGCGCTGATGGTGGCCGCAGCGGCCTCGGACTCCTCGGTGCCGAGCAGCAGCACCGCCGCCTGCGGCGCACGCGCCAACACCCGGCGGACGAAGCCGGCGCTGTCCGGCCGGGTGAGGGCCGTGTCGGCCAGGACCACGTCGGCCGGTCGCTCGGCCAGCCGCAGCATCACCTCGGGATCAGAGACGGCGGTACGAACGATCGCGGACAACCCCAGTCGCGCCGCAGCAGAAGTAAGGTGCTGGGCCGCGAGTGGTGTCCGAACGCACACAAGAACGGTACGCACTGTGGTCTCCTCTCCGCCAACGAGCAGACCATGACGCGGTCGGCTGGGGAGGAGGTTCCCGGCAATCTTTCGAACTTTTCCGACAGATAGGGCAAAAGCCGCAATTTCCCGGACGTTTTCGATCACAGACGTGTGAGTTGGCGACAGCCCGGGTACCGGGAGATCCAGGCCGGGAACGGTGCGCCTGCGCGGCCCGCCGCCCGGATGCCGGCCATAAGGATTCTCGCGGAGCCGCGCGGGAGGAGGGGTGCTGATGTCGAACGTACGTAGACTGCCCGGACCCATCGTCGATCTCTGGGACTGGCAGCGACTCGGTGCCTGCCGAGGGCGCGACAGCGCCCAGTTCTTCCACCCCGACGGTGAGCGTGGTTCTTCCCGGCTGCGTCGTGAGTCCGCCGCCAAGTCGGTCTGCCGCGCCTGCCCGGTTCGCGCCGAG
This sequence comes from Micromonospora arida, assembly GCF_003857035.1. GTDB lineage: Bacteria > Actinomycetota > Actinomycetes > Mycobacteriales > Micromonosporaceae > Micromonospora > Micromonospora arida. The sequence continues at coordinate 5,847 of NZ_QGSY01000058.1, forward strand.
TGCGCCGCCCATGCCCTGTCGGTACGGGAGCCGTACGGCGTGTGGGGCGGCTTCAGCGAGTCGGAGCGCCTGCGACTGCTCGCCGTCGGCTGGGAGGACCTGGCAGACCGCCGGCACGCTCGGGTCGACGTCGCACGGCTGGAGGCCCGCCTGGGCCGCCCGCACAAGTCGACCGTCCCGGCCCAACGCAACGTCGCCTGACCCGAGGCGTCCCCAACATCCACGAAACCGCGCCCTCACCCGGGGGCGCGGTTTCGTGCCGTTCATGCGGTTCCGAGCGACCAGCGGCCCCCACCGCCGCCGGCAAGGCCGTGATCAACACGGGTTCCTTGATGTCGGGGGCACCCGCCGGTCCGGACACCCCGATTTCAATGACCCCGAGTGGATCAAGCTGAGTGTCCGGTCGCGAGGAGCAAGCAGAGGCGGCCCTGGAGGATTTGTCCGGTCTGGGGCATTCAGGCTACGCACGGGTTAGCTGATGTGAGGTACGCGGCCTTTGTCCGGTGACCGGGCGCACTCGTGGGCCGGAATCATGGCCGGGCCGGGGTCGTTACATACCCTGACGATCGCAGTACCACCGACCCGCCGCCGGACCCCTTGGGGGTCTGGTCGCGCAGGTCGGAATGCCAACCTCCACCCGGTCGTTACAGTCCCCACGAACGACCGCAGGCACCGCCACGATGAGGGTGCCGGCAGGTGGGCCACCCCGGAATGACCCCCGGCCCCCGGTCGTTACAACCCCCGCGAACGATCGACGGGCACCGCCACGGTGAGGGTGCCCGGTAG
>NZ_QGSY01000057.1 GCF_003857035.1 Micromonospora arida
GCGGTGGGGTGGTCGGTGTGGTGCTGCCGGTGCAGGCGACGTTGTTCAGGCTGAAGCTGCTCGGAGCCGGGTTGCTGGAGTTGTTCCAACTCGCGTTGAAGCCGAACGTGGCGCTGGCGTTGGTCGCCAGGTTGCCGTTGTAGTCGACGTTGGTCGCGGAAACCTGGCTGCCGCTCTGCGTGACGGTGGCGCCCCACGCCTGGCTGACCTGCTGGCCGGCCCCGTACGACCAGCGCAACGTCCACCCGGAGACCGGGTCGCCGAGGTTGGTGACGGTGACGTTGCCGGTGAATCCGCCCGGCCACTGGCTGGCGACCGAGTAGGCCACCTGGCAGCCGGCGGCCGCCTGGGCGGACACGGAGGTCAACAGCCCGGCGGTGACCAGGGTGGCGGTGGCTGCGGCCGTGGTGGCGATCAGCGTCATTCGACGCCGTCCTGTGCGCATGCTGCTTCCTTTCGGTGAGGCGGACGGAGGTGTCGCGACGCCCATGCCCGTGGGCGGCGAATCTCGGCCGGGACCAGTGGTCCTCGGGCCCGCCAGTGCAGGTTCGTGAAGGAAAGCGGCTCCCGCGCTCGCGCTCACCAACAAAGAGGCAAGCGCTTTCCCGATAAAAACATAGAAGAGTCTGAATGTAAATGGCCGGGACGGCCGATGCGCTGCGCACCGGCCGTCCCGGCAGCAGCCCACCGGCCGTCCCGGTGGATCAGCAGCTGGTGCCGCTGAGTTTCACAGTGCCCGGCGCGCTGGCCGTGCCGTTGGCGGTGAAGCCCACGGTGACCGACCCGCCCGCCGGCAGGGACGGAGCGTGGCTGGGAGCTGCCGCGGTGACCGTCGTACCGGACTGCGTGACGGTGGCGTTCCAGCCACTGCCCAACGTCACCCCGGACGGCCAACTCCAGGTGACCGACCACGGGTTCACCGCGCCCGAGCCGGTGCTCTTCACGGTCAACTCGCCCTGGAAGCCGCCCTGCCAGGCGTTGACCTGCCGGTAGGTGGCCGTGCAGGCGCCGGCCGGCGGGTCCGTCGGCGGGTCCGTCGGCCCGCCGGTCGGCGGCCCGCTGGTGCCGCCACCCGACGGCGCGATCAGGTACGGCTGAAGGATCGCCTGCTTGGCGGTGTTGATGTTGGTCCAGTCGTCCAACGCGATACCGCCGGTGTCACCCGAGTTGGGGTTCCACGACCAGTAGGTGAAGGACATCCCGGTCACCCCGGTCCCGGTGTACGCCATCAGCTTCTCCAGCCACACCTTGTCCTTTGGGTCGACCAGGGTGCTGCCGAACTCGCCCATCATGATCGGGGCGATGTTCTGCTTGTAGAGGTAACCGAAGTACTTGTCCCAGATGGCCGGCATGTTCGCCGGGTAGTCCGGGGCGTCGAACCAGGTCTGCCGGTACACCGAGGTGGCGTACTCGTGCGGCGAGTAGACCAACCGGTTGGCCACGTTCAGCCGGACCGGGAACTGACCCGCCTTCGACAGGTTGCCGCCCCACCAACCGCAGTCCTCGTCGTTGCTGGTGTCGCCGTCCCAGACGTTGGAGAGGCCACCACTCGGGCAGCTCACCCCCTCCACGAAGATCAGCCAGTTGGGCTGGACACCGAGGATGGCGTTTCCGGCCCGCTCGGCGGCGAGCCGCCAGTCCCGGGTGGTGTCGCCACAGCCCCAGCACGCGCCGGTGGCCGCCGGGTTGGTGCCCTCCGCGTGCGGCTCGTTGTGCAGGTCGGCACCGATCACCGTCGGGTTGCCCGCGTACCGCTGGGCGAGCATCTTCCAGTCGTTGATCCAGGTCGCCTCGGAAACCGTCGACGTGTACCAGAGCGGCGACTGCCCGGCCGCCGTCGGCCGGTGCCGGTCCAGGATGATCCGCATGCCCTTGCTGCCGGCATAGTCGATCACCTTGTCCAGGATCTGCAACGGCGACAGCCCGATCAGGTCCGGGTTGACGAAGTCGTTGATCCCACTGGCGGTCGCACCCGGCTTCAGTGCGTCGTTCGAGTACGGCACCCGCAACGTGTTGTAACCCAGCCGGGCCATCGTGTCGAGCTGTCCCCGCCACGGGTTGTTCGACCACAGCCCGTGGAAGGTCTTGTTGTCGGTCTCCATGCCGAACCAGTTGATGCCGGTCAACCGGACCGTCGCGCCGGTGCTGTCCACGATCTGGTTGCCACTGGTATGCAGATAACCCGTACCGGTGCCGGCGGCCACGGCCGGGCTGGTGCTGACGGCGGCGGCGAGGAACACGCCAGCCGCGACGGTGACGAGCGCGGTGAGCGCGCCGCCGAGAGCTTTGGGACGGAACAATTCGAGCTCCACTTCGGAGGTCCGGCGTCGTCCAGAAACGACGCCGGCGGGCGGCCGTCCGCACGTCACGGTCCCTCAGGGGTACGCGGACAGTGCGCGACGACCCATGTCACGCGGACGTGCTCACTCGCGGAAGCTCACCGGCGACCCTCGACGGCGGATGTTCCGCCTTCGTCGCCCTCGCGCCGGTGGCCCTACCTGGCTCCGTCGCTCATTCTGATCAGCCCACGTCAATGCGTCAACCTGCCCCGTCGCCCCTGCATGATCGCGCTGGAACATGGATGTAGTGGTATCTGGCCGCCAAGTGGCCACTACATCCTGGATCGAGCGTGACCTTGACGGCCGTGGGCGGGGGCGGACACGCGGGAGCCCCCGGTCCCGAGCGGGACCGGGGGCTCCGGACGTCGTCAGCTCAGCCGGCCTGCTCGGCGAGTTGGAGGAACTGCCGCTTGGAGGCGAGGGCCTGCTCAGCCTCCTTGATCCGGCGTGCGTCCCCGGCGCTCTGCGCCCGGGCCAGCCGGTCCTCGGCCTCCGCCACCTGCGCCCGCATCTGGGCGAGCAGCGGGTTGTCCTCCTTGGTGGTCCGGCGCCACGCCGAGTCCATCACGTCACGGACCTTGTCGTCGATGACGCGCAGTCGACGCTCCAGCCCGGCGGCCGCCTCGCGGGGCACCCGGCCGGCCTCGTGCCACTGGGCCTGGATCTCCCGCAGCTTGGCCTGGGCGCCCTTCGGGTCGGCGTCGATGTCCAACGCCTCGGCCTCGGCGAGCAGGGCCTGCTTGCGCTCCAGGTTGCCGCGCTGCTCGTTGTCCCGTGCGGAGAAGACCTCGCTGCGCCGGCTGAAGAAGGCGTCCTGCGCACCCCGGAACCGTTCCCAGAGCTTCTGCTCGGCCTCCTTGGAGGCGCGCGGAGCGGCCTTCCACTGGGTCATCAGGTCCTTGAGCTGGTTGGCGGTGGCGGCCCAGTCGGTGGAGTCCGCGAGCTTCTCCGCTTCGGCGACCAACTCCTCCTTGGCGGTCTGGGCCTGCTTGCGCTGCGAGTCCAGGGAGGCGAAGTGGGCGCCGCGGCGGCGGGTGAAGCCGTCCCGGGCGGCGGCGAACCGCTTCCACAGCTCACCGTCGGCCTTCTTGTCGACGCCGCGGATGGTCTTCCACTCGTCGAGGATCTCCTTGAGCCGGTCCCCGGCGGTCTTCCACCCGGTGGATTCGGCGGCCAGCTTCTCGGCCTCCTCGACCAGCGCGGTCTTGCGGGCCAGGGCCTCGCCGCGAGCGGCGTCCCGGGCGGCGCGCGCTTCGCCGGCCTTCTCCTCGGCGAGGGTCGCCAGCTTGTCCAGGCGGGTGGCCAGCGCGTCGATGTCGCCGACCACGTTGGCCTCGGGCAGCGAGGCACGGATCCGCCGGATCGTGCTCAACGAGTGCCCGGCGTCCGCCGCACCCGACTTGAGTCGCGCCTCGGTCAGGTCCACCTCGGTCACCAGGTCGGCGAAGCGACGGGCGAAGTGTGCCAGGCCCTCCTCCGGTGCTCCCGCCTGCCAGGATCCGACCACCCGCTCTCCCTCGGTGGTCTTGACGTACACGGTGCCGTCCGCGTCCACCCGTCCGAAGGCAGTCCAGTCGCTCATGTGCCCATCCTCGTTCTCCCGGCGTCGAGGGATCGATCCCCCGTCGCCGCCACGGCGCAGCCAAGTTGCTTCCGGCATTGTCACAGGTCCGACCCGGTCCGCGTCGAGCGCCTATCGCCGACCGTGACCATACGGTGTCCTAGGGGCCGAATGACCGGATCGGCGCGGAGACGCACCGGGGATTCCCGCTACGGTGGACGGGTGCCCCTGGTCGCCGCCGCCGTCTGCCCGCATCCGCCCCTGCTCGTGCCCGAGCTGGCCGGCTCCGCGGCCCCGGAGCTGGACGATCTGCGGGCGGCCTGTGACACCGCCGTACGCCGGCTGTTGGCCACCGATCCGGACATTGTGGTGCTGGTGGGCACCGGCCCGGTGACCGGCCCGATCCGCACCCCGGCGAGTGGTTCTCTCCAGCCCTGGGGTGTCGACCTGGACGTGCCGTTGGTGCCCGGCCTTCCGGACCGGGGTGCGGTGCTGCCGTTGAGCCTGACCATCGGCGCGTGGCTGCTGGCCCGTCACGACACCCGACCGCAGGTGACGGCCGTGCAGGTGGCCGCCGACGCCGGCCCGGCCGAGCTGGCCGCGCTCGCCGACGAGGTCGGTGCCGCCGGTGACCGGGTGGCGTCGCTGGTGCTCGGGGACGGGTCCGCCTGCCGGGGAGAGAAAGCACCCGGGTACGACGACGCGCGCGCCCTCCCGTACGACCAGGGGGTTGCCGCGGCGCTGGCCGACGCGGACCTGGACGCCCTGCTCGACCTCGACCCGGTGGTGTCGACGGAGCTGAAGGCCGCCGGTCGCGCCCCCTGGCAGGTGCTCGCCGGCGCGGCCCGCGCGGCCGGTGGTGGGTGGCGCGGCGAGTTGCTGCACGACTCCGCCCCCTACGGGGTGGCCTACTTCGTAGCGTCCTGGGAGCGGGTGTGACAGGCACGGTCGTCGCTGTGGTCGGCCCGACCGCGGCCGGCAAATCTGCGCTGAGCATCGCGTTGGCGCACGCCCTGGACGGCGAGGTGGTCAACGCCGACTCGATGCAGCTCTACCGGGGCATGGACATCGGCACCGCCAAGCTGACCCTCGCCGAGCGGGACGGGGTGCCGCATCACCTGCTGGACATCTGGGAGGTCACCGAGCCGGCGAGCGTCGCGGAGTACCAGCGACTGGCCCGCGCGGCGGTGGACGACATCCTGTCCCGGGGGCGGGTGCCGCTGCTGGTCGGTGGCTCCGGGCTGTACGTGCGGGCGGTGCTGGAGCGCTTCGAGTTCCCCGGCACGGACGCGGCGCTGCGGGAGCGGCTGGAACGGGAGTTGGCCGAGGTGGGCCCGGCCCCGCTGTACGCACGGCTGCGTGCCGCCGACCCGGTCGCCGCCGAGAGCATCCTGCCCGGCAACGGCCGGCGGATCGTGCGGGCCCTGGAGGTGATCGAGCTCACCGGCGCGCCGTTCGCCGCCTCGCTGCCGCAGCCCACGCCGTACTACCCGTCCGTGCAGCTCGGGGTCGACCTGGACACCGGCCTGCTGGACGAGCGGATCGCGCTGCGGGTCGACCGGATGTGGGCCGACGGCCTGGTGCCGGAGACCCGTGAGCTGGTCGGGCGCGGCCTGCCCGAGGGGCGGACGGCGAGTCGGGCCCTCGGCTACCAGCAGGTGCTGCGCCTGCTCGCCGGTGAGCTGACCGAGGCGCAGGCGCACGACGAGACGGTCCGGGCCACCCGGCGTTTCGTCCGGCGGCAGCGGTCCTGGTTCCGCCGGGACCCGCGGATCCACTGGCTGGACTCGACGACCCCGGACCTGATCGGGGCCGCCCTGCGTCTGGTGCCGGCGGCTGCGCGATGATGGGGCTGTGGAGTTCACCAAGGGCCACGGCACCGGCAACGACTTCGTCATCCTTCCCGACCCGGACGGTCAGCTCGACCTGACCCCGGAGCTGGTCGCGGCGCTCTGTGACCGGCGTCGGGGCATCGGCGCGGACGGCGTGCTGCGGGTGGTCCGCGCGGCCAAGCATCCGGACGGCGCGGGTCTGGCCGGCGAGGCCGAGTGGTTCATGGACTACTGGAACGCCGACGGCTCGTTCGCCGAGATGTGCGGCAACGGCGCCCGGGTCTTCGTGCGCTACCTGCTCGACACCGGGTTGGCCACGCCCGCCGGCGCGGCGCTGCCGGTGGCCACCCGGGCCGGCGTCGTGCGCGCGCTGGTCGAGGGCGACACCGTGTCCGTCGAGATGCGCCGACCCCAGGTGTACGACAGCTCCGCCGCCACCCTCGGCGGACTGACCCTGACCGGTGCGGTGGTGGACGTCGGCAACCCGCACCTGGTCTGCGTGCTGCCGGCCGGCGTGGATTTGTCGGCGTTGGACCTGACCGTCGCGCCCGGGTTCGACCCGTCGGTCTTCCCGAGCGGGGTGAACGTGGAGTTCATCGTGGCGGGCGACCCGGTCGACGGCACCGACGAGCACACCCTGATGCGGGTGTACGAGCGCGGCAGCGCCGAGACGCTGTCCTGCGGCACCGGTGCCTGCGCGGTGGGCGCGGTGGCCCTGCGTGACGCCGGCCGGGACACCGGCGTGGTCGCCATCGACGTCCCCGGCGGCCGCCTGACGGTGACGGTCACCGAGAACTCCTGCTGGCTTTCCGGCCCCGCCGTCCTGGTAGCCACCGGCGAACTGAACCCAACAACCCTCCACCCCTAAAG
>NZ_QGSY01000154.1 GCF_003857035.1 Micromonospora arida
CCGCGCCACGCCCCGGGCCCGCCCCTTCTCGCGCCCCCACCCACTTGATCCACTCGGGTTCAGGGAAGTCGGGGCATCAAGCGCTCCCGGATACCGCGATTTCCCTGGACCCGAGTGGATCAAGCCCGGTGCGTGGCTCAGCCTGCGGCGGACGTCGGCAGGACCGGGTCGGGGGCCTCGGTCACCGCGAACACCACCACGTTGTCGACGTAGTGGCCCCGCCGCCGGTCGAAGTCGCCCCCGCAGGTGACCAGGCGCAGCTCCGCCCCGGGCGTCGGGCCGTAGACCGCGGCGGTCGGAAACTGGTCCTTGGGAGTACGCAGCGACCCGGTCACCCGGAACGGCAACCGCTGCCCGCCGCGCCACACCTCCACGACGTCGCCGGGCCGTAGCTCGCCGAGCCGGGCGAAGACCGCCGGGCCGCGTCGTGAGTCCAGGTGCCCGGCGAGTACGGCCGGGCCGGTGTCGCCCGGGGCCGGGCCGCCGCCGTACCAGCCAGCGGTGTGGAAGTCGGTCGGCGGAATCAGCGCGCCGGCGCGGTCCAGACCCAGCACGGTGAGCGGTGAGTCGACGTCGATGCGCGGTACGCGTACCCGCGTGGGTGGACCGTGTGGCGTGGGCGCGGCGGCCACCGACGGGCAGGCGTCGCCGCAGCCGGGGTGCCAGCGCGCCACCGGCGGTGGCGGGCCGGTGGTGGCCAGCCCGACCCCGGTGCCGACGGCCAGGCAGACCGCCGCGCCGGCCGCGACCAGCGCGGCCAGCGGTATCCGGCGGTCACGGTGCCGCCGGATCGACGGGTCCGGCCCGGCGCTCACCAGGTGGTGCGCCGTCGCCGACGCCAGAGCAGCAGGGCCACCGCGCCGGCCGCCGCGGCCAGACCGCCGGCCGTCAGGGGGTACGCGTCGAGCCCGACCCCGGCGGTGCCACCGGCGCCGGTGTCCACCCCGCCGGCCGGGACGACGGTGCCGCCCTCGGCGTCGCGGCGCAGCTCGGCGGTGAGCCCGCCCTGTTTCGCGTCGAGCACCAGCAGCGAGTAGACCGCGCCGCCGGTGAGCCGCACCTCGGCGTCGGTGCTCGGCCCGCCGGCACCCGTGAGCTTCAGCCGCCAACTGCCCGGCTCGACCTGCTGGTAGTCGGTCGTGGTGGCGAACTGCACCCCGTCGGCGATCATCGGACCGTCGGCGGCGGCCACGTCGAGCACGGGGGTCCGCACCGACGCCTGTATGACCCGCACCTTGGCGCGGCCGTCGGTGGGGGCGCTGAGATCGTCGTTGAGCACCCGCAGGCCGAGGTCGGCGTGCCGGCCGACACCGGCCACCGTGAAGGCGTCACCGCTGGTCACCGCGACCTCGGTGGTGAGCACCGGTGGGTCGCTGGCGGGGGCGCCGGCCTCGCGCATGGCCACCGCGTACCGGCCCGGGGCGAGTTCGAGGTAGTCGGAGACCACGCCGTAACCGACCCCGGGGAAGACCTGCGGCTTCGCCGCGCCCGGCGCGGCAAGGTAGACGTCCACAGCCGGGGTGTCCGGGGAGAGGTGCGCGAGCCGGACGTATCCGACGGTGTCCGCGCCGGTCGCGGCGTTCGCCGGAACCGGAATGGCGGCGGTGGCGAGGGCGGTGCCGAGCAGGAGCGCGCCGGAGCCGGCCAGCAGCCGGCGGGGCACGGTACGGAGCGTGTGCATGTCGCCTCCGGGGGGACACGTTCGGTGAGCGGGCGGCAACCCAGAGAACAGGGTCCCGTGAACAGGACTGCGGCGCAAGTTGCCACAGCGGTGTTTCTGTCGGCTGTCGCTACCGATCGCGCAGGGCGAGGAGGCCGAACAGGTCGGGGACCCCGCCCGGGCCCGCCTCGACGACCCGGACCAGCCGCAGGCCGACGCCGACGGTCGCGTTGATCAGATCAGCGAGGGGGAGGTGCCAGGCACCCACCCGTACCCGCACGCCGCTGGCGTTCCAACTGTCGAAGCTGCGCGACCGGTCGGCGTACCGGGCGTCGACGCCGACACGCGGATGCTGACCCCAGTCGGCGAACGCGCCCACGAAACACGGGTGCACACCCACGTGCACGAAACGTCCGCCGGGGCGCAGCACCCGGGCGACCTCGCGCAGCACGGCCGGGTAGTCGGGCAGGTCGGTGCTGGCCAGCACGCACATCGCGGCCGGCAGCGACGCGTCGGCGACCGGCAGGGCGCCCGCGTCACCCCGGACCACCGGCAACCGCCCTCGCGCGTGCCGCAACTGCCCGCCGGACAGGTCCACCCCCACCGGCGTCCAACCCAGACCCGCCGGCACCGAGGCGTGCGCGCCGGTACCGCAGCAGATGTCGAGGCAGCGACCCTCGCCCGCGCCGAGCAGGTCCGCCACCGTCGCGTGCACCCGCCGCAGATAGTCGCCGCCGCCGGAGATGTAGCCCTCGTACCAGTCCGCGTGGGCGTCGTACGCCGGAGTGCTCGCCGTCCCCATTCGCCGAGGCTACGAATCGACATCCAACCAGCGACACCCGTTCTTCCGAGGGCAGACATGGAGCTGGCGCAGGCTGGTACTGGCCTGACCCGGCCGAAGCCCCGCGTCTGCCGTTACTGGGCCCACACGGACCACGACGGTCGCCTATTCTCGGGCGATGCGGGATCGCCGGGTGACGCTGGCGTGGGCGGCCTTCGTCGTCGTCGCGCTGGTGTCCTGTGTGCTCGTTCTGCGCCGTCCGGATCGCCTCTCCGACCTGCACATCTACTACGGTGCGCTGTCCGACCTGCGCGCCGGCGAGCCGCTGTACGGGTATGTGGCGGAGAACGGCGGTCCGTTCACCTATCCGCCGTTCGCCGCTCTCGTGCTGTGGCCGATCACCGCCGTCAGCGAGGGCGTACTCCAGGGGATCTGGCTGGTGGCGACGTGCGCGGCGGTCGTCGCCATCGCTGGGTCGGTGGGTGTCGCGTTGACCACCCGACAGTCCCGACGCCCGCTCGTCGTGGCGCTGGCGGCCATCGTGCTGATGCTCTCCGCGCCGGTGCAGAGCAACCTACGCTTCGGGCAGGTCAGCATCTTCATCGTGCTGATGGCCCTGCTCGACGGGCTGGGGGTCGTCCCACCCCGACTGCGCGGGACGCTGGTCGGGGTGGCCGCGGCGATCAAGCTCACCCCGCTGCTGTTCGTGGTCTATTTCCTCGCCGTCGGGCGCTACCGTGACGCCGGCCGGTCGGCGGCCACCTTCGTGGCCTGCGCGGGGTTCGCCGCGATCGTGCTGCCCTCGGAGAGCTGGGCCTACTGGACCGAGACCGTGCGACAGACCTCCCGCATCGGCAATCTGTCCTCGTTGGGCAACCAGTCCCTGCACGGAATGTTGCTGCGCGTCGGCGTCGACGAGACGGCGCTGCCCCTGCTCTGGGCCGCCCTGGTGGCACTGATCTGCGTGGCGGCGCTGCTCCGGGCCCGGCAGCTGACGCGGCAGGCCCGCCCCGGGCACGCCGCCGTGCTCGTCGGCTGCGCCACAGTGGCCGCGTCCCCGGTGTCCTGGACCCACCACCAGGTGTGGCCGGTGCTCGCCGCGATGCTGCTGATCGGCGCATCCGGTGTCACCCAGCGGGCCGCCGGCGCGGCACTGCTCGCCGCCATGGTCGTCTCGTTGGGCGCGGTGCTCACCCCGGTCTCGACGCGGCCGGGGGTGCAGTTCCTCTTCGAGAACGCCCGTGCCGTCGGGGTGTGCCTCCTGTGCCTCGTCGGCTTCGGCGGTGTCGCCGTCGCCGCCCAGCGCACGAGCAGACGACCGGCCGCCGGCCGTGCCTGGCTGCGGGTGGGCGTCACGGCCACTGTCGCGGTCGCGTTCTTCGCCGTGCAGCCGCTGCCGGCCGGCGCCGACCCCACCTTCAAGGCGTACAGCCTCGACGACGTGGTCAACCCGCGATACTTCTTCGTCTGCCGTGGCCCGGCCGAATGCGTCGACTACGCCACCGGCGCGCCGGTCACCTTCGGCACCCGCGCCGAGAAGACCAAGGTCCGGGTCAACGGCGTGGTCTCCCCGGAGGTGACCCGCCTGGAGTACTACTCCGCACCGGGTGGAGCACCCCGGGCCATTCCGCTGCTCGCCGCCTACCCGGGTTCGCGTACCTTCTCGTTCCGGTCCGCGACGATGGCCCACGGTCGGCTCGTCGCGTACGACTCGGACGGGCAGCCGATCGCCAGCTACGACGACGAACTCGCCGCCGCCCTCCGCACGACCACCCGGTAGGCGATCGCGGGGGGAGAACGGCGGCTGGCGTTGCTCAGCGGGTGGCGGCGGCCAGTGCGGCGCGCACCTTCGCGGCGTCGCCCGGGGCCGGGTGCTCCCAGTCGGTCGGGCTCGCGGAGTAGAGCGTGCCGTACGCCGGGGTGTCCGGCTGGTAGCGCCACCCCTCGGCCAGCGGGCCGACGTCCACCGTGTCGTAGCCGATCCGGTCCAGGAAGGCGGTCACCTCGGCCTTCGCGGCGGCGTCGTCACCGGCGATCGCGAGGGCGCTGCGGTCGGCCGCGCCGGTCGGCCGGGGGAGCGCGGCCAGGCCCTTGAAGTAGATGTTGTTGAAGACCTTGACCACTCGCGAGTCCGGCAGGTGTCGCTGGAGCAACTCGCTGCTGGTGGTTTCGCCTGAGTCCAGCTCCGGGAAGGTGCCATCGCGCTGCGGGTAGTAGTTGTTGGTGTCGATGACGACCTTGCCGGCCAGCGGTTCCACGGGCACCGCGCGGTACGCCTTCAGCGGCACGCTGACCACCACCAGGTCGCCGACCTGCGCCGCGTCCTGCGTGGTGCCGGCGCTGGCGTGCTCGCCCAGGGTCTCCACCAGGTCGGTGAGGGTCTCCGGGCCCCGCGAGTTGCTCAGCACCACGTCGTAGCCGGCGTCCACGGCCAGCCGGGCCACGGTGCCGCCGATGTTGCCACTGCCGATCAGTCCCACAGTTGTCATGCTCGTCCCCAACTCCGTCCACCCGCGACGCATTCCCGACCAGACTGGTGGGTTATTTTGATCACCCGCCATCGGGTAGCTGCGCAGACCGCTCGCGACCGTTGCCGTCCCGGCGGGTGCCTGGTGGCGGCGCCGCGCGCCCGTCCCGCCCAACGTACTGCTCACGCCGATCGCCGACCGACACTCAGAGGAGCTGCCACTCTCCGGTGGCGAGCGGTCCGGTCTTGATCGCGCTCGATCCAGGATGTAGTGGCGTCCGGAAGCCGGGAGGCCACTACATCCATGTTCGAGCGTGATCAAGGCGGCCCGGAGGTCGGGAGGCCTGACTCAGGCGGTGGGGAGGGTCTTTTCGATGGCTGCGCGCAGCTCGTCGGAGTCGGGCTCGACAGTGGGGGCGAAGCGGGCGGCGACCGAGCCGTCCGGGGCCACCAGGAACTTCTCGAAGTTCCAACGCACGTCACCGGTGTGCCCGTCGGCGTCCGGGGTGCCCACGAGTGCGGCGTAGAGCGGGTGCCGGTCGGGGCCGTTGACGTCGACCTTCTCGGTCAGCGGGAAGGTGACCCCGTAGTTGACCTGGCAGAAGTCGCTGATCTCGGCGGCGCTGCCCGGCTCCTGCCCGGCGAACTGGTTGCACGGCACGCCGAGCACCACGAGGCCCTGGTCGGCGTAGGAGTCGGCGAGCGTCTGGAGGCCGGCGTACTGCGGGGTGAGGCCGCAGCGGGAGGCCACGTTGACGACCAGCAACGCCTTGCCGCGGTGGCGGGCCAGGTCGGCGGGGCCGCCGTTGAGGGCGTCGATCGGGATGTCGAAGACGGTCATGGGCCGAGGTTACGCGCCGGCCGGGTGCCGACCGGGGGTGGACGCAGCGTACGCACTCCGTGCACCAGGAGAAATCGAAACATGCACATCTTGACGAACTGATGACGGCGTGAGTACCGTCTCACCATCTCTTTTGGAAAGTTTCCTAACAGTTCGGGAGACGTCTCATGAAAAGATCGCTCCGCCGGGCCCTCTGGGCCGGTGCCGTGGTCGCCGTGACCGTCGCAGCGGTGCCGGTCACCACCGCGTTCGGCGCCGGCACTGTCACCACCACCTTCACCAAGGCGCAGGACTGGGGGACCGGTCACGAGACGAGGGTGACCGTCACCAACGGCTCCAGCGCCACGGTCACCACCTGGCGCATCGAGTTCGACCTGCCGTCGGGCACCACCATCAGCAGCGCGTGGGACGCCGACGTCACCAGCAGCGGCAACCACTACGTCGCAGTCAAGAAGAGCTGGGCCGGCGGCATCGCCCCCGGCGCCTCGTTCAGCTGGGGTTACAACGGCAGCGGCGCCTACAAGGCACCGCTGAACTGCACCATCAACGGTGCCGCGTGCGGCGGCGGAACGACCCCGCCGACCACGACCCCGCCGACCACCCGGAA
>NZ_QGSY01000056.1 GCF_003857035.1 Micromonospora arida
CCAGTGAGCTCGGGTCGGGCGACGTTCCTGGAGCTGTTCTTCGATCTGGCGTTCGTTGTGGCCCTCACCCGGGTCTCGCAACGATTCGCGGGGTTGGGCGACGACACCGGCTGGGCGCTCGTCACGGGGTTCGGGCGTACCCTGCTGCTCTTCCTGGCGCTCTGGTTGATCTGGTCGCACACCGCCTGGATCACCAGCCGGTACGAACCGGAGCAGCCGATCATTCAGGCCGTCGTGGTCGGCACCATGTTCGCCAGCCTGATCATGGCGGTGACGCTGCCCCGCGCCATGGAGGAACGAGCGCTGCCGTTCGCGGTCGCGTACCTGATGGTGATGGTGGTGCGGCCGCTCGTGGTCGCCATCGCGCTGCGTGGCCATCCGCGACGGCTGGTGCCCTTCCGGCTTGTCGTGTGGGCTCTGGCGAGCGCCCCGCTGTGGCTGGCCGGCGCGTTGGGCCCGGATCATCTCCGCCTGCCACTGTGGGTTGTCGCCCTCGCTGTCGACTACCTCGCCTGGACGTTGGGGTGGCCGCTGCCGTGGGTCGGGGTCGCGAAGGTAGGTCGGTGGCGGATCGCGGGGACCCATCTCGCGGACCGTCATCAGCAGATGTTCCTCATCGCGCTCGGTGAGTCGATTCTGGTCATCGGCGTGGTTTTCAGTGGCGCGGACTACTCCCCGGAGCGGGCAGCCGCCTTCGCGGTCGCGTTCGCCACCAGCGCGCTGCTGTGGCGGATCTACTTCTACCGCGCCGGTCTGCTGCTGACCGAGGCGTTCAACCGAGCGGGTATGCCCGGCCGGCTGGGCGCGGTGTCGGAACGGACGCATTTGTTGATCGTGCTCAGCGTGCTCGTCACGGCGGTCGGCTACGAGCTGGTGATCGATCATCCGTTCGGGCAGCCGCGGCCCGGTTGGCTGCTGTTCTTGGTGGGCGGTCCGATGCTCTTCCTCGTCGCCCGGGTGCGGTTGCAGTACGAGATTTTTGGGCGGGTTTCCCATTCCCACCTGATCGGATTGGTCGCTCTGCTGCTGTGCACGCCGGCGTTGGCCCGGGGTGCGCCGATGGTCGGGCTGAGCGTGGTGGCCGCAGTGCTGGCCCTCGTCGCGCTTCTCGACGCGTTGCGCAGGTGGGGGCAGCCTACGGAGATTTCCGCTTCACCGATCGGAGGCGGAACCTCCGACGTTGGCGATTCCGAGGCGTGACGCGGTCGGGCGTAGCTACCGCTTCCACCGCGGAGCCGCCGCCCAACTTTCGGAGCGGCTGACTCCGGCTTCGGCCGCGCACTGGCGAACAGCCCCACCTGCGCTACCTCGACGGACGCGACCTGTACGGCGAGGCCGACTACGCCGAACTCCCACTACCCGACGAGGTCCACCCCGACCCTGCCGGACATCGCCGCATCTAGCCCTGGCCCCCGGCACCTGGTGGACGGGGCCCCGATGTGCACGCCGCAGCGACGTCCCACAGCGCCGCGTACCTGGTCGGTTCCGGCGGGACGCCAGTCGGAGCGGACCTGACCGCGGATTCCTCACGGCGGGCTCGTGGGGTTCGCCGTCTGGGCCGGACTGCGGGAGTGGGCAGCCTCGGCGTCGCCGCAATGGTCGAGCAGCGCTGCGATTACCGGCGGGGCGCGCACCGCGCGTTGTTGTCGAACCGGCGCTTCCTTCACTGGTGGTGGCCAGCGCCATGCCTACCCCCGCCCTCACCAAAATGGTGGATAGAACGATCGGTCTTGACGACCGGCGTCCGCGTCGGTATGGTTCTCGCAGACAGAACGTTCGTTCTACCTGGTGTCGGCCGGGTGTACGGCTGCGCCTGAAGGAGATCGCCATGCCTACCAAGATCACGCTCGTCATCGGTAACCCCGCGGACCCCGACGAGTTCGAGAAGGTCTACGCCGACGTGCGCCGGGCCGCCGAGACGTTCCCGAAGCTTCAGCGGGTCGAGTCGGCCAAGGTGTGGCCGAAGGAGGACGGCACGCCCACTCCCGCGTACCGGACGCTCGACCTGTACTTCGCCAGCTACGAGGATGCCGCTGCCGCAGTCGCGACGCCCGCTGCCGGTGCCGTCTTCGGCGGGCTCCAGGGCGCTCAGGTGGAGATCACGGGGCTGTTCTCAAACATCGAGTAGCACCGCCCTTCCCCTCCCGGCGGCGGCCCGCACCCCCCCCGCTGGGCGTCCCCTTCGCTCCGGAATCACCGAGAGGATGACCATGACCACGGTTGCCGTTCCCGGCATCTCGACGACGGCCGCTGCCCTGCGGCGGTTGTACTTCGGTCGCTTCGCCTTCGCAATCGTCTGGGCTGCGGTGACGCTCCCACTCGCCAAGCACCTCAACCCCCTCACCGCCGCGCTGCTCGTGCTCTACCCGCTGTTCGACGTGGCCGCTGCCATCGTCGACGCCCGAGCGTCGCGGGCCACCGGATCGCCCACCCTGCTGTACGTGAACGTCGCGATCAGCCTGCTCGCCGCGGTGGGCCTGGGCGTCGCCGGCGCGTCCGGCATCCCCGCGGTCCTGCGGGTCTGGGGCGCCTGGGCGGTCGTGGCCGGACTGGTTCAGCTGATCGTGGCCGTCACCCGCCGCAAGATGGGTGGCCAGTGGCCGATGATCATCAGCGGTGGCATCTCCGTCGTCGCCGGTGGATCGTTCGTCGCCGCTGCCTCCGCGGACAACCCGGCGCTGACCAACGCGATCGGCTACGCCATCCCCGGCGCCATCTTCTTCCTCATCGCGGCTATCCGCCTGGGCCGCGCCGCGAAGGGAAACTGACGTGCAGAACGCCACGTACGACGTCATTGTCATCGGCGCGGGGCCGGTGGGGGAGAACGTCGCCGACCGCGTCGTGCAGGGCGGCCTGACCGCCGCGATCGTCGAGCGGGAACTGGTGGGTGGCGAGTGCTCGTACTGGGCCTGCATGCCGACCAAGGCGTTGCTGCGCAGCCAGGCCGCGCTCCGGGCGGCTCGTCAGCTGCCCGGTGCGCGCGAGGCGGTGACCGGCGAGCTGGACGCGGCGGCCGTGCTGCGCCGCCGGGACGCCGTCGCCTCGCACTGGAAGGACGACGGGCAGGTGTCCTGGCTGGACTCCGCGGGGATCGCCCTGTATCGAGGCCAGGGGCGGATCAGCTCCGACCGGATCGTCGAGGTGACCGGGGCGGACGGCGCCACCACCTCGCTCACCGCGCGACACGCGGTCGTCATCGCCACCGGAAGTGGCGCACTGGTGCCGGACATCGCCGGTCTGCGCGAGGCGGCACCGTGGACCAGCCGTGAGGCAGCCGCCGCGAGCGAGGTTCCCGGCCGGCTCGCCATCATCGGTGGTGGCGTGGTGGCCACGGAGATGGCGACCGCGTACGCCGGCCTCGGATCGACGGTGACGGTGCTCGTCCGCGACGGAGTGCTCACTCTGGCGGAGCCGTTCGTCGGCGAGCGGGTCACGCAGTCCCTGCGGGAAGCCGGCGTGTCGGTCCACCTCGGTGCCGAGGCCACGTCGGTGAGCCGCGACGGCGACGGCACGGTGCACATCACGCTCACCGGCGGCGACCAGGTCGAGGCCGACGAGATCCTCGTCGCGATCGGTCGTACGCCGAACACGCACGACGTCGGCCTCGACCGGATCGGCCTGAAGCCGGGCGCCTGGCTCACGGTCGACGACACCCTGCGGGTGGTCGATTCTGCCGGCGCGTTGATCGGCGACGGATGGCTGTACGCGGCCGGGGACGTCAACCGGCGTGTGCTCCTGACCCACCAGGGCAAGTACCAGGCTCGCGCGGTGGGCGACGTGATCGTGGCGCGGGCCAGGGGCGAAGCGGCAGACGACCGCCCGTGGGGCCGGCACGTCGCCACCGCCGACGAGCGCGCCGTGCCGCAGGTCGTCTTCACCGACCCGGAGATCGCGTCGGTGGGGCTGACCGCAGCCGCAGCCGAGGCCGCCGGACTGCGGATCCGGGTCGTCGACTACGACCTGGGCGGCGTCGCCGGGGCCGCGCTGCACGCCGACGGCTACCAGGGGCAGGCCCGGATGGTCGTGGACGAGGACCGACGGGTGATCGTCGGCCTCACCCTCGTCGGCCCGGACGTCGCGGAACTGATCCACGCCGCGACGATCGCCATCGTCGGCGAGGTCCCACTGGAGCGGCTGTGGCACGCCGTGCCCGCGTACCCGACCGTCAGCGAGGTCTGGCTGCGCCTGCTGGAGGCGTACGGCCGCTGATCTGAGCCGTACGGCCGTCCGTGCCGTCGCCGGTGAGCGAGGGCGGGCTCAACCGGTGGTGGCAACAATGAGGAGCTGGGTCATCCCGTCACCGGGGGTGGCCCAGCTCTGGGTCGTGCGGGGGCTAACGGGCCGACTCTGTCGACTGGCGCTCCGAGTTGATCCTGAGGAGTCCTTCGACACCGCGCAGGAAGGTCTCGGACACCAACGTGGGGTCGGAGAGGCATCCGGCCGCCATGGCGCCGTCCCGGAGCATGACGAAGTGGCGCGCTGCGGGATCCGCCGTTCCTTCGTGGACCTGTGCCATGAGCGCGGTGATGGTGCCCAGGAACCATGCCCGGTGGGCCATCAGTTCCTGGTGCACGGGATGGTTCGTGTCGGGGTATTCCGCTGCGGCGTTCAGGAACGCGCAACCACGGAACCCGGGGGACTGGATGTTCTGAGCGATGGAATGGGCGATGGCCAGGAGCGGCTCGACCGGCGACCGGTTCGCGGCGATGGCCTCGTCGACCATGCCGCGCTCCAGCTGATGCACCTCACGCAGGTAGACCAGGATGAGGTCGTCCTTGCTGGGGAAGTGCCGGTAGAACGTAGCCCTGGTCACCTTCGCCTCGGCGATGATCCGGTCGACGCCAACGGAGTGGATGCCCTCCGCGTAGAAGATCCTGGTCGCCGTGCGCAGAAGCTTGAGACGTGCCTCAGAGGGTCGGGCATTGGGTTCGTCGCTCGCCATCCAACCATCTTAGCGACAGAACGTTCGGTCTGATCTGTACCTGCGGGCATTGGGCGTGGCACCCGAACGCCGCACAGCGTGCGAACAGTGACCGGCAGGTCATCTCGTGTCCGAGTCGGGCGCCGGCCAGGTGTTCGACGAGGCACTCCGTTCTTCGATCCCGCTGACAGTGGGCTCATCAATGCGGGATTCTGGATGCGGCAACCCCATCGGAGCCGGGATCGCGCGGGCTGATTCGCAATGCCGGGGAAATGCTCCGTCGACCGTCCTCGTCGGTCCGGCCTGCATACCGCAGGCAGCGGGTGGCGAGCCCCTCGAAAGGAACTTCAGATGAGCGCTGCTTCTGACATGTCTGCCCAGGAGATGCCGACAGTTGTGCTGATCCACGGTGCATTCGCCGGCTCGTCGAGTTGGAATGGGGTGATCGCCAACCTCAAACGGCGGGGCTACCCGGTCATTGCCGTCGCCAACCCGCTGCGCGGCGTGCAGAAGGACGCCGCTTACGTTCGGGCCCTCCTGGACAGCCTGCCCGGACCGGTCGTGATGGCCGCCCATTCCTACGGCGGGCTGGTCATGACCGAGGCCGCAGCCGGTGCCTCCAACGTCAAGGCCCTGGTGTACGTCGCCAGCGTGAGCCCGGACGTAGGCGAAAGTGTGATCGGGTTGCTCGGCAAGTACCCCGGAAGTCAGCTCGCCACCAGCATCAATATGGTGCCGATCCCCTCCGACGACGGCGGCACGACCATGGACCAGTACATCCTGCAGGACAAGTTCCCCGAGGTGTTCGCCGCCGACGTCGACCCCGACACTGCCCAGATCATGGCGGCAACGCAACGGCCCGCCTCGGCGAGCGCCCAGGAGGAGGGCGTGACAAAGGCCGCCTGGAAGACGATCCCCTCCTGGACCCTGATCACCACTCAGGACCTGGGCATTCCGCCGGACCTGCAGCGCTTCCTGGCCGACAGGGCGGGCTCCACGACAGTGGAAATCGCCGCTTCCCACGCGGTGGCAGTCTCGCAACCCGGCCCGGTCGCAGACCTCATCGACACCGCCGCCCGCGCCACCGCACGCTCGATGCAGATGTCCAAGAGTCGTCGGGGTTGACCAGGCTTGTCGAAGCGACGGTCCGGTTCACTCCACCGCTGTCGGTGCCGAGCAGAACGGTTCCCAGGCCGAGTGTCCGAAGCTGCGATGATGCCTCGGTGAGTCAGACAGCGGAATGGGACCGCGTGGTCGAGGGCGCTCGTGTTCATTTCATGGCCGGCCAGGACGACGAGCCGGAGACTGCCGACAACATCGATGCGCACCTGTACTTTGCCGACGGCACCCGTCGTTACGCCACGTTCATGACGACGGATGAGATCGCCCGTCTGCTGCAACGGTGGGCGGGGACCGGG
>NZ_QGSY01000103.1 GCF_003857035.1 Micromonospora arida
CGGGGGGGTCAGCGCAGGGAGGCGCGGGCCGAGAAGGCGATGCTCGCCAGCAGGAAGCCGCCGTTGACGATCGTGAAGGCGACCATCACCCAGAGGACCAGCGCGGGGGCCACGGCGAGCACCACGGCGGCCACGAACACCACCGCGCCGTAGTCGCGGACCAGCTTCACCAGGCGCACCGGCAGCGAGGTCGAGGTGACCATGCTGGCCGCGTTCGGGCCGGCCTGCATCACCGACGTCACCAGGTTGACCATCCAGGTGCCCGCGAAGGTCGCCACGAGCCAGGTCGGCGTGCCCGGCTCCTGCGCCACGGCGGTGGCGGCCAGCGCTGCCACCAGGGCGATCTGCGCGGCCACGTCGCAGAGCACGTCGACGCGCGCGCCGGCCGCGCTGCCCTGGCCGGTCACCCGGGCCAGCTGCCCGTCCGCGCAGTCCAGCGAGTACGCCACCTGCCAGCCGATCAGGGCGAGCAGGCCGACCACCCAGGCCGGTACGTCCCCGGCGGCGACCGGGCCGGCGAGCGCCACGACGGTGACCGAGGTGGCCAGCCCGAGCACCAGGTTGGTGATGGTCAACGCGGTCGGTCGCAGCCCGAGCCGCTGGGCGACGAGCGCGAAGACGGCCCCCAGCCACTGGCTGATCGACTCGCTGAACAGGCCGCCGCCCCGGTTCACCCGGTGGAAGTCGGCGACGGTGGGACGGGGGTCAGCCAAGCTGGTCGCGGATTGCACCGGCGTAGTCTGCCAGCCGTTCCCGGGTCTCGGTAGGCGACAGTGCCAGGTGTTCGAGGATGGTGTACCGGTCCGGCCGGGTACGCGGCGCGAACTGCACCGCCTCGACGAACTGGTCGTCGGTGAGCGCCACCTCGGCGGGGAGCCGGGGCAGACCGTGCCGGGCGAGACAGGCCGACATCTCCCCGAAGCGGCGGAGATCTCCGCGCAGCCAGGTGCAGAACAGCGCGCCCAGCCCAGCCAACTCGCCGTGCGAGGCGGTCCCCGGAAAGAGCGAGTCGACCGCGTGCATGATCTCGTGGCAGCCGCCGCTGCACGGACGGCTGGTGCCGTCGACCGCCATCGCCAGACCGCTGGAGATCAACGCCTCGGCGAGGACGATCACGAAGGCGTCGTCGCTCATGTCGCCGGGGTGGTTGAGCACCGCTTCGGCGCCCGCCCGCGAGAGCGAGGCGGCCAGCCCGTCGACCGGCTCACCGCGTACCTGCCGGGACAGCTCCCAGTCGGCCAGCGCGCTGATGTTGCTGATCACGTCGCCGATGCCGGCCCGGTTGTGGCGGTCCGGGCCGCTCTCCACGAAGTCCAGGTCGACGATCACCCCGATCGGGATGTGTACGCCGTAGGAGCCCTTGATCCCGTCGGTGATCAGGCTGGCCACCGGCGAGGCGATCCCGTCGTTGGCGAGGCTGGTCGCCACCGACACCATCGGCAGCCCTCGGCGGGTCGCCGCGTACTTGGCCACGTCGATGGTCTTGCCGCCGCCGATGCCGACCACCGCGTCGTACGACCGGGCGCGGAGTTTGCCGCCCAGGTCGTCGGCGGCGTCCAGCGTCCCGCCGGAGACGGTGAACACGTCCGCCGAGCGCAGCGACGGTCGGATCAGCTCCGCGATCTGGGCACCCTGACCCGGGCCGACCACCACCGCGACGTCGCCTCCGGAGGAGATCCGCCCGTCGGCCAGGATCGCGCCCAGGTCGGCGACCGCCCCGCGTCGCACGTCGATGTGCAGCGGGGTGAGGACGCTCCGAGCTAGTAGAGGCACGCGATCTCCCGCGCGCGGGCCAGGTCGGCGTGGTTGTCGACCTCGACCCACGGGACGTCACCGATCGGCGCCGCCCGCACTTCCCCGCCCCGGTCGGAGAACTCCTGGTAGCCGTCCTCGTAGTAGAGGTTCGGGTCCCGTCGCCAGGTCGCCTCCAGCGCGTCGGCGAGGGCGTCGGCGACCTGGGGCTCGATCAGCGTCGCGCCGATGTACTCCCCGTACGCCTCGCCCGGGTCCATGATCTTGGTGATCCGGGTGAGCTGGCCGGCGGCGTCGAAGGTGGTCTTCATCTCCTCCTCGGCCAGCGGCTTGAGGGTGTCCACGGCCAGCAGGATGCCCGGGCCACGCTCGGCGAGCAAGGTCTTCTCCACGCTCACCGGGTGCACGGTGTCCCCGTTGACCAGCAGCACCCCGCGCGCGAAGTACTCCCGGGCGAGCCAGAGCGAGTAGGCGTTGTTCCACTCCTCGGCCTTGTCGTTGTGCACCAGGGTGAGCGTGACCCCGTACCGCTTCTCCAGGTCGGCCTGCCGCTCGCGGACCGCGTCCGCCGCGTAACCGACGACGATCACGATGTCGGTGAGCCCGACCTCGGCGAGGTTGCCCAGCGCGATGTCCAGGATCGTCGTCTCGCCGTCCACCGGCACCAACGCCTTGGGCAGGGTGTCGGTGTACGGGCGCAGCCGTCGTCCCGCTCCGGCCGCGAGCACCATTCCGATCATCGCGACATCCTCCCTAGTCCTGCTCCCGTCACCGGTGGAGGATAGCGCCGGCTGGGTGCGCCGCTCCGGCCAACCGGGTCAGCCGGGCAATGCCGCCAGGTCGGCGAGCATGGTCAGGCGTTCCTCCGCGCTGAGCACGGCGTACGGGCCGGCGGCCCGCCGGTCGGTCTCCAGTTCGATGGCGAGTCGCTCGGGACCGGCCGGCAGGGCCGCGATGCTCGACGCGGTGTGCCCGGCGGCGGTCCAGGCGGCGGCGTGCGCGTCGGCCCGGTGGTGTCGCAGCGTGCTGAGCCGGTTGAGCAGCAGAACGCCCGACGGGGTGCCGTCCGGCTCGTACGGGGGCGCCAGCGCGGCGAAGGCCGAGGCGACCGGCTTCGCCTCCTCGTCGGCCAGCACCAGGGCGTATGCGAGCAGTCGGCCGAGCATGGCCACCAGCCGGGCCACCCGGTCGTCGTGGCCGGCCCACAACTCCTCGGTGACCTCGGCGTGCACCTGGTACAGCTCGGCGAGGAAGGCGCCGCCCCGCTCGGTGGCGGACAGGGCTCCGTTCGGGCCGCGGTAGATCATCCCGTGGGCCACCTGCTTGTCCACGGTCCGCCGGCAGGCGACCGGGTCGTGGTAGCGGGTGATCGCCGCGAACCCGGGCCCGTCGACAGTGCCACCGGGTGCGGCCAGCCGGGTGCGCAGGTCGACCAGGAAGCCGGTCGCCGTGATTCCGCCGTAGCGCTGGGACAACTCGGCGCCACCACCGTCCCGGCCGGCCAGGATGCCGGCGCGGAAGGTCCGGTCCACTGCCGGTGCGAGCAGCCCGGCGATCCGGTGGGGCGCCAGCTCGACGGTGTTCACAGACCGATCGACCGCAGGACGGCGAAGCCCTCCTCCGCGATCCGCCGGATCAGCCCGTCGTTGACGTCGCGGTGCTCGTCGAGCAACGTCACCTCGTGCTCGGCCAGCCAGCGGTACTCGGTGTGCTTGCCGGCCTCCAGCATCGGATGGTCGAGGTCACCGTCGACACGGACCAGGAAGTCGTACTCGGTCCGGGCCAGCCCGTCGTCGCCGACGTAGCTGTACTCGCCCACCTGGCCCAGGACGTGGGAGAGGACCCAGCCGGTCTCCTCCGTGATCTCCCGGCGCAGCGCCTCGTCGATGTCCTCGCCCGGCTCCACGTGGCCGCCGACGATGTCCCAACAGTTGGGAAACAGGCGTCGGTGTGGTGAGCGGCGCTGAAAGAAGATGCGGCCGTCATGGTCGACGATCAGCGCGCCGGCGCAGCGCAGGGGCTCGGTGGACACCATCCGACAGTAGCCAGCGTCCGCAGCTTGTGCGATGCCGCTCTTGTCCCGGAAACATCCACCGACCACCATGTCCGTACCGAATGCCACCGTCCCAAAGGGGTGATGTGTGATGCAGGTACGGGATGCGATGTCCAGCCAGGTCCTCGTCGTCGGTCCGGAGCACACGCTCCGCCAGGCGGCCCGGATGATGTCGGCCCGCGGTGTCGGGTCGGCGGTCGTGATCGACCCTGATTCCGAGGGTGTGGGGATCATGACCGAACGCGACGTGTTGAAGGCCATCGGCGCCGGCCTGGACTGCGACGTGGAACGCACCGGCGCCCACCTGACCTGGGACGTGGTCTACGCGGGGCCGGAGTGGACGGTGGCCGAGGCCGCCGCCGCGATGGCCCGGGGCGGATTCCGGCACCTGGTGGTGCTGGACGGCCAGGAGGTGGCCGGCGTGATCTCCGTCCGGGACATCATGCGGGTCTGGTCGGAGAGCCAGGCGGTCGCCACGACCTGATCGGGGGTGGTGTGCGGGGCCGAATCGATGGGTAGACATCCCTTGCGGGCGCGGAGATGCCGTGGCCCGTGGGGGAGGTCCCGATGCGCGACGCGGAGCGGCTGGTCGAGCAGCAGTACGACATGCTCCTGCGTCGGGACGTGGCCCGGCTGCCGGATCTCTACGCCTCGGAGGCGTTCTACGCCATGCCGGGCGTGACGGTCCGGCCGATCGAGCTGCCCGCGCTGCTGCGCACCTGGACCGGCGCCTTTCCAGACCTGCGGGTCGACCCGATGGGCGCGGTCCGCACCGGCGGTGGCGCCGCGGTCGAGCTGCGACTGACCGGCACCCACACCGGCACCCTGCATTCGCCGTACGGCACCGTCGCGCCCACCGGCCGGCTGGTGAGCTGGGAGGTGGCCGACGTGGTCCGGGCCCGCGAGGGTCGGATCACCGCGTGGCGCTCCTACTTCGACTGGAGTCAGCTCCTCGACGCGCTCGGCGTACGGCTGGAGGGACTTTCCCGGGCCGCGCAGCACGACGCGCTCGCCCTTCCGGTCTGATCTGCCGCCGACCGGTCGAGTGGGGTCACCCGACCCGGTGGCTCAGGATGCGGACATCGCCGTGCCGACCGCGCGTCCCCCGCTGCCGCCCGTACGCTCAACATCCATGACCGCCGAGCAGTTGATCTCCTTTGCCCGTGGGGCTCCCTCGCTGGACATCGTCGATGTCGAGGGGCTCAAGGCCGCCGCCGTCCGCGCCTTCGATGCCGACCCCGCAGGGGTGACGGCGTACGGCACCTCCGTCGGGTACCTACCGCTGCGAAAGTGGATCGCCGAGAAGCACGGGGTCGAGGCCGACCAGGTGCTGGTCACCAACGGGTCGCTTCAGGCCGACGCGTTCCTCTTCGACCACCTGGTCCGCCCCGGCGACGCGGTGGTGGTGGAACGTCCGACGTACGACCGGACGCTGCTCAACCTCCAGCGGATGGGCAGTGAGCTGCACGGCATCGCCGTCCAGCCGGATGGCCTGGACACTGCCGAGCTGCGCAAGCTGCTGGAGTCCGGGGTCCGCCCCCGGCTCGCGCACGTCATCCCGAACTACCAGAACCCGGCCGGCATGACGCTGTCCCTGGAGAAGCGCCGGGAGCTGCTCGACCTGGCCGCCGAGTACGAGTTCACGATCTTCGAGGACGACCCGTACGCGGACATCCGCTTCCGTGGCGAGGCGCTGCCGTCGATGCTCTCGCTGGACACCCGCAACGTGGTGGTGCACGCGTCGAGCTTCACCAAGACGGTCTGCCCGGGTGTGCGGGTCGGTTACCTGGTCGGCCCGGCCGACCTGATCGCCTCCATCGCGAAGAACGCGACGAGCCTCTACATCTCCCCCGGAATGGTGTCCCAGGCGATCGTGCACCAGTTCTGCGTCTCCGGTGACATCGACCGCTCGATCGAGACGGTCCGGGCGGCGCTCGGCGAGCGGGCCCAGGTGCTCGCCGAGTCGTTGCGCCGGCACCTGCCGCAGGCGCGGTTCGTGGAGCCCGACGGTGGCTACTTCCTCTGGGTGGAGTTCCCGGAGGACGTGCTGGTCGACCGGCTCGCCCCGGCGGCGGCCGAGCGCGGGGTCGCCGTGGTCAAGGGCAGTGACTTCGTGCTGGACGGCGGGCGGCACGCTCTCCGACTGGCCTTCTCGGCGGTGACCGCCGACCGGATCGACGAGGGTGTCCGGCGGCTCGCCTCGGCCGTCGAGGCCGTCCGCAGCTGACTCAACTGTCGGGTTCCTGACAGAACGACGATGCCGGCCGTCCCGGGGCTCCCTCCTGGGCGGCCGGCTGGCCCACAATGCTGCGAGCGTCACCCCGCCGGCTGCGGAGTTCACCGCCCGGCCTCCGGGCCGGCCCCGCCGGGTTGACGCGGCAGCACAACCTCCCGCCCCCACAGGTGCCGGGTGGGCCGTGTCGTCCCCCGCACAC
>NZ_QGSY01000055.1 GCF_003857035.1 Micromonospora arida
CCCCCGCCCCCACCGGCCAGCCGTCCTGGCGGCACCGCCGCTTCGACCCGGACCATGCGCTGGGTCTGCGGCTCACCCTCGCCGCGACGGCGGCGTTCCTGGTGCTGGTGCCGTTCGCGCTGCTCACACTGCTGGTCCTCGGCGCCTGGGCACCGCTGCACCGGCTGGACACGGCGGTCACCGACGCGCTGCACGGCTACGCCCAGGATCACCCGGCCTGGGTCGCGCTGATGCGGGTCTGGACCGAGGTGTTCGCACCGATGCCACTGCGCGCCGTCGCCCTGCTCCTGGTGGTCTGGCTGCTGCGCCGGGGAGCTCGCCGGCTGGCCCTCTGGGCGGCCACCACCATGGTCGTCGGCGGGTTGATCGGTCCGCTGCTCAAGTTGCTGGTCGGTCGGGACCGGCCGGAGTTGCTGGACCCGGTGGCCCGTGCCGCCGGCTACTCGTTCCCCTCCGGGCACGCGCTGAACGCCACCCTGGCCGCCGGGGTGCTGCTGCTGGTGCTCCTGCCGTACGCCCGGCGGGGGGCGGCGCGAGCCGCGCTCTGGGTGGCGGCGGTCCTGCTCACAGTGGTGACCGGGCTGAGCAGGGTGACGCTGGGCGTGCACTTCACCAGCGACGTGGTGGGTGGATGGCTGCTCGGTGTGGCAGTGGTCGCGGCTACCACCGCCGCGTTCACCAGTTGGCGGGCACACACCGGTCTTCGGCCGGTCCGGCCGACCCGCGACGGCGTCGCTCCCGAGGTCGAGCGGCAGCCGGGAGCGGCCTGAGGAGTGAGGAAGAGGTCGGCCGGGTACTGGCCGACCCATGTCCGAGATCGTGGTCCAGATCGTCCGGCGGGTGCTGCTGCCGGTGTCCCTCCTGCTTGGGCTCATGGTGCTGCTCGGGGTGCTGGTCACCCGGGTGTTCGCCAGGACCTGGCCGTTCACCGCGGAGGACGCGGTGAACCGGGAACTGGCCGCCGACCGCACCGGCGAATGGAACAACGTCTCGCTGGTGTTCAGCACGCTGGCCAGCACCCAGATGATCGTCGTGGTCACCGTGCTGGTGGCGTTGGCGCTGCGGCTCTGGCTGAAGCGCTGGCGCGAGCCACTGTTCCTGTGCGCGGCGGTGACCGCCCAGGCGCTGGTGTTCCTACTGACCACGCTGGCGATCGACCGCCAGCGGCCGGCGGTGGAGCACATGGACGTCTCGCCACCCACGTCGAGCTTTCCGTCCGGGCACACCTCGGCGGCGGTGGCTCTCTACGTCGGCATCGCCGTGCTGCTGGCGCTGCGGGCACGGAGCACCGGCGCAAAGGTCGCCTGGTGGACGCTGCTGCTGATGGTGCCGCTGGGCGTGGCGATGACCCGGATGTACCGGGGAATGCACCACCCGAGCGACGTGGTGGCGTCCTTCCTCAACGGCGGCACGTGCGTCGCGATCATGGCCCGTGCCGTGTTGGACCGAGGGCTGCGGTGGGGACGGACGAAGCTACCGACCGTCGGGCGCCGCGCCGTGCCGGCTCAGAGCTGAGCTGTCCCCGCGGCCACGCTCAAGTGCACTCGCCGGTGGCGACCTGCCGGTTGCGTTCGGCACCGGCCAACGCCACCGGGCGGGCCTCGGCGGCCGTCACGGCGAAGCCGGTGTTCGGGTCGTCGGACGCCGCCGCGAAGATCACGCCGAGCACCAGACCGTTGGCGGAGAGCAGCGGACCGCCCGAGTTGCCGCTGCGCACCAGCGCCCGGATCGTGTAGATCTCCCGGGTCACCTCGCTGGACGAGTAGATGTCCGGGCCCTTGATCCGGTCGACGTCCCGGACCCGCGCCGACTGCGCGTTGTACGGGCCGTCGAGCGGGAAACCGAGCACGATGGCGTCGGAGCCGCTGCCCGCGTTGCCGGCGGCGAACCGCAGGGACGGCCCGGGCAGCCCGGGCACGAGCAGCACCGCGAGATCCCGGTTCGGGTCGTAGACCACAACCTTGCCGTCGTACCGCTCGCCGCCCAGCTCCACGGCGACCGAGCGGGTGCCGGCCACGACGTGCGCGTTGGTCATCACCCGGTCGTCCGCGTACACGAAGCCGGAACCCTCGATTCGGCGTGAGCAGCTGGGCGCGGAGCCGAGCACCTTCACGACCGACTGCTGACCGCTGACCACCACCTGCGAGCCGGCCAGTGCCGGGTCCGGCGGGTCGACCTGCCGGGCCCGGGTGGGCGCGAGGTCACCGAAGACGTCCGGGAACCCGTCGGTGTCGACGGTGTCCTCCAGCGCCGTGGACAGCTGGTGGGCCTGCTCCGGCAGGACCTGGTTGACCACCGTGATCAACGCGCTGTTGCGGACCGAGGCGGCGAGCCAGGGCACCGAGGACGAGCCGAGCGGCACCGCGACCAGCCAGGCGAGCAGGAGCACCGCGAACAGCGAGACGAGCGCCCCACCGACGTCGTCGGCCCGTTTACCCACGTCGCTGGTGATCGTCTTGCGCAGGTGCGAGCCGAGCCAACCGGCGAGTGCCTGCCCGACCACCGCCAGCCCGAAGATGGCCACCAGCGAGATCAACACACGGGTGCCGGCGTCCACGAACTGTCTGGCGAACAGCGGCCCGAGCTGGAGACCCAGCAGCAGACCCAGGAAGAAGCCGGACAACGACGTGACGCCGATGACGAAACCCTGGCGGTATCCGCTGATCGCGAACACGAGCATGAGCAGCAGCAGGACGAGATCCACGACGGACACGGGTCAAGCGTACGGGCAGTGTGCCCACCGGATGACCATCGCTTGCGGATGGTGACCGTGCGGTCAGCGCAGGGCGTTCTCGTCAGCCTCGTCGGTGCCGGCGGACGGGGCCGGTGTCGCCCCGGTCGGCGGAAGCTCCACCACCCGCCCGCGCGACCACGGACGGGCCCAGCCGCCCATCTCGAGCAGGGTGGCGAGCACCCCGGCGGTGAAGCCCCAGACGAGCATCCCGCGCGCCGAGAACGCCGGCCCGATCCAGCCGCTCGGGTGCCGGACCCGCAGTCGGTTGGCCGGATCGACCAGCTCGCTGACCGGCAGGCGGGCGACGTGTGCCACCTCGGCCGGCTCCCGTGGGTGCACCGGGTGCGGGTCGTGCCACCAGGCCAGCACCGGCGTGACCACGAAGTCGCTGACCGGGATCCACAGTTTCGGCAGTTCGGCCAGCACTGTCGCGCTGGCCGGGTCGAGGCCAACCTCCTCGTTCGCCTCGCGCAGGGCGGTGGCGCGGACGTCGGCGTCCTCGGGGTCGGCCGCACCCCCGGGAAAGGCGGGCTGGCCGGCGTGGTTGCGCAGGGTGGCGGCGCGTTGCAGGACCAGCACGTCGGGACCCGCGCCGGGCTCCTCGCCGAGCAGCACCAGCACGGCGCTCTCCCGACCACCCTCGGCCGGCGTGGTCAGCCGGGTGAAGTCCTCGGCGCGGGCGGTGCCCAGCCGGGTCAGCAACGGCTCGATCCACTCGGGGGGCCGACGGGTCACGCCGGCACCGCCAGGCCGAGATGCTGGCGGACCAGCTCGGCGAGCCTGGTGTCGTCGAGAGCGCCGCTGGCGTCGATGTGCCGGACCTGACCGTCGGCGTCGACGAAGAGGGTCAGTGGAATGGCGTTGCGCTTCAGCTCGCGCTGTAGCGCCTCGCCCTGGTCCACCAGGATCGGGAACCGGACGCCGAAGTCCTCACCGATGGACTGGGCGCCACCCCGGCTGTCCCGACTGTTGACCCCGACCACCTGGAGCTGACCGGCTGCCCGCTCGCTGAGGCGCTGGAAGGCGGGCAGCTCCTTGCGGCACGGCGGGCACCAGGAAGCCCACACGTTGATCACCGCCGGCCCGGCCACCTCCCGCAGCACGACGGGGGCACCGCCGGTGAAGCAGGAGAGCGTCAACTCCGGCAGTGCCGACCCGCCGGCGGCGCGGGCCGTCGTGCCATCGGGGGCCGTCGTGCCGGGCGAGGCGGGGGTAGCCGTTGTGGGGGTCGCCGTGCCGGAGCCGGGCGACGTGGCCGTGGGCGCCGTACTCAGCGTGGCGCAGTCCCGGAACGGGGATGGTCGCTCGGCGGCGGCCGGACGGGGGGCTGGCTCGTCGTCGGCCGTACCACTGGTGCAACCGGTGACCGCCAGCAGCAGCGGCAGGACGGCGAGGGCGAGGCGGCGGCGGCGGTTCACGGCACCTCCGCCGTGATCGCCTGCGCCGGCACCAACTCCGGGTCGACCCCGGCAGCCACCGCGAGGTCGCGCGCCCGAGGGCCCTTGAGCAGCTTGGCGGCGGCCGCCGGCTCGGTCGGGCCGGTGCCGTACGAAGGGCAGAGCTTGGCGAGCGTGCAGGCGCCGCAGGCCGGCTTGCGGGCGTGGCAGACCCGTCGCCCGTGGAAGATGATCCGGTGCGAGAGCATGGTCCAGTCGCGCTTGTCGTACAGCGCGCCGACCGCGTGCTCGATCTTGACCGGGTCGGTCTCGGTGGTCAGCCGCCACCGGTGGACCAGTCGCTGGAAGTGCGTGTCGACGGTGATGCCCGGGACGTCGAAGGCGTTGCCCAGGATCACGTTGGCGGTCTTGCGGCCGATGCCGGGGAGTGTCACCAGGTCGACGAGCCGGCCCGGGACCGTGCCGTCGTACCGGTCGAGGAGGGCCTGACCGAGCTTGAGCAGTGAGTCGGTCTTGTTGCGGTAGAAGCCGGTGGGCCGGATCAGCTCCTCCATCTCGCCCCGGTCGGCGCCGGCATAGGCGGCAGCGCTCGGGTAGCGGGCGAAGAGCTTCGGGGTGACCTCGTTGACCTTCTTGTCCGTGCACTGCGCCGACAGGATCGTGGCGACGGCCAACTCCAGAGCGTTGGAGTGGTCCAGCTCACAATGCGCGTCGGGATGCGTCTCGGCCAGCACCCGGCCGATCTTGCGGGCGCGGCGTTTACGCCCGAGGTCGGTCTCGCTGGCACCGGGAGGGCTACTGGTCACGACGGTCAGCCTACGTCGCACCCCGGACGCTCCTCGTCGGGTCAGCCGGCGGTCGGCGGCGAGATCTTCCCCTGCCCGTCGAGGCGGGCGCCGCCCTTCGGGAAGTCGGCGCGACTCAAGTCGGTGACCAGGCCCAGGCCCCGGTCGTCCGGGTCCATGGTCGGCTTACCGGCGGAGTTCATGTACGTGGAGGTGAACGAGCCGCCGCCCCAGCTGCCGTCCGGCTTGAGCGACACCTTCAGCACTCCGCCCCAGCCGAGGCGGCCGGCGTTGCTCAGCGAGTTGCCGCCGCCTGCGAAGTTGCCCAGGCTGTACGCGATCAGGCGCCCCTTGTAGAACTCCATCCCGCGCAGCACGTGCGGGCCGTGCCCGACGATCAGGTCGGCGCCGGCGTCGATCATGGCGTGCGAGAACTTCACCGGGTCGCCCCGGTTCTCGCCCAGGAACATCTCGGTGCCCGGCTTCACCCGGGTCTTGTCGACGCCCTCGCCACCCATGTGCACCTGCACCACGACCAGGTCGGCCATGGTGGCGGCCTTGGCGACCACCGCCTTCGCCTTGTCGATGTCGACGAGACTGTTGGACCAGACGTACGACGAGAAGCCGGCGACGGCGACCTTGACGCCCTTGACGTCGACCACGGTGATCTCGTTCGGCGCGCCGGTGTGCTCCAGGTCGTACTTCTTCAGCGCCTTCTGGGTGTTCTCGTAGCCCGTGGGCCCGTAGTCGTAGCCATGGTTGTTGGCCTGGTTGAGCACGTCGAAGCCGGCGTCACGCAGGTGCGCGGCGTACTCCGGCGGGGCGCGGAACTGGAAGCACCGGGTGGAGTTCGCCCCGCACTTGCCGGTGCCGGTGTCGACCGTCAGCGGCTCCTCCAGGTTGCCCATCACCAGGTCGGCCTTGAGCGCCGCGGTGACCGAGTTGAAGAAGCCCTTACCGCCGGCGGCGGGCAGCCGACTGGGCGCGTTGCCCATGATGATGTCGCCGGTGGCGGAGAGCGAGATCGCGCCACCCTGACCGGACGATGCCGGCCCGGTGGCCTTCGGGCCGGTCGTGGAGACCGGCGCTCCGGTGCCACCACCTCCCGCACCGGGCTGCCAGACGGGTGCCTCACCAACGGGGTCGGCACAGCCGGCCACGAGGAGGGCGGCCAGCAGCGCGGCGAGGCCGAGGGCGACGCGGCGGCGCGGGCGGGACGCGAGGGGGGCGGGAGCATACAT
>NZ_QGSY01000054.1 GCF_003857035.1 Micromonospora arida
CGTCCCCGCCCCTCCCAGCCCTCATCCTCGCGATCTTGCACTTTCTGTCGTGGCATAAGCGGTGAAAGGGGCGTATCGACAACACAAAGTGCAAGATCGCCGGAGCCGGAGCCGGAGCCGGAGCCGGAGCCGGAGCCGGAGCCGGAGCCGGAGCGGGAGCGGGAGTGGGAGCGGGAGTGGGAGTGGTGGGTTAGAGCCAGCCGGAGCGGCGGAACAGCCGGTACAGGAACAGGGCCGCCGCCGCCATCAGGGTGAGGGCCCCGGCGTAGCCGTAGCGCCAGGCCAGCTCGGGCATGTGGTTGAAGTTCATGCCGTAGATGCCGGCGATGCCGGTCTGGGTGGCCGCGATGGCCGCCCAGGCGGCGATCTTGCGCATGTCGTTGTTCTGCTCGACGGCGAGCTGCGCCAGTCGCGACTGGACGATCGAGGTGAGCAGGTCGTCGTAAGCGGCCACCCGATCCACCGCCCGGCTCAGCCGGCCGTCGACGTCGACGAACCAGCGGTGCAGGGCACGCGGCGGGCCGTCGGGTTCGAGCAGCGTACGCATCGGCGCCTGCAACGGCAGGACTGCCCGCTTGAACTCCACCACCTCCCGTTTGAGCTGGTAGATGTGCTGGATGTCGGTCGTGCGGTCGCGGGCGAACACCGCCTCCTCGACCCGCTCCAGGTCCCGTTCCACGTGCCCGGCCACCTCCAGGTAGGAGTCGACCATGCGGGCGCAGACCGCGTACGCCACCGCCCACGGTCCGGCGGCCAGCAGTGTGGGGCGGCTCTCGATGTCGGCGCGGACGCTGCGCAGCGCCCCGGCGGCGCCGTGTCGCACCGTGATGGCGAAGCGGTCACCGAGCAGCACCATGACGTCCCCGGTGTCGATCACCTCGGAGGTGTCGGTCAGCTCGTCGTGCTCCACGTACCCGGCGGTGCGCAGGACCAGCAGCGTGACCGGCCCGTGGCGTTGCACGGTGGGTCGGTGCCCGTCGGCGAGGGCCTGTTCGACGGTCAGCTCGTCGAGGCCGAAGGTCTGGCCGACCGCAGCCAGCACCGCCGGGCCGGGATCGTGCAGTCCCAGCCACACGAAGGCGCCGCGGCCGTGCCGTGCCCGACCGTACGCGTCGGCGTAGTGCGGTTGACCGGGTTCACGCCGACCGTTGACGTAGACGGCGCAGTCGACCACGGCGTCCGGGTTGGACCGGCGGGGGGTGGGGGAGTCGCCCTCGACCCGTCCGAGCAGTCGCCGGGCCAGGGCGCGGACACCTCGACCGGTCCGGTCCCGTGCCGGTCGTTGATCCACCGCGTGCCTCCCCGTCGCCGGCGCACCGTCCCGATCAGGGGATGGTGCCACCGCATTCTGCCGAGCGGGGTCCGGCTCCCGACAGCGGGGAGGCGGCTCGGGCGGCGCGGGCGGCTCGGGCCTGCGGCGCGGCTCAGGCGGTGCGGGTGGCGAAGACGACGACGTTGTCGACGTAGTTGCCGGTGGCGGCGTCGAAGCGACCGCCGCAGGTGATGAGGCGCAGCCCGGCGGCGTCCGCCGGGCCGTAGACCAGGGTGGTGGGGAAGTGCTCCTTGGGGTACTCCCGGACGTCGTCCACTGTGAACGTGACGACCCGTGCGTCGGCGCGGGTGACCTGTACCTGCTGCCCGGCGCGGAGCCGACCGAGGTCGAAGAAGACCGCCGGGCCGGACGGTGCGTCGACGTGTCCCACCAGGACGGCGTTGCCGGTCTCACCGGGGCTGACCCCGTGCCGGTACCAGCCGGCGAGGGTGGGCCGATCCAGTGGCGGCACCTCCAGCACCCCGGCGGCGTCCGCGCCGACGGGGACGATGTCGGCGCGTACGTCGATGGCGGGGATCTGCACCCGGACCGGCGCGGCGGGTGACAGCGGCGCCAGGTCCGGTGCGGGGTGGGTGCGGGTCGGCGCGTCGGCCGACGGTCGTGGTGGCCGCGCCGGGTCGGCGGTGAGGCCGACGGTGATCAGCCCGAGCCCGGTCACGCCGAGCAGCGCGACCACTGCCGGTAGGGTCCGCCGCCACCACACGTGTGCACCTCCGTACCGGATCGTCGGGGTGCCCGCACCGGTGTCACCGGCGCGGGCACCCGTCTCAGGGATGGAACGGCCGCCGATCAGGCGACAGTGGACACCGGACGGCGCCGGCGGATCAGGATCACCGCGCCGGCGAGGGCGGTGCCGAGCAGCGTGCCGCCGGCGGCGAGAGCGCCGGTGTCACGGTTGTCGCCGCCGGAGCCGGCCGGCGCGCCGCCGATCGGGGTGACGGCGAAGGTGGCGGTACCGGCCGAGCTGCCGTCGCCGCAGGTCGCCGCCACCGTGTACGTGCCCAGGGTGAACCCTGCGGTGAAGAGCTCGGCGCTCAGCCCGCCGCCGGCGGCGGCCGTGGTGGATCGGACGTTCTGGTCGCGGTTGGGGCCGGTGACCCGGAAGAGGGCGTCACCCGACTTCGGGTTGCAGGTCGTCGCGGTGAGCACGACGGTCCCACCGACCGGAGTGGTGGCCGGTGACACCGTGGTGTCGGCCAGCGCGGCGCCTGGCAGCAGAAGCGTGCCGAGGCCCACGCCGAGCGCCGCCGAGCAGAGTGCTGTTGAGACCTTCATACGCGTCTTCCCTCACTTTTCGTCCGCTGACTGCGTGGGACGTCGTTCGGGTGGCCAACTCCGTGACTAGCACCGGTGTGCCCAACACTAGGTGGGTTGGGTCCTCGATCAGGTGAAAATGAGAAATCCTCGTTGCCGTCACGTGTCCACCCGAAGGCGGGGAGAGCTGCGGAAAGGCCCGGACGCCCCGACCGGCACGGGTGCTCCGATCGATGTCTGCTCCGGCCGGGCTGTCGCCGCTGGGCCGATGGCGAGGTATTGCCGAAGACGGCGGAAATGCACCACCTGGCCGAGGTGATCCGCGCTCGGGTCAGCGGGCCTGGGCCTGGGTCGGGTCGGGCATCGGCTCGCCGGTCTCGAGCAGGGTCTTGAGGCTGGCCAGCAGCTCAGGCCAGCCGCCGCTGCCGTCGAGTTGGCCGCTGATCGCCCGGTGCATCTCACTGTCGGGGGAGAAGTCGTCGTGGATGACGGTCAGCCGGACGGTCGACCCGCTGTGCGGCTCGATCTCGAAGGTCACCTTCGACCGGCGCTCGCCGAGCCGGGCGGACAGCTCCTCGGCGGACCAGCCGAAGTGCGCGGCGTGTTCGGCCTGGAAGCCGTGCCAGGTGTAGGAGAGACGACGGTACGGCTCGGCGACGAGCACCCGCTGGCCGAGGTCGCGCGGCTCGCCGTCCGGTGCGTCCTGCCACAGCACGGGTGACCCGACCTGCCAGTCGGAAACCAGCGCGACTCCACCCCAGTAGCGACGGGTGAACGCCGGTTCGGTGAGCGCGGACCACAGTCGCTGCGCGGTGGTGGTGACGTAGGTGGTGTATACGAAGGTCGGGTTCTCCATGGGCTGTCGCTCCAATGCGGTGGTCAGGTCGGCCAGGGTGGCGGCGCGCTCGCGGTCGTAGCGGCTGAGCCACCGGTCGGCGATGGCGTTGATCGGGGCGGCGTTGAGGTGGTGCAGCTTCTCCCGGCCGCGCCGCACGGTCGTGACGAGATTGGCCGCCTCCAGCACCGACAGGTGCTTGCTGACGGCCTGGCGGGTGCCGGCCAGCCCGTCGCACAGCTCCCGCAGGGTCTGGCCGTTGCGCTCGTTGAGCCGGTCCAGCAGTCGGCGCCGGCTGGGGTCGGCCAGTGCCCGAAACACGTCGTCCATCGGCCCTCCCCGCAACAGGCAACCATTCGGTTGCTTGCCAAGTTAGGCAACCAATGGGTTGCCTGTCAACCTGGCAGCGGACGGCCTTCTGCCGGAGGGATAAATCCCCGTGCGGCCAGAGGAGACGCTGGTAGGTTCGCTCGCCGTGACACGGAACGTGGGAGATGGCCTGGGAACGGTCTTCGCCAAACTCTGGGCGGCGAGCACCCTCTCGGCCCTGGGCAGCGGCCTGGCCACCGTCGCCGCGCCGCTCTTCGTCGCGTCGCGTACCGATGACCCGCTCGTGGTCGCCGGGGCGTCCGCCGTGGCGTGGCTGCCGTGGCTGCTCTTCGCCCTGCCCGGCGGGGTGCTGGTGGACCGGATGGACCGGCGCCGCCTGATGATCGTCATCGACCTGGTCCGGGTGGTCGCGCTCGCCGTTCTGGCCACGGCGATCCTCAGCGGCCGGGGCGGGGTGGCCCTGCTGTTCGCGGTGCTGTTCCTGGTCAACACCGGTGAGATCGTGTTCCGGGCGGCGAGCCAGGCCATGGTGCCGG
The DNA here is from genome assembly GCF_003857035.1 of Micromonospora arida. Lineage (GTDB taxonomy): Bacteria > Actinomycetota > Actinomycetes > Mycobacteriales > Micromonosporaceae > Micromonospora > Micromonospora arida. The sequence continues at coordinate 4,289 of NZ_QGSY01000054.1, forward strand.
TCGTGGTGCCACGGCACCGGCTGGAGCGTGCCAACGGCTGGCTCAGCGGCGGCGCCACGCTCATGCACAGCATGCTCGCCGGCCCGCTCGGCGGCTTCCTGTTCGCGCTCTCGGCGGGCAGCCCGTTCCTGGTCAACGCCGTCACGTACGCCCTCAGCGCCGTGCTGGTGGCGCTGATCGGCGGGGACTTCCGGGCCGCCGTCGGCGACACGCACGAACCCCGTACCCGCTCGATGGGCGGCGAGATCGTCGAAGGACTGCGCTGGCTGGCCAACCAGCGGTTGCTGCGCACGATGGCCGTGCTGATCGGTCTGCTCAACGTGACCCTCACCGCCGCGCTCGCGGTGCTGGTGCTGCTCGCCGGCGAGCGGCTGGGGCTCGGGTCCGTCGGCTACGGCCTGCTCTTCACCTGCATGGCCACCGGTGGGGTGCTCGGCGCGCTGCTCGGCGACCGGATCATCGCCTGGATCAGCGCGACCTGGACGATCCGGATCGGCCTGCTCGTCGAGGCGGGGCTGCACCTGGCGTTGGCCGCATCCCGCAGCACCATCGTGGTCGGGTTCGCGCTGTTCGCCTTCGGCGTGCACGGGGGGCTGTGGAACATCGTGTCGAACTCACTGCGCCAACGACTCACCCCACCGAACCTGCAGGGCCGGGTGGCCAGCACGAACCTCTTCGTGGCGGCGGGCGGCAACTGCGTGGGCGCACTGCTGGGCGGGCTGCTCGCCGCCCGATTCGGCATCACCGCGCCGTACTGGGTCGGGTTGGTGGTGGCGATCGGCGTCTCCGCCGCCACCTGGCGGGTCTTCAACCGCGCCGCGGTGGCGCGCGCGTTCGCCGACCCGCCCCCGGTCGAGTCGCCCGCCCCGGTGGCCTGAGCGCCGTTCCGGCCCGTCCGGTGGTGGCGTGCGACGGTGTGGCAGCGTGGTGCGGGTGACCGACTCCGCGCCGCTCGACGTCGACCTCGCGCTGCTCGGTGGCGGCGGCGCGGCATCGTTGCTGCTCGCCGCACTGGACCGCCACGGTGTCCGGGATCTGCGGATCGCCATCGTCGACCCGGTGCGCCGACGCGGTCAGGACCGCACCTGGGCGTTCTGGGGTCACCCGGACAGCGACCTGGACCCGCTGCTCAGCGCGAGCTGGCAGCAGGTCGAGGTGGCGACGGCGGCGCGACGCCGCGTCCTGGACCTCACCCCGCTGCGGTACGCCATGCTCCGCTCCGGCCCGGTCTACGACCGGGCTGCCGACGCCGAGCGTCGCCTCCACGCCACCCGGATCGTCGCGCCCGCCGAGACGGTGCGCGACGACGGTGACCGGGTGCTGGTGGGTACTGGCGACGGGCGCGGCGTACGGGCCGGCTGGGTGCTCGACTCCCGCCCCCGCCCGCCGGCCCGAGCGGGGCGAACGACCTGGTTGCAGCACTTCCGGGGGTGGTGGCTGGAGGCTGATCGGCCGGTGTTCGACCCGACGCGTGCGGTGCTGATGGACTTCCGTACCCCGCAACCGCCCCGCGGCGTCTCCTTCGGGTACGTCCTGCCGGTCAGCGACCGCTACGCCCTGGTCGAGTACACCGAGTTCTCGCCGGACCTGCTCACCGACGCCGGGTACGACGCGGCGCTGGCCGGTTACCGGGACCTGCTCGGACTGGATCCGACCGGGCTGCGGGTGCGCGAGGTGGAGAACGGGGTGATCCCGATGACCGACGCGCCGTTCCCGGCCCGGCCCACCCCCCGCGTGGTCCGGCGCGGCACGGCCGCTGG
>NZ_QGSY01000173.1 GCF_003857035.1 Micromonospora arida
GGGGGCGATCGGCCAGGTGGGGTGCGGTGGCCCGAAGTACATACCCGCGAAGGCGGCGGCGAGGCGCTTCGACACGATGGCCTGCCCGATCTCCGGGGTGGGGATCCGGTCCGGCAGGGTCGCCGTACGGAAGCGGTCAGCGACCGGGGTGGGCGCGGTGCGGGTCATCAGCACCCAGGTGTCCGGCAGGCACGAGACGACGACCAGTGTGCGGCGGGTGATGTCGCGGAGTTTGAGCAGGCCGTCGGCGATCGGGCCGAGCACCTTGGCCTGGCCGTCCTCCAGCCCCTGATGCTGGTTGAGCAGTGAGGTGCTGGTCTGGGCGAACAGCGTGTCGAGCTGGTCGACGGCGATGACCGTGGGGTCCAGGGTCAGGGCCATCAGCCGGGAGATGTCCTGCACGACCTGCTGCGGTGTGCGGATCGCGGGGCTCAACCCCCACGCCGCCCGCGCGGTCGGGTCACCCGGTTCGGAGATCAGGTGGGCGTAACCGACGTCCTGTGCCTCGAAGTCGATGGCGCCGTGCAGGACGAGCGCCCGCGCGGTGTCCTGGGCGTCCCGCCCGACCTCCCGATCTCGCTCGCGCAGCGCCCAGATGAAGGTGTCGAGCTGCGCACGGGTCACCGGTCGGGTGCCGGCGACCGCGTCGCGGACCTCCACCGGCAGGCCGAGCTGGGGGGTGAGTCGACGCAGGAAGGTCTTCAACTGGGTGCCCCAGCCGACGTGGGGGCGGCCCATCCCCTCCACCAGGGCCAGGGCCACGCTCTCCCAGAACGTCTTGCCACTGACCATGTCGACCAGGAAGAAGTAGCCGCCGTCGCCCTGGATCCGTTCGCGGACCGCCCCGAGCAGGTGCGTCTTGCCGGCGCCCGCGCGGCCCTGCATGGCCACCCCGAGCGGCATGCTGGTGTCGTCGGTGCGGGCCCGTGCCACCCCGCGCAGGATCTCCGCGGCGACCTTCTCATGCAGTTCCGGCACGTTGTGCGGGCTCGGTCGCCAGACGTCGTCCGGGGTGACCGCCGGGTTGAGACTGACCGCTTCCAGCGCGGCCCGCTGGTCCTCCGAGATCATGCCGGGCCGATCGCCAGGGCGTGGTTGTCCTCGTTCCCGATGCGGACGGCCGCGGCCCGGTCCCGTGCGGTCAGTGACTTGGTGTTCGCCACCGGGATGATGCGGACGTCCTCCCGGCCGACCATCGCCCGCAACGCCGCGTCGAGGGCGGCCCGGTCGGTGTCGGTGAGCCGGTCGCGGACGTCGGCGAGGCCGACCCAGGCGCCCGGCGCGGTGGCCAGATCCCGGTACGCCGAGCGAACCAGTGCCTCCACCTCCGCCGCGGACACCGGTGCCGCCGCTGCCGCCGTCGTCGTAGCGGTCACCGTGGGTGCCGGTGCTTCCTGTCGCGGCTCGCTGGTCGCCGGGGCGGCCGTTGCCTCGGTCTGCTTGAAGAAATCGCCGTGGCTGACCCGGAGCCGGTCCAGCGAACGGTGCAGGTTGGACAGGACGACGAACAGGGACCGGGTCGTCGAGCCACCCTGCTTCGGCGGCGCGGCGGTGTGCAGCTGACGTGCCACCCGCCAGCCCTGCTCGGTCAGCTCGTGGGCGAAGGGCCGGTGCGTCCGATCGGTGTCCACCAGGCCAAGGTCGACGAGCTTCGTGTTGTCCTTGCCGGTCAGCGTGAAACCGGCCAGCTCTTTCAGCTCGACGTTGGTGAGTCGGCGTGCCTCGACCATCAGCACCACGAGGGCGTTGATCTGGTTCGGCGTCAGGTGCGGGACGTCCGCCGGGCTCGTCATGATGTCTCATCTCCGTGGGGGTGCGTGCCGCCCGCGCGTCGCCGGGCCAGTAGCCGACGGATCCCGTCGACCACCGCCGGCGCGTCGGTGAGCACCTGTTCGTTGGTGAAGCGGAGCACGTCCAGCCCGAGGAGTTGCAGCTGTACGTCTCTCCGCCGGTCGTTTGCGAAAGCGATTCGCCCACGATGCTCCGGGCCGTCCACCTCGACCGCAAGACCCTCCGTGGGCCAAAACAGATCCAGACGGTACGCCGTGGCCAGGACGTGCCACTCGTAGGTCTGGTTCCACCGCCGGCCCCGCGCCCAGTCGTGCGGTGCGAGCGCACGTTCCAACGCCTGCTCGGCGGCGCTGTCACCGCGGGGCACGCCCGCGATCGGCGGCCAGGCCAGCACCGTCGACGCCGGCTCGGCGGCGAGGGCCGGAAGCCGTTCGGTCGTGCTGGCCAGCCCGGCGAATCGCGCCGGCACCGGCATGGGCACCGAGCGCACCCGGTCGGCGTGGCGCAGCGTCCCGCCGGCCAACCACACCGTGAAGCCACCGTGTCGCACGAGCCACTCGGCGGCGGCCACCAGCGTCCGCTCGGCGTCGGCGTCGGCGTCGGCGTCGGCGTCGGGCAGGGCCATGACGAGTACGCAGCTCTGCCGGTCGTACGCGTCGGCGATCACTCGGGCGAGCCCGGCGGCGCGTACCCCCGGGGCGAAGCGGGATCGGCCGCCGGGGTGGTGCGGGCCGCGTAGCCCTCGCTCGGCGAGGTCGGCCAGGAACGGGCCGAAGTGCCGGGAGCCTGCGGCGGTACGGGCCGCGAGTGCCCGCACCGCCGCCACGCCGAGCGTGCCCTCGCTGTCGACATGGTCGGCTCCCGCCAGCCAGCGGGGGAACATCGCGAGGGCCGCGGTGTCCAGTTGGTCGAGCAGGGTGTCCACGAGGTCACCGAGAGGGCATGTCACGGTGGGCCGGTAGTGCACGATTGCGGGTGCCGCCGGTGGTAACGGGTCGAGTGCCACCCGCAGCAGCTCCGGGTCGATGCCCGGCAGGTGACTGACTCGCCCTGTCGGCGGGGCAGCCCACCAGGCCCTGCTGGCGTCGCCGTCGGCCCGGACGGGGTGTGCCATGGCGGCACCCTACGACACCGACGGGCGCGGCCGGGGACCCTCGGTAGCGAGGCGGTGCGACCCCCGCTCAGCGCAGCCGGCGGATGTCGCCGTACGCGCGGTAGTAGCCACCGCGGCTGGACTCGCGCACCTCGGTCACCAGGTAGCGGGCGCCCGGCTCGCGAATCCCCTTGGGGAACTGCACCGACCAGTCGCGCCGGTAACCGTCGGAGAGCACCTGAACCCGCAGCCGCCCCCGATCGTCCAGGCACTGCACGACCACGCCCGCGCCCGAGTCGCTGGTCACCTCGACGATCGTCGGCTGCACCGGCTGGGGTGCCTGGCGGGGGGCCTTGATGTCGCGTACCTGGGGCACGTTCCCGGCCTGCGCCGCGCGGATCGCCGGCTCGCTCGCGTCGATGCAGGCCAGATGGCCGCCGGTGGTGACGACGTAGAGCCGGTCGTCGTGGTACTGCATGGAGTACGCCGAGCCGCAGCCGGTGCCGAGCTTCCACAGCCGGGTGCCTGCCTCGTCGAAGCAGTAGATCGAGGACTGGCTGTCACCGGCGAAGACGTACTCGCCGCCCTCGGCGGTGGCGCAGGAGAAGACCGGGGCGTCGCAGCGGTAGGTGCGTTCGAGCCGACCCGACTTGGACAGCCGCACCACCTCGCGGGTGCCCGTCCCGGCGAACACACTGCCGCGCTCCTGCCAGCCGAAGAGCACCGAACCGGTGGTGGTGTGCCACAGTTCGCTGCCGGTGCGCCACTCGTAGCCGGTCACGCCCTGCGAGTGGCCGTGGTAGATGGCGTCGGCGTCGCACCGCACCATCCAGGCCGAACGCCCCCGCCCGGGGCGACGCCACAGGAACTCGTCCTCGTGATCGACGGCGGTGATCCCGCCGTTGGCGTCGGAGACGCCGAGGACGCCGTCGTGGATGTCCAGCCAGTAGATGTCGATCTCCGGGGCGATCGCGTACGCCACGCGGGGCACCTTGCCGGACAGGTCGTAGACGTTGCCGTCGTCGCAGCCGGCGTAGATCCAGGCGTCGTCGGCGACGATGCACTTGACCCCGTCGGGAAGGCGGACCTGGCTGCGCACCTGGGCGTCGTGGTCGAGCGTGGTGATGACTCCGTGCTCGTTGCCGACCATGCAGTGCTGCCCGTCGACGAAGATGCCGAAGGCGGGGCCGCCGGAGTCGTAGCGCCAGAGCACCGGGGCGGTGTGGGCGGTGGAGCGGGTGCTCACGATCTGCCGCCGCGACACGGTGCGCTTCTGGCGGACGCCGGGGACCGCCGGCGCGTAGCCCTTGCGGACCTTCTCCCCGATCTTCTTCGCTGCGGCGGCCCGGGCGCGGGCGTTGTCCGGATAGGCACTGGCCTTGACCTGACCCTGGTCGCCGATCCGGCCGTAGCGCACCGTCAGCGTGGCGTTGTCGACGATGACCTCGTAGAACTTGTGCGCACCGTCCACTTCGGACAGTTCGAGGTAGGTCGTCTCCTGGGACATGGGGGGCCTCCGAGGGTCAGCGAGCGGCGCGATCCGGCCGGCGCGGCGACAGTGACCACACGTTAACGGAGCCCTCCGACAGAATCGGCGTCCGGCCAGCGCAGCGCGTCGTCGCGGAGCACCGCGTGCGCGCCGACGGTCTGGTTGACGATCTGCGTCACCCGCACGTCGACCGCGATGCTGGCCAGCGCCACCGCGTCCGCGCGGCTGAGGCCGTGCAGCCGCTGCATCAGGGTCAGCATCGAGTCCAGAGCGGTGAACGTGGCGTCGTCGAGGGACGTGCCGACGCCCAGGGTCAGCCACGCGTCGGGGGTACGGGCCACCGGGCCGGTGACCGGAAAGTCGTCGCGTACGTCGAAGGTCAACGTCACCTCGTCCATCTGACACTCGATCGCGGTGCCGCCGACCTCGCCGTCACCCTGTGCGGCGTGCCCGTCCCCGACGGAGAACAGCGCGTCGTCCACCGGGATCGGCAGCAGGAGGGTGCTGCCGGCGGTGAGGTCCCGGCAGTCCAGATTGCCGCCCCACGGGCGCGGTGGGGTCGTCGAGTGCAGCCCCGGCTCGGCGGGCGGCATGCCGAGCACTCCCATGAAGGGCCGCAGCGGAACCGTGTGGCCGTGCTGGTTGCGACCGGTCATGCTCACCGGGTCCAGCGTCCAGGCGTGCACCACCTGGTGTTCCTGCACGCCGTAGTGCTTGTTGAACCCGCTCGGCCAGCCGCCGGCCACTGTGGTTCCCCAGTTGCCCGGGACGACCGTGTCGATGCGTACCGCGAGGGTCTGACCAGCGCGCGCACCGCGGACGGCGACCGGACCGATCAAGGCGTGTCCGTGGTCGGGCCGGTGCTGCGCGACGCGGGGCCGCTCTCGGTTCGGCCCGCCGGGGTACGGGCCGGCGGACCACCAGCAGTCCAGGGTGCGGTAGGTGACGGAGTCGCCGGGGTCGATGGTGAGCACGGGCGGGAGGTCGGGGGAGAAGTGGCCGTGCAGGGTGTCGTCCCCGGGCGTGAGGGTGTGTCGCATCAGTGCAGGCTAGTGGCCACGTGCGGTGGGCAGGCAGGTGCGCGGTGGGTGCCGGGCGCACCCACCGCGCACGACTCAACCTGGGCGATGTCAACCCGAGGTGCACGAGCGAATCTGTGGGCGGGCGCTGCTGTTGCCGTTGGTCATCGTGGTGAAGCCGAAGGTGTTGCCGCTGCCATTGGAGCGCATGGTCATGACGGTCCCGCTGCTGTCCCAGGTGGCGGTGCCGTTCCAGATGGTGGAGACGCGCTGCGGCGAGGTGATGGCCACGACCACGGTCCACGTGCTGGCGCCACTGACCGTCACCGACGTGTTGTACCTGTCGCCCCAGACGTTGGGGGTCGTGGCGGTCGCGGTGCAGGTGCCGCCGGAGGGCGGCGGGGTGGTCGGCGGCGGGGTGGTGCCGTCGGGCGCGACCGCGCGGCCGGTGGACGGCGAGATCATGCCGGGGCACAGGTTGCGGCTGGTCAGGTTGGCCATGATCTGGGGGATCGCGTCGCGGGTGTTCTGGATCCCGTCGTGCATCAGGATGACCTGACCGGCCTGGAGTCGACTCGCGTTGGACACGATCTGGCTGACGCTGGCGCCGTTCCAGTCCTGCGAGTCCACGTCCCAGATCACCTGGCGCATGCCCAGCGACGACGCCACTGACTGCAGGGTGGAGTTGGTCTCGCCGTACGGCGGCCGGAACAGAACCGGCCGGCTGCCGGTCGCCGACTGGATCGCCGAGCTGGTCTGGGACAGGTCCGACTGCATCTGGGACTGGCTCATCGAGGTCATGTGGGCGTGGTTCCAGCTGTGGTTGGCGACCCACATGCCGGCGGCCACCTGGGCCTGTGCGGCCGACCTGTTGTTCTGGACGTTCTGCCCGACGTTGAACATCGTGGCCCGTACGCCGTTGTTGCGCAGCACGTTGAGCAGCGCGCTGGTGTTGCCGGTCGGGCCGTCGTCGAAGGTGAGGCCGACGTAGCCGTTGCAGGTGGCGGCGCTCGACGGGGTCGAGGTGGCGGCGAGGACGACGCCGCACATGGCGACCGCGGTGGCGAGGACGGCGAGCGCCGCGCGCAACCGCCTCGACCACAGGGCCGTGCGGGGGAAGAGTCTGCTCATCTGGTGCCCCTTCTCGCAGACCCGGACGGCGGACGGCGCAGTCCGGACAGGTGTGGTGGTGGGTGGGTCGCGGCGCGCCACCGCATCGACCTCAATGGATCGGAGTATTACAGCGAGAATTCGAACACGTCAACAAGTTCCGGAATCACTCCGGAACAGTGCAGGGCGGCTTGTGAGGTAGGCACCTGCCCTGGCCAGTCGGGACTTCTTAGAGGCTGATCTGCCGGGGAGTCAGTTGACGCCGGCCGGAATCTTTGTGGTCGACATGATCCGGAAATTCATCGGAAGTATCGGCGGCCGACCACGGAGTTCGCCGCCGTCCGAGGTCGACGAATTAGTAAAGATTGTGAACAGAAGATGTTACAGTCACCTGGGTCGATATCCGGCTCGGATTTCGGCCACTGGGGTCCGAGGAAGGAGCAACCACATGACGAGACTCCGCGCGCTGGTCGCGCTGGCGGCACTGATCGTCGCCGGCGGACTGGTCGCGATCATCCCGGCGACCGCCGCGTCAGCGGCGGCCTGCTCAGCGTCGTGGCAGGCCTCGGCCGTCTACTGGGGAGACGCGCAGGTCTCCCACAACGGCCGCAACTACCGGGCGAAGTGGTGGACCCAGAACGAGGCCCCGCCGGGCACGACCGGCGTCTGGGAGGACCTCGGCGCGTGCGGAGGCGGCACCACGCCGCCCACCGGGGGGACCTGCTCCTACCCGAACTGGACCGCCGGGACGTGGTACGCCACCGGGGCGATCGTGCGGTACACCAACGGCCTCTACTACATCGCCGAGCATGACAATCCCGGGTACGACCCCGTCGTCAGCACCTGGTACTGGGAGCCGTACACCTGCGGTGGTCAACCACCGACCACCCCGCCGCCCACCGACCCGGGCGGCTTCGTGGTCACCGAGGCCCAGTTCAACCAGATGTTCCCGGGTCGCAACTCCTTCTACACGTACTCCGGGCTCGTCGCGGCGCTCAGCGCCTACCCGGCGTTCGCGCGCACCGGCAGCGCCACCGTCCAGCGCCAGGAGGCCGCGGCCTTCCTGGCGAACGTCTACCACGAGACCGGCGGGCTCGTGCACATCGTCGAGCAGAACACCGCTAACTACCCGCACTACTGCGACCCCGGTCAGCCGTACGGCTGCCCCGCCGGGCAGGCCGCCTACTACGGGCGGGGGCCCATCCAGCTCAGTTGGAACTTCAACTACAACGCCGCGGGCAACGCCCTCAACCTGCCGCTGCTGACCAACCCGTGGCTGGTGCAGACCGACGCCGCGGTGGCCTGGAAGACCGGTATCTGGTACTGGATGACCCAGAACGGGCCGGGCACCATGACCGCCCACAATGCGATGGTCAACGGCGCCGGGTTCGGTCAGACCATCCGCAGCATCAACGGCTCGATCGAGTGCAACGGCGGAAACCCCGCCCAGGTGCAGAGTCGCGTCACCAGGTACCAGCAGTTCGTCGGCATCCTCGGGGTGTCCGCCGGAGCCAACCTCTACTGCTGATCCGTGGCCGGGCCTCGGCGTACGTCGCCGGACGGCGTCGAGGCCCGGCGCATCGGTCGCCGGACCCCGAGGGGGTGGCGGCCGTTTCGGCGCGGCCAACCCGTTGACACGGCCGTGCTGTGCCCGGAACTATCAGCGACAGTCCATCGCCCCGACTCTCGTTGTTCACGAACTCCGATGACAACGATGTCAGGGCTCCGACCGCCACCCCCGCTCCACACTGCCCAGACGTTCGACGTACTCGACCCGGTTCGAGTCGAAAGGCTCCGTCCCTCATGTCGCACACCCCCCTTGCGCGCCCTCTCTCACCCCGCCTGATCGCGGCGAGGACAGCCGCCCTGCTTCCGCTGGGCCTTCTTCTCGCCGCGCCCGTGGCGAACGCCGCCCCCACCCCCGCACCGCCGGGCAACTTCACCTCCTCGTTCGAGTCCGCCGACCCGCAGCCCGCCACCAGCACCGTGGAGGTGGGCCAGAACGGAAAGCCGGTCCAGGCCAACCTGAGCGGCAAGGTCTCCACGCTGCCCGGCAGCCTGCTCGGCCAGGTCGACGCCGTGACCGCGAGCGACGAGAACCAGCCGCGAGAGATCGCCGCGAACCTCACTGACGACGATCCGTCGACCAAGTGGCTCGTGTTCGCGTCCAGCGGCTGGGTGACCTACCAGCTCGCCAAGCCGGCGACTGTCGTGCGCTACTCGCTGACCGCGGCCAACGACGCACCGACCCGTGACCCCAGGGACTTCGTCGTCCAGGGGTCGAACGACGGCAGCACCTGGACCGACCTGGACAAGCGTGCCGGCGAGAAGTTCAGCGGGCGCTTCGCCACCAAGACCTACAGCTTCACGAACCCGAACGCCTACGGCTTCTACCGGCTCAACGTCACCGCGAACTCCGGTGACTCGCTCGTGCAGCTCGCCGACTGGAACATCAGCGACGGCTCGGACGTCCGCCCGCCGGCCACCCCCATGGTCAGCGAGGCGACCGCCGGCCCGAACGGCGGCTACACCACGAAGCCGGACGTCGGGTTCACCGGACTGGCCGCGCTGCGCTACTCCGGCGGCGCCGAGGGCAACGGCCGGTCGTACGCGACCAACAAGCTCTTCGACGTCACCATCCCGGTCGGGCCGAAGACCCGACTGTCGTACAAGATCTTCCCCGAGTTCACCGGTGGAGACGGCCGGTACCCGTCCACCTACACCGCCGTCGACCTGCACTTCACCGACGGCAGCTACCTGAGTGGTCGCTCGCCCGCCGACCAGCACGGCTACCCGCTCACGGGTGCCGGTCAGGGCGCCTCGAAGGTGCTCTTCGCCGACCAGTGGAACCTGGTGCAGGCCGACCTGGGCACCGTCGCGCGCGGCAAGACGATCGACCGCATCCTGCTCGCGTACGACAATCCGCAGGCCACCGGGGAGACCCGGTTCCAGGGTTGGCTGGACGACATCGAGCTGACGGCCGCGCCGGCGTCGATCGACGGCTCGAAGCTGACCAACTACGTCGACACCCGACGGGGCACCAACTCGACGGGCGGCTTCTCGCGCGGCAACAACCTGCCGATCACCGCCGTGCCGAACGGGTTCAACTTCTTCACCCCGGTGACCGACGCGACCTCCGACTCGTGGGAGTACGAGTACCACCGGATCAACAACGAGGCCAACCTTCCCATGCTCCAGGGCCTCGCGATCTCCCACGAGCCCAGCCCCTGGATGGGTGACCGCAACCAGATGTCCGTCATGCCGGTCGTCGGTGGCGGGCCGCTCACCGGTCAGCCCGCCGGCCGTGCGCTCGCCTTCAGCCACGACGACGAGACGGCGCAGCCGGACCTCTACCGGGTCAGGCTCCAGAACGGCCTGGTCGCGGAGATGTCGCCCACCGACCACGCCGGGATCATGCGGTTCACCTTCCCCACCGGGCAGCAGACCGGAAGCCTCGTCTTCCACAACGGCACGTTCACCATCGGCACGGACGGCACGTTCACCGGTTGGGTCGACAACGGAAGCGGCCTGTCGGCCGGTCGTAGCCGGATGTTCGTCTCCGGCGCCTTCGACCGGGCGCCGACGGCGTCCGCCGCGACCTCGGCCACCTTCGACCTCTCCGGCTCGCGGGAGGTGACGATGCGTCTCGCCACGTCGTTCCTCTCCGTCGACCAGGCGCGCCGTAACCTCGATCTGGAGGTCACCGGCAAGAGCTTCGACCAGATCCACGCCGCCGCCACGGCCGCGTGGAAGGACCGGCTCGGCCGGGTCGAGGTGCGGGGCGCCAACGAGTCGCAGTTGGTCACCATGTACTCGAACCTGTACCGGCTGAACCTCTACCCGAACTCGCAGTCGGAGAACACCGGCACCGCCGCCGCGCCGCGCTGGCAGTACGCGAGCCCGGTCTCGGCGCCGACCGGCGCGTCGACCCCGACCCGGACCGGCGCGAAGATCGTCGACGGGCAGATCTACGTCAACAACGGCTTCTGGGACACCTACCGCACCGTGTGGCCCGCCTACGCGCTGCTGTACCCGGACGTCGCCGCGAAGATCTCCGACGGGTTCGTCCAGCACTACCGCGACGGCGGCTGGATCGCCCGCTGGTCGTCCCCGGGCTACGCCGACCTGATGACCGGCACCAGCGCGAACGTGGCGCTGGCCCAGGCGTACCTCACCGGGGTCAAGCTGCCCGACCCGCTCGCGGCGTACGACGCGGCCGTCAAGGACGCGACCGTCGCGTCCGGGCGCAGCGCGGTCGGGCGCAAGGGCATCGAGAGCTCCCTGTTCCTCGGCTACACGCCGACGTCCACGGGGGAGTCGGTGTCGTGGGCGCTGGAGGGCTACATCAACGACTTCGGCATCGGCAACATGGGTGCGGCGCTCGCCAAGGACCCGGCCACGCCGAAGTCGGAGCGTGCCCGGCTCAAGGAGGAGTCGCGGTACTTCCTGGAGCGGGCCCGCAACTACGTCCACCTCTTCGACCCGAAGACGAAGCTCTTCCAGGGCCGCGACGCCGCCGGCAACTTCCTCGCCGGTGACCCGCTGGACTGGGGTGGCGTCTACACCGAGACCAACGGGTGGAACTTCGCGTTCACCGCCCAGCAGGACGGCCAGGGCCTGATCAACCTGTACGGCGGGCAGAAGGCGCTGCGGGACAAGCTCGACGCGTTCTTCACCACCCCGGAGAACGCCGACCGCCCCGGTGGGTACGGCGGCGTCATCCACGAGATGCTCGAAGCACGCGCGGTGCGGATGGGACAGCTCGGCATGAGCAACCAGCCGTCGCACCACATCCCGTACATGTACAACGTCGCGGGCGCGCCGGCCAGGACGCAGGAGACGGTACGAGAGATCCTGCGCCGTCTCTACGTCGGCAGCGAGATCGGCCAGGGCTACCTGGGCGACGAGGACAACGGCGAGATGTCGTCGTGGTACATCCTCAGCTCGCTGGGCATCTACCCGTTGCAGGCCGGGTCGTCCGAGTGGGCGATCGGCTCGCCGCAGTTCACCCGCATGACCGTGCACCGCAGCAGCGGCGACATCGTCGTCAACGCGCCGAACAACAGCGCGGCGAACATCTACGTGCAGGGCGTGTCGGTCAACGGCAAGAAGCAGCGCGGCCTGTCCCTGGATGTCGCGACGCTCGCCAAGGGCGGCACCATCGACTTCCAGATGGGATCCAAGCCGTCGTCCTGGGGCAGCGGCAAGAACGACGCCCCGCCGTCGCTGACCAAGGGTGACGAGGCGCCGAAGCCGTTGCAGGACGTCACCGGCCCCGGTCTCGGCACCGCGACCGCAACCGGCGGTCAGGACGCGTCGAAGCTGTTCGACGACTCGTCGACCACGCAGCTGACCTTCACCTCGGCGACCCCGCAGATCACCTGGGCCTTCCGTGGTGGCAGGCAGAAGCCGAAGTACTACACGGTCACGTCCGGGGCCGGTGCCGGCGATCCGGCGGACTGGCGTCTGCAGGGTTCCAACGACGGCCTCACATGGACCACAGTGGACTCCCGCACCGGTCAGGTGTTCCCGTGGCGTAACCAGACCCGCCCGTACTCGATCGACAAGCCGGGACGGTTCGCGCAGTTCCGCCTCGCCGTCACGAAGACCGTCGGCGCCGCGCAGACCAACCTCGCCGAGGTCGAGCTGCTCGCCGGGGGTGACCTCGACCTCGGCGGCGGCGACATCACGGTCACCGCGGCGGACGGCGTGCACGCGAGCACCGGCGTACCCGTCTCGGTGCCTCTGGCCACCGTCACCGGCGGCGACGCCAACGGCTACCAGGCCACCATCGACTGGCGTGACGGCACGCCGGTCACCGCGGGCACCGTGACGTTGAGCTCGCGGGCCGTCTACCGCATCGCCGGGTCGCACACCTACACCACACCCGGCTACCACCAGGCGAACGTCACGGTGACCGACGGCGAAAGCCAGAGCTCCGCGACGGTCGGCGTCGAGGTGGCGTACGCCCCGGCCTCCGGCCTCACCGCCGCGTTCGACAGCGTCTGCGTCGGCGACGAAGGGGTCCTGGCGGCGGACTGTGACGCCAAGTCGTGGGCGTACTCGCGGGCCGCCCTGGCGGCCGGTGGTGTGACCCAGGGCCAGCCGCAGCAGGTTCCCGCAACGGCGCTGCGGTTCACAGTGCCGGTGATCCCGGCCGGGCAGCCGGACAACGCCACCGGCAACGGGGCGACCGTCGTCCTCGACCTTCCGCAGGACGCGAAGAGCATCTCGTTCATCGGCGCCGGAACGCAGGGCAACCAGAGCACCACCGGCACGGCGACGTTCAGCGACGGCAGCACGGCCAGCATTCCGATCCAGTTGAGCGACTGGACGCTGGGCGGCAACGCCAACGGCACCCCGTCCTACGGCAACGTCATCGTCGCCCGGACGGCGTACCGGTTGCAGGGCACGAGCCGTGACGGCGCCCAGCCGTTCCTCTTCGCCACCGCGCCGTACCAGATTCCGGCGGGCAAGACGCTGGTGTCGGTGACCCTGCCGACGCAGACCGGTGACCCCCGCTCGGCGGGTCGGATCCACGTGTTCGCCGTGGCCAACGACGGCACGCCCGCCCCGGCGCTGACGACCGCCGCCCCGAAGAACCAGACGGCCACCGCCGGGCAGGCCCTCGCGGCGAACCTCGGTGCGGTGACCGGCGGCGTTCCCGGTACGACGGGCTACCGCGCCCGCGTCCAGTGGGGTGACGGCACGGTTCCGGACGACGTGACGATCGGCGCGTCCGGCGCGATGAGCGGCCAGCACACCTACGCACGGGAGGGCACCTACACGGTGCGCGTCACGCCGTGGGACACGCTGTCGAGCAGCACCGAGTCCTTCACCGTGACCGTGGCTCGGGGCGGATCGCAGCCGGCGATCGCGCTGTCCGCGTCCGGCACCGTCGCCACCGGTGGCGCGATCACCGTCAACGGCAGCGGCTTCGCCGCCGGCGAGCAGGTGACCGTCAGCGTCGGCACCGACCCGGGTCGGGCCATGAAGGTCGCGGCCTCTGCGACGGGAACGGTCCGCGCCTCGGTGCCGACCTCCGGTGACGCGCAACCCGGCCGGTACGCCGTCACCGCGACGGGGGCGTCCTCGCGTACGCCGGCCACTGCCACCGTCCAGGTGACCGGGGAGCCGGAGGCGCGGACCTACCAGCCGCGGGTGGCGTTGCTGACCACCTCGGGCCCGCGCGGCACGTCGATCATGGTCGACGGTTCCGGGTTCGCGCCGAACGAGGTGGTCACGATCGCCTTCGGGACCGGACTGGCGGTCAGCACCGTGCGCGCGAACGGTGACGGCGTCATCTCCGGCGCGACGGTCAGCGTTCCGGGTGCGGCGAAGGCGGGCGCGACCAGCGTCACGCTGAACGGCGCCACGTCGGCGACGAAGGTGTCCCGACCGTTCACCGTCACCGGCTAGCACCGAGCCGGGGACAGTACAGCCGCGTGGGGCGGGCCGTGTTCAAGGCCCGCCCCACGCGCTTGTCGCGCAACCCACTGTTAGCGTCGTCTGCCATGGCCGACCACGCGCTGCTCGCCTCGGGGCGCGACGCCGACGTCTACGCGCTCGACGAGTCGCGGGTGCTGCGCCGCTACCGCCAGGGCGGGGACAGCGCGCCCGAGGCGGCGTTGATGGCCTACGTCGCGGCCGCAGGCTACCCGGTGCCCGTGGTGTACGACGCCCAAGGGCCCGACCTGGTGCTCGAACGACTCCACGGCGAGACTCTCCTGGCGTCGATGCTCACCGGGCGCACCGGCATCGGCGCGGCCGCCGACCTGCTCGTGGGCCTGCACGACCGCCTCCACACCCTGCCGGCCCGGGTCAGCGCCGACCCGGCGGACCGCGTCCTGCACCTCGACCTGCACCCACAGAACGTCATGGTGACCTCGCGCGGACCGGTGGTCATCGATTGGCGCAACGCGACCGAGGGGCCGGCCGACCTGGACGTGGCCATGACCGCTCTCATCCTCGCCGAGGTGGCGGTCAGTCACGACTCGCAACTCGCCGATCTTGCTCGGGACGGCCTCGATGCCTTTCAGCGACGCGCCGAGCCGCCCCGGGCCAGCCAACTACGACGTGCGGTGGGTCTGCGCCGGGTCGACCCCGCGCTGTCCGCCGTCGAGAAGTCCGCCCTGGGTCGCGCCGCCGCACTGGTCCACACCCGCGTGGGCTGAGGCAGAGCCGAGCGCCCAGTCGGGCTCAGCGCGGTGGCAGCAGCGCGTCGATCAGGGCACGCAGCGGCCCGACCAGGTCCTGTTCGGTGGCGGAACCCAGCGGTTCCAGCCGGATCGACGAGCGCAGCACCGCGACGCCGTTCGGTGCGAACTCAAGCCGCTAGCGGCGCGCCCAGTCGGAGTTGCCAGCTTGCGCCCCGGCTGGTGAGCCGGACGACCGCCAGCGGCTCCACGTCCACCTGCCGGTACGTCGCCATCGGAAGGCCGAGGGCGTGCACCACCGCGACCCGGATCACCAGTGGGTGGGTGACCGCGATGACGCGTCCACCGGCTTTCTGCTGCTCGTCCAGCCAGCCGCCGACCCGATCCCGCACGGCCGTGACGGACTCACCGCCGTGCGGCGCGGACTCCGGTGCGGACAGCCAGTCGTGCAGCGCCTGCGGCTGCGATTCAGCAATCTCCTCAAGCGACCGGCCGGACCAGTCCCCGTAGTCACAGTCGGCCAACGCGGTCTCGATCGTCGGCAGCAGGCCGAACGCGTCGGCGGTCTGTCGGGCGGCCACCGCGGGGCTGGAGAGGCAGGTGGCGTTCACGCCGAGAGGCCCGCGCCGGTCCGCACCCGCCTGGGCCTGGGCGAGTGCGGCACGCAGGCCACCCTCGTCCAGGCCGTCGTCGGCGCCGCCGAAGCGGGTCCGGCGCAGAGCGGCGGTGTGACCGTGGGCGACCAGCCGGAGGCTGGTGCCGGTCACGTGCTCGGCAGTGCGGTGCCGGCCCGACGACGCCGCTCGTGGTGCATCAGGGCCGCGAACAGCAGGCCGATGCCGGTCCAGAGCACGACCTGGGTGCCGAGCGAGGCCAGTCGGAAACTCCACAGCAGGGTCGCCGGGAAGTCCGCCGGAACCTCCTGGAAGGACGGCATCACCACGTACGACACTGCCGTGACCAGCAGGAACCCGCCCACGGCCGCAGTGGCGCGCAGCCACGTAGGCGCCTGGGCGCCGACCGACCGGTAGCCCAGCGAGCCGGCCCACACGGCCACCAGCCCGAGCACCACCATCAACAGGTAGGTGACGGTCCGTTGGTTGATGGTGGCCGGGTCGCCGACCGCCGGCGGGTTCGCCGGGTACTTGAGGAACGGCACGATCACCGCGCCGAGCAGCGCCGCGCCGGCCAGCAGCAGACCGGACCGCCCGTCGTCGTCGCCGCGCCGCCGCCGGGACAGCAGGACGTACGCCGTGGCCAGCAGGCCACCCATCGCGGCCCCGAACAGGCCGGTGGCGAGGAACAGACCGCCGCGCTGACCCGTCCGGCCGACCAGGGCGTCCTCGTGATCGTGCGCGCCTGCGGCGGGCTCGGCGTGCGTCGCCGCCTCCTCGATGGCGATGGCTGCCTCGACGTGCGGTTCGCCAGCGACGTACGCGAACGTCCCGGCGAGCAGGCCGGCGATCAGGCCGGCCAGCAGCCCGCGAACGAGGACGGCGACGAACGGGGGAGTGGTGGTGGTGTTCAGTGGCACGGGACACCCAGCAGGTGCCTGCCGTCGTGCATCAGCTCGTGCAGGTACATCCCGCTGCGAGACACCGCCCCCTGGTCGAAGGCGACGAGGTACGCCAGCAGGGTGAGCACGGCTACGGTCGCCAAGACCGGCCACAGTAGACGGACACTGCCAGCGGGGTGCACCACCGGCTGGCTGGAAGCGGAGCTGGACATGAATACACGAACCTCCCCAGGGATGACGCGTCCCCATCGCAAGGCTGCGGACGACCGAGCGTCCTGGCTCGCGGCCCCCAGTTGTGGTTGGGGAACCGCTCACAGTGGCGCGACCGCGCCGGATTCACACCGGCTTCCCTCGCGTCGCCGCAGATAGTGGGTCGACGGTAGCGGTGCCGCCTCAGACGGTCAACCCGGACCCTGCGCCCCGACCGCGTCCGGATACCGGCACGTCAGCGAGGCGCCCCAGCCGCAGGCGCCAGGGGATTCGTCAGACCAAAAGGCGACACTGCGGGGAGCTGGTCGTGGCGCGCGTTCCGGGATTCAACAACAGTCTGTTACCGCTAACATGGTCAACCTGCCAGATCGACTCTGTGGCTCCGGGTTGACCCGGAGGGTTCGATCAGCGGCTGGGCGGGGTGTGGGGTGGACGAGAACGCGTCAGGACGGGTCCGGTGACGACCGGCGAGGTCGCGCGCCGGCCGGGCATCGTCGACGCGCATCATCACCTCTGGGTCCGGGCGCGGCACCCACAGCCCTGGATCGACCCGCACACCATGCCCGCGATCGACGACGACTTCACGCCGGTCGAGCTCGCCCCGGCGACCCGGGCCGCCGGGGTCACCCAGACCGTGGTCGTCCAGTCCGTCGCGGTTCGGTCGGAGACGCCCGAGCTGCTCGGCATCGCGGCCGACGATCCCCTCATCGCCGGGGTCGTCGGCTGGGTCGACCTCACCGCCGCCGATGTCGACCGTCGCCTCGCCCGACTACGCAGGGCGCGCGGCGGCGAACGGCTGGTCGGGATCCGCCACCTGGTCCAGTCCGAACCGGACCCGACCTATCTCGACCGCCCCGACGTGCGGCACGGCATCGCCGCGGTCGGTGCCGCCGGCCTCGCCTTCGACCTCCTGGTGCGCCATCGTCAGCTGCCGGCGGCCGCCCGCCTCGTCCGCGACCTGCCCCAGGTGCGGTTCGTCCTGGACCACCTCGGCAAGCCCCCGCTCGGGCGCGCCGATCTCGGTGACTGGCAGCGCGACCTGCGGGCGCTAGCGGCCGAGCCCAACACGACGGCGAAGCTCTCCGGCCTGGTGACCGAGGTGGACGGCGGGTCCTGGACGACGGCCGACCTGCGGCCCGCAGTCGAGCACGCCCTGGACGTGTTCGGGCCGGATCGGCTGATGTTCGGCTCGGACTGGCCGGTGTGCCTGCTCGCCACCTCGTACACCCGCTGGGTCACCGTCCTCGGTGACCTGCTGGACCCGCTGACCGACGACGAGCGGGCCGCGATCTGGCGCCAGACCGCCAGCCGGGTCTACCGGCTGGCCCCGTCCTGAGGCGGCAGCGCCTTCCCAACTGGGGACATAGCATGTTATCGATAACATGCTGACGGCGGCAGCGATGTCGATTTGGTCGGACGTATGCCTTCGACGGTGCAGGTAACGATGGCAAAACATGCGCGCAAGACCTTGGCAACATACGTGAATGCGTGGCAAGGTAACGCCTGATCGTGGGAAACATCAGACCTATCTCCAGGGGATGTGTGGCTACCTAGCCGCACCACCGTTAAAGCGGGGTCGGTCGCTCACAGGCGTTCGGCTCGTCGGCGGGTCCCCGTCGGACGCCGGCGCCGCGCTTGGGGAGGTCAGGTCCGACGATGAGTAGCGCCGAGGCAACCGCCGGCACACAGCGCGGCGAACTCAGCGACTGGTTCCGGGAACGGATCTCCCACGCCGTCTCCGAGTTCACCGCCGCGACCGCGCTGGTCGTTCTGTTCATCGCCTTGACCTTCGCGAGTCCCTACTTCCTGACAGCGGACAACCTCTTCAACATCGGGGCCCAGACGGCGGTGATCGCCATCATCGCCACGGCCCAGACGATGGTCATCATCACGAAGGGCATCGACCTGTCCGTGGGTTCGGTCGCGGCGCTCGCCGGCGTGTTGGGCGCGATGGTCGTGCGCGACCTCGGCTTCTCGCTCTGGGCGGCGACGGCGGTCGCGATCGGCGTCGGCGCGCTGGCCGGGCTGTTGAACGGCCTGCTGGTGACGGTGGCCCGGATTCCGCCGTTCATCGCGACACTGGGGACGATGTCCGTGGGTCGCGGCCTGGTCTTCATCATCACCGGAGCAGTCGGCGTGTACGGCCTGCCGCGGTCCTTCCAACTGCTCGGCAACGGGCAGATCCTCGGCATCCCGTTCGCCGTGGTGATCACCGTCCTGGTCGCCGTCGGGGTCGCCTTCCTGCTCTCCCAGACCCGCTTCGGTCAGTACACCTACGCGATGGGCTCCAATCTGGAGGCGGCCCGCCGCTCCGGCATCCGGGTCGGGCGGCACCTGACCGGGGTGTACGTCCTGGCCGGCGTGCTGGTCGGGCTGGGCGGCATGATCGCCGCGTCCCGGGTCAACTCCGGCCAGCCCAACTACGGGATCTCGCTGGAACTCGACGTCATCGCCGCCGCCGTCATCGGCGGAGCCAGCCTGTTCGGCGGGCAGGGCCGGATCGTCGGGACCATCATCGGCGCGTTCCTCATCGCCCTGGTCCGCAACGGTGCCGTCCTGCTCGACATCAGCATCCACTACCAGCAGGTGATCGTCGGCGTGATCATCTGGGCCGCCGTCTACTTCGACCAGTACCGCCGCCGGCGGCTGGAATCACGGGGTTGACATGCCATTCCGAGAGTCCGAACGAGGAAGGACACACACCATGGCACATACCACCACCAGCCGGCGGACGCGAGGACGACTCCTGCGCGCGCAGGCGATCCTGGCCGCGGCTGCGGCGACCGCCCTGCTCAGTGCCTGCGGCGGGGTCGAGGTCCGTGACGGCGGCGACGGCGCGACCAAGGACGCGAGCGGCCCGTTGAAGCTTGCCGTGGTACCCAAGGCGGTCGGGGCCGACTACTGGAACACGGTCAAGGCGGGCGCCGAGTGCGCCGCGCAGCGCGCCGGGGACGTCACCGTCCAGTGGGACGGGGTGACCACCGAGACCGACGTCGAGGGCCAGGTCAACCTGATCCAGAATTTCGTCACCAAGAAGGTCGACGGCATCGTCTACGCGGCGACCGACTCCAGCGCGCTGGCACCGGCGACCGACAAGGCGCTCAGCGCCGACATCCCGGTCGCCATGATCGACTCTGGCACCAGCCCGCAGCCGTCGAACGTGCCCCTCTTCGCCACCGACAACCGCGCGTCGGCGACCGAGGCGGCGAAGCTGCTCGCCACCGAGCTCGGCCCCGGCAACCACGAGGTGGCGCTCGTCGAGTTCCAACCCGGATCGCAGACCAACACCGAGCGGGTCGACGGCTTCAAGGCCGGCCTCGCCCAGTACCCCAACCTGAAGCTGGTCGGCCAGCAGCCGAGCCGCAGTGACGTCAACGAGGCCCGACGGGTCACCGAGAACATCCTCACCGCCAACCCCAAGCTCGCCGGCGTCTTCGCGGCCAACGAGCCGAGCGTGCTCGGTGCCGCGCAGGCCATCCAGGCGGCCGGCAAGTCCGGCAAGGTGGTCATCATCGGCTGGGACGCGGCCCCGGACGAGATCGCCGGGGTGCGCAGCGGCCAGATCTCGGCGCTGGTCGTGCAGAACCCGTTCAAGATGGGCTACTTCGGCGTAGACAAGATGGTCAAGCACCTTCGGGACAAGGCGCCGCTGGCGTCGGCAGACACCGGCGTCACGTTCGTCACCAAGGAGAACATCGACTCGGCGGAGATCAAGGCGGTGCTCGAGCCCAGCTGCGCCAACCCGCCGGTGCAGTGATGGGCGCGATCCCCACTGCCATCGCGGACAGCGATCAGCAACCCACCGACGCGGAACCGCCGGTCCTCGAAGCCCGCGGCATCGTCAAGCGGTTCGGGCACGTCGAGGCGTTGCGTGGCGCCGACTTCACGGTCCGCCGAGGTGAGGTCGTCGCGCTGATCGGTGACAACGGCGCCGGCAAGAGCACCCTGATCAAGACCCTGTCCGGTGTGCACCCGCCGGACGAGGGCGAGATCCGGGTGGGCGGCCGTCCGGTCCAGTTCTCCACTCCGGTCGATGCCCGGAGGGCGGGGGTGGAGACGGTCTACCAGGACCTCGCCGTCGCCGACGACCTCAGCGTGGCCGCCAACCTGTACCTCGGCCGGGAGATCCTCCGCTCCGGACCGCTCGGCCGGCTCGGGCTGTTGGACAAGCGCGCCATGCGCCAGGGCGCCGCCGCCGCCCTGGACGAACTCGGCGTACGGATCCCTCGGGTCACCACCCCGATCGTGATGCTCTCCGGTGGGCAGCGGCAGTGCGTGGCGGTGGCCCGGGCCATCATCTGGGCGACCAACGTGGTCATCCTCGACGAGCCCACCGCGGCCCTGGGCGTGGTCCAGACCGGGCGGGTGCTCGACGTCGTTCGGCGTGCCCGTGACGCGGGCATGTCGGTGGTGCTGGTGAGCCACAACATGCCTCAGGTGCTCGAGATCGCCGACCGGGTCGAGGTCTTGCGCCTCGGTCGGCGCGCTGCCCAACTCCGCGCCGACGAGGTCACCACCGACGATCTGGTCGCGGCGATGACCGGCAGCACCAACGTGGATCGGGACGAGCGGTGACGGCTGTCGTCCAGCGGGGCGCCCGTGATCCCGCCCGTCCGGCGACCCGCAGCGGCGTCGGTCCGCCGCTGCGGGTGAGCCCCCAGGGCTTCGGCGCCCCCCCAGGGCGGCAATCTCTACCGGGCGATCTCGGACGAGCAGTTCGCCGGTGGCAGCATGTGGAGCCGACCGTGAGACCCGCACATCGGCCGTCACGACCGGGCCGACTCGATGCCGGTGTCGGCGTCGTCGGGTAACCCCTGCAACGACTCCTCCACGCCGATCAGGTGGTTGGCCATCCGGGTGCGCGCCCGCTCCGGGTCGCGTGCCACGAGGGCCTTCAGGATCGCCACGTGTTCGTCATGGGTGCGCAGGTCCGCACCCTCCTCGTGCAGACTCCGCCAGAGCCGGCCACGGATGGTGCGCCCGGCGAAGGCTTCGATCAGGCCGACGAGCACCGGATTCTCGGCGTGCACCGCGATGATCCGGTGGAAGGCGATGTCGATCTCCATGATCCGCTCGTGGTCCGGCGGTGACTGGCCGATCAACCGGGCCGCCTCGTCGAGCAGGTCACCCGCCTGGGACAGGGCCTCGTCGGTGATCCTGGTCGCCGCCAGGCAGGCGGCCTCGCACTCCAGCAGACGGCGAACGGTGTGGATGTGCCGGGGATCGCCCTGGCCCTGGAAGTCCACCACGAAACCCATCGGGGCCAGCAGTTGTGGCGCGTCGAGGTTGGTGACGTAGGTGCCGTCGCCCTGGCGGATGTTGACGATGCCAAGGATCGACAGGGCCGACATCCCCTCGCGCAGGGACCCCCGCGAGACACCGAGCTGCTCGGCGAGGTCCTTCTCGATGGGCAACCGGTCCCCGGGCCTGAACTGCCCTTCGAGGATCATCCGCTTGATGCCGTTGACCACTTCGTCAGTGCGAGACATGATCCCCCTAGCGGCCGGCGGGGGTGGCCTTCCCACCCGCGATCACGTACGCCGCCTCCGGAGATGACACGGTAGTCGGGTCTGTCGCCGCCCAGTAGTGGCCGTCAGGGAACCGGTAGAGCGCGACCGACTCGGTACGCATCCGGGTGGAGTAGCCGGGCTGGCTGGGCAGGACGTATCCGCTGCCGGAACCGGTGTCCCGGATGATGCAGGGATCGGTGAAGTGTTCGTGCAGGTGGTCGACGAACTCGGTGACCCGGTTGGTGAGGTCCCCCGAGATCGCGACGTAGTCGAGCACCGACACGTGTTGGACCATCTCGCACAGCCCGACACCGCCGGCGTGCGGGCACACCGGGACGTCGAACTTCGCGGCGAGCAGCAGCACGGCGACGATCTCGTTGATGCTGGCCAGCCGGCCGGTGTCCAGCTGGCAGAAGTCGATGGCCTCGGCCTGGAACAGCTGCTTGAACATCACCCGGTTGTGGCAGTGTTCGCCGGTGGCGACGCCGATCGGAGCGACGGCGCGGCGGACGGCCGCGTGGCCCAGGATGTCGTCGGGGCTGGTCGGCTCCTCGATCCACAGTGGCTTGAACTGGGCGAGGGCGGTGACCCACTCGATGGCCTGACCGACGTCCCACACCTGGTTGGCGTCGATCATCAGGTTGCGATCCGGTCCGAGGATCTCCCGCGCGATCGCACATCGGCGGATGTCGTCGTCGAGGTTGGCGCCCACCTTGAGCTTGACGTAGCCGTAGCCGGTGTCCACCGCCTCCTGACACAGGCGGCGCAGCTTGTCGTCGCCGTAGCCGAGCCAACCCGCCGAGGTGGTGTAGGCGGGGTAGCCGGTCCGGTCGAGCTCGGCGAGGCGGGCGGCCTTCGTGCCCTCCTTGGCCCGCAGGATGGCCAGTGCCTCGTCGCGGGTCAGCGCGTCGGACAGGTAGCGCAGGTCCGCGATGTCGACGAGTTGCTCGGGGGACATGTCGACGAGCAGCCGCCACACCGGCTTGTCGGCGAGCCGGGCGACCAGGTCCCACGACGCGTTCAGCACGGCCGCCAGGGACAGGTGGACGACACCCTTCTCCGGACCGAGCCAGCGCAGTTGCGAGTCGGAGGTGAGGAGGCGGTAGACCGCGCCCATGTCCGCTGCCATCGTCGCCACGTCCAGGCCCACGAGAAGCTGTGCCTGGTGGACTGCTGCCGCCGCGACGATGTCGTTGCCTCGACCGATGGTGAAGGTCAGGCCGTGCCCCGCGAGTGGCGCGCCGACGCCGTCGACGCCGTCGGTGTGCAGGACGACGTAGGCCGCCGAGTAGTCGCCGTCCTTGTTCATGGCGTCTGACCCGTCAGCGGTCAGGGAGGTGGGGAAGCGGACGTCTTCGACGGTGACGGCGGTGATCTGCGGCATGCGCTCCTCGCCCGGCTAGGCTAAAGATCAGATGATCACTGGGAGTATACGGAGGGCCGCTCCAGCACGTCAACGATGTCGATCACTGCAGGCCCACAGACATATGATGTTTGCCTCGCCGGGCTGATCCGCCTTGCCGCCCATCATGCCGGTTGGCGGGTGAAGGTGACGGGAGTGGCGGTCCGTGGAGATTGGATGTTCCATCCCCTGCGGGGCATCGACGACGACACATGAATGCGGCCTGCGCCACCATGGCCTGGATACATCGCATCTTTGTCGACTGTCGACACCCGGTGGAGAGCCCCCGTCTCGGTGCCTGGCGTCGGTCGGCATGGCATTTTCGGTCGGGGTGGTGACAGTGATCACCGAGTCGGCGCCGACACGCCCGACACCGACATGTGGGGTGTGACAACGGCTGCGCCCCTATATATGGTGTCGGGCGTAGCTGGTTCGGCCGCTCATCCGGGGCGGTCGAGGCAACAGGGAACCCGGTGGAAATCCGGGACTGTCCCGCAGCGGTGAGTGGGAACGACCGCCGTCAACAGCACTGGGCCACCAATCGGCCTGGGAAGCGACGGCCAGTAGGAGACCGGCGAGACCGGTCGTGCCCGCGAGTCCGAAGACCTGCCAGCGCGCCGCGTACCCGCACCCGGGTGGGCGGCGGTCCGAGGCCGCGTGGGACGGCTGACGCCACCTGACCCCATGCCGGACTGGCGTGGCGTCCGTCGGTGTCTGTCTCCTCGCGTCCGGGCCACCAGGTCTCGAACTCCGAGGAGCGAGTGGTGACAGTCACCGAGGTAGTCCCGGCCAGCGGCGACGCGGCAGTGCGGCGGACGCCGATGCAGGTCCGCAAGCGCGACGGCGGCACCGAACCCGTGGACGTGAACAAGATCGTCCGTGCGGTCGAGCGGTGGGCCGACGACCTGACCGACGTCGACCCGATGCGGGTGGCCACCCGCACGATCAGCGGCCTCTACGACGGCGCGACCACTGCCGAACTGGACCGGCTGTCCATCCAGACCGCCGCCGAGATGATCGGTGAGGAGCCGCAGTACTCGCGCCTCGCCGCGCGACTGCTGGCCGGCTACGTCGACAAGGAGGTGCGTCGCCAGGGCATCACCTCGTTCAGCGCGGCGATCCGGGTCGGCCACGCCGAGGGCCTGATCGGTGACGACACCGCCGCGTTCGTCGCCGCACACGCCGCGACCCTCGACCACGCCATCGACCCGGACGGCGACCGCCGGTTCGAGTACTTCGGCCTGCGCACGGTGTACGACCGCTACCTGCTGCGCCACCCCACCAGCCGGCTGGTGCTGGAGACCCCGCAGTACTGGCTGCTGCGGGTGGCCTGCGGCCTGTCCCGGACGGCCGACGAGGCGGTCGGCTTCTACCGGCTGATGTCCAGCCTGGCCTACCTGCCCAGCTCGCCGACCTTGTTCAACTCCGGGACCCGGCACACCCAGATGTCCTCCTGCTACCTGGTCGACTCCCCGCTCGACGAGCTGGACTCGATCTACCAGCGGTACGCCCAGGTCGCCAACCTGTCCAAGTTCGCCGGTGGCATCGGCATCGCGTACTCCCGGGTCCGCTCCCGGGGAGCGCTGATCCGGGGCACCAACGGGCAGTCCAACGGGATCGTGCCGTGGCTGCGCACCCTGGACGCGAGCGTCGCCGCGGTGAACCAGGGTGGCCGGCGCAAGGGCGCGGCCTGCGTCTATCTGGAGCCGTGGCACCCGGACATCGAGGAGTTCCTGCAACTGCGGGACAACACCGGCGAGGACGCCCGACGTACCCACAACCTCAACCTGGCCAACTGGGTGCCGGACGAGTTCATGCGCCGGGTCGAGGCCGACGAGCTGTGGTCGCTGTTCGACCCGCACGAGGTGCCCGAGCTGCCCGACCTGTGGGGGGAGCGGTTCGACGCCGCGTACCGGGAGGCCGAGGCGCAGGGGCGCTACGTGCGGCAGGTCCCGGCACGGGAGCTGTACGGGAAGATGATGCGGACCCTCGCCCAGACCGGCAACGGCTGGATGACCTTCAAGGACGCCGCCAACCGGCTCTGCAACCAGACCGCCGAGCCGGGCAACGTGGTGCACCTGTCGAACCTCTGCACCGAGATCGTCGAGGTGTCCAGTGACACCGAGACCGCCGTGTGCAACCTCGGCTCGGTGAACCTCGCCGCCCACCTCACCGACGGCGGCATCGACTGGGAGCGGCTGCGCGCCACGGTGCGGACCGCGGTGACCTTCCTCGACCGGGTCATCGACATCAACTACTACCCGACCGCGCAGGCGGCGGCGAGCAACCCCCGCTGGCGGCCGGTCGGACTCGGGCTGATGGGCCTCCAGGACGTCTTCTTCGCGCTGCGGCTGCCGTTCGACTCGCCGGCCGCGCGGGAACTGTCCACCCTGATCAGCGAGGAGCTGTACCTGACCGCGCTGGAGACCTCCGCCGACCTGGCGCGCGACTTCGGCGCGCATCCGGCGTACCCGCAGACCCGGGCCGCGCGGGGCCAGCTCCAGCCCGACCTGTGGGGTGTCGAGGGTACGCAGACCGCGCGGTGGGCCGCGCTGCGTGAGCGGGTCGAGGCGTACGGGCTGCGCAACTCGCTGCTCGTGGCGGTCGCGCCGACCGCGACCATCGCCTCGATCGCCGGGTGCTACGAGTGCATCGAGCCGCAGGTGTCCAACCTGTTCAAGCGCGAGACCCTGTCGGGGGAGTTCCTCCAGGTCAACACCGCTCTGGTGCGCGAGCTGAAGGCCCGCGGTCTGTGGACCGAGCGGATCCGTTCGGCGATCAAGCGGGCGGAGGGGTCGGTGCAGGACATCGCCGAGCTGCCGGCCGGCGTACGGGAGCTGTTCCGCACCGCGTGGGAGCTGCCGCAGCGGGCGCTGATCGACCTGGCCGCCGCCCGCGCCCCGTTCATCGACCAGTCCCAGTCGCTGAACCTGTTCCTGGCCGCGCCGACCATCGGCAAACTCTCCTCGATGTACCTGTACGCCTGGAAGGCCGGGCTGAAGACCACCTACTACCTGCGCTCGCGCCCAGCGACGCGGATCCAGCAGGCCACCGTCAGCGCTGTCGCACCCGTCGTCGTCGACGCGGAGGCGCTGGCCTGCTCGCTGGAGAACCCCGAGTCGTGCGAGGCCTGCCAGTGACCCCCGCCGACACCACCGACGCCAGCACCACCGACACGAGGACCACGCACATGCTGCTCGACCCCGGGATGGACCTGACTCTCCGCCCGATGCGCTACCCGCACTTCTTCGACCGGTTCCGCGACGCGATCCGCAACACCTGGACGGTCGAGGAGGTCGACCTGCACGCCGACCTCGCCGACCTGGACAAGCTGTCGCCGGCCGAACGGCACCTGGTCAGCCGCCTGGTGGCGTTCTTCGCCACCGGTGACACGATCGTCGCCAACAACCTGGTGCTCAACCTCTACCAGCACGTCAACAGCCCGGAGGGTCGCCTCTACCTGTCCCGCCAGCTGTTCGAGGAGGCCGTGCACGTCCAGTTCTATCTCAACCTGCTCGACACGTACGTGCCCGACGAGACGGAGCGCTTCGAGGCCTTCGCGGCCATCGAGAACATCCCCTCGATCCGTCGTAAGGCCGAGTTCTGCTTCCGGTGGATCGACTCTCTCAACGACCTGCGGGAGCTGCGGTCCCGCGAGGACCGGCGCACGTTCCTGCTCAACCTGATCTGCTTCGCCGCCTGCATCGAGGGTTTGTTCTTCTACGGCGCGTTCGCGTACGTCTACTTCCTGCGCTCGCGCGGCCTGCTGCACGGCCTCGCCTCGGGCACCAACTGGGTGTTCCGCGACGAGTCCATGCACATGGCGTTCGCGTTCGACGTCGTCGACACCGTCCGCGCCGAGGAGCCGGACCTGTTCGACGACGACCTCGCCGACAAGGTCCGCCGGATGCTCACCGAGGCGGTCGAGTGTGAGGTGCAGTTCGCCGAGGACCTGGTGGGCCATGGTGTACCCGGTCTGACGTTGGCCGACATGCGGGAGTACCTCCAGCACGTCGCCGACCGCCGCCTCGCCCAACTCGGCATCGCGCCGCACTACGGGTCGAGCAACCCGTTCGGCTTCATGGAGTTGCAGGACGTCCAGGAACTGTCCAACTTCTTCGAGCGGCGGGTGTCGGCGTACCAGGTCGGGGTGACCGGCACGGTCGCCTTCGACGACGACTTCTAGCGGGCGGCCGCGGCCGACGCGTTGCAACACCCCGTCCGCGCCGATCTTGCAGCTTCGGTCGCCGATATGCGCGCAATTTTCCTTTATGTCGCGACAGGAAGTGCAAGATCGCGGGGAAGGGTCGTTCCAGTCTCGTCGATCATGGAGTTGTGGTGCCTGCCTGGCGTCGCTTGGTGAGCCACCGCATCACGTGCAGTGGGTGCGACGCCGGGTCCGGGATCGGGTGGAAGACGTGTTCGACAGCGCCGTCGGCGACGATCAGCGTCAACCGCTCGTAGAGCGTCATGTCGCCCGCGGTGCGGGTCGGCAGCCTCAGCGCGTCGGCCAGGGTCAGCCTCGGGTCGGGGATCAGCGGGTAGGGCAGCCGCAGTCGGTGCGCGAGTTCCCGCTGGTACCCGGTCGACTGCGCGGACAGGCCGTACACCCGGGCGGCGCCGGCCGCGCGGAGCTCGGCGTGGTGGTCGCGGAACCAGGCGGCCTGCTCGGTGCTGCCGCGCGCGCCGTGGATCTCCAGCAGCCCGTTGGGCAGGTCGACACCCGGTCGTCCGGTCAGCGGGTAGACGAAGATGACGCTGCGCCCGGGGCCGAGCGTGCCGAGATGGACCGGGCGGCCGTCGGTGCCGTAGAAGGACAGCGGTGGCAATCTGACGCCGACCAGCGCGGTGGGGTCGGCCGCTTCGGCGGGACTGCCGGGTACGACCTGGGTCGCGGCGGCGTCCAGGCGCGCGTCCAGCGCGTCCCGCTGAGCGGTCAACTTGCCGATCCGCTCCTGGAGGTTGGTGATGGTGCTGCGGTACGTGGCGACCGCCGCCGCGCACACGTCGGTGTCGTCGGAACCATCGGCGATCGACTCGACGAACGGGCGGGTCTCCTCGACGGTGAGGCCGAGCGCCATCAGCTCGCGGATCTGCGCCACCAGCCGCACCGCGATCGGGTCGTACTCGCGGTAGCCGTTGCTCAGCCGCCGGGGTACGACCAGCCCGGCCGACTCGTAGTACCGCAGTGCCCGGACCGTGGTTCCGGTCCGGCGTGCCAACTCACCCACCCGCATCCCGCGACCCTAAACCCGCACCCCGGGGTACGGGTCAACGTGTCCATCGTCGCGGTGTCAGGGCTGCCGTTTCCTGCCAGTCTGGCTGCGAACAGGCAGCTTGAGCAGGGAGTGTGTGATGACGGCAATCAGTCTGGTGCGGGCTCGGCAGATCCTCGACAGCAGGGGCAACCCGACCGTGGAGGCGGACGTGGTCCTCGCCGACGGGTCGACCGGCCGGGCGGCCGTGCCGTCCGGCGCGTCGACGGGGGCGAACGAGGCGGTCGAGCTACGCGACGGGGACCTGGCGCGTTTTCACGGCAAGGGCGTCAGCACGGCCGTCGCCGCGGTCAACGGCGAGATCGCCGACGCGGTGCTCGGGCTCGATGCGGAGGACCAGGCCCTGATCGACGAGACGATGATCGCTCTCGACGGTTCCAAGGACAAGGGTCGACTGGGCGCCAACGCGATCCTGGCGGTGTCCCTGGCAACCGCGAAGGCGGCGGCGTTGGCCCACCGGCAGCCGCTGTACCGCTACGTCGGTGGCGTCGGCGCCCGCCTGCTGCCGGTGCCGATGATGAACATCATCAACGGTGGCGCGCACGCCGACAATCCGCTCGACTTCCAGGAGTTCATGATCGCCCCGGTGGGAGCGCAGACGTTCGCCGAGGCGGTCCGGATGGGCGCGGAGGTCTTCCACACCCTCAAGGCGTCCCTGGCCGCCGCCGGGCACAACACCAACGTCGGCGACGAGGGCGGCTTCGCGCCGAACGTCACGGACGCCGACGAGGCGCTGCGGTTCGTGCTGCGCGCCATCGAGGACACCGGTTACCAGCCCGGCGTCGACGTGCGGATCTGCCTCGACCCGGCCAGCTCGGAGTTCTTCCGCGCGGGCGTCTACGACTACGTCGGCGAGGGCCGCCAGCGCACCGTCGAGGAGCACATCGACTACCTGCTCGATCTGGTCTCCCGGTACCCGATCAGCTCGATCGAGGACCCGATGGCCGAGGACGACATCGCCGGCTGGAAGCGGCTGACCGCGGTGGCGGGGGAGCGCGTGCAGCTGGTCGGCGACGACGTCTTCTGCACCGACGTCGACCGGCTGCGCGACGGGATCGACGGCGGCTACGCCAACGCGATCCTGGTCAAGGTCAACCAGATCGGCACCCTCACCGAGACCCTGGCGACGGTGGACGCCGCGCACAAGGCGGGGTACCGGGTGGTGATGTCGCACCGATCCGGGGAGACCGAGGACACCACCATCGCCGACCTGGCTGTGGGTGTCGGCTGCGGTCAGATCAAGACCGGTTCGCTGTCACGCTCCGACCGCACGGCCAAGTACAACCAGCTCATTCGCATCGAGGAGGAGCTGGGCGAGCGCGCCAGCTACGCCGGAGGCCGCTGAGGGGTGCGCCTCGGGCGGGTGGCGAGGTTCAGGTCGGTGAGGAGTTTCTCCACCCGACCCCGGATCTCGTCGCGGATCGGGCGCACGGCGTCGACGCCCTTGCCGGCCGGGTCGTCGAGCTTCCAGTCCTCGTAGCGCTTGCCGGGGAAGACCGGGCAGCTGTCGCCGCAGCCCATGGTCACGATGACGTCGGAGGACTCCGCTGTCGCGTACTCCAGACGTTTGGGGGTCTGGTCGGTGATGTCGATGCCGACCTCGCGCATGGCCTGCACGGCGGCGGGGTTGATCGTCTCGGCCGGCGCCGAGCCGGCCGAGCGCACCTCGACGGTGTCTGCGGCGAGGTGGCGCAGCCAGCCGGCGGCCATCTGGGAACGGCCGGCGTTGTGGACGCAGACGAACAGGACGCTGGGTCTGTCGCTCATGTCGGGGTTGCCTTCCATTACGCGGTCGCGGATTGCGGGGGAGTGAAGAAGCGGCGGCGCGCCCACAGGGAGACGTAGACGAGCCCGACCAGGACGGGCACCTCGATCAACGGGCCGACGACCCCGGCGAGGGCTTGGCCGGAGGTGACGCCGAAGGTGCCGATCGCGACGGCGATGGCGAGTTCGAAGTTGTTGCCGGCGGCGGTGAACGCGAGGGTGGTGGTGCGTTGGTAGCCGAGACCGATGGCGCGTCCGAGGGCGTAGGAGCCGGCCCACATGAGTGCGAAGTACACCAGCAGGGGCAGGGCGATGCGGACGACGTCCAGGGGCCGGCTGGTGATGGCGTCGCCTTGCAGGGCGAACAGGATCACGATCGTGAACAGCAGCCCGTAGAGGGCGGCCGGGCCGATGCGGGGCAGGAAGCGGGCCTCGTACCAGGCGCGGCCCTTGGCGCGCTCGCCGAGGCGGCGGGTGAGGTAGCCGGCGAGCAGTGGGATGCCGAGGAAGATGAGCACGTTGCCGGCGATGTCCCAGGCCGAAACCGTCAGCTCGGCGCCGGAGAGCCCCAGCCACTGGGGGAGCACGGAGAGGTAGAACCAGCCGAGCAGGCCGAAGGCGACGACCTGGAAGACCGAGTTGAGGGCGACCAGGACGGCGGCAGCCTCCCGATCACCGCAGGCGAGGTCGTTCCAGATGATGACCATGGCGATACAGCGGGTCAGGCCGACGATGATCAGACCGGTGCGGTACGCGGGTTGGTCGGCCAGGAAGATCCAGGCCAGGGCGAACATCACGGCGGGGCCGACGAGCCAGTTGAGGACCAGCGAGGAGATCAGCAGCCGGCGGTCCCCGGTGACGGTGTCGAGCCGGTCGTAGCGGACCTTCGCCAACACCGGGTACATCATGATCAGCAGGCCGGCCGCGATCGGTAGCGAGATCCCGCCGATCTGCACCGCGTCCAGGACGCTGTTCAACCCGGGGATCAGCCGACCGAGGAGCAGGCCGGCGGCCATCGCCAGCCCGATCCACACGGGTAGGAACTGGTCTAGCAGGGAGAGGCGGCCGACGACGGAGCTCTCGGCCGGGTCCTTCCGGAGCGTCGTGCTCATGCCGCCGGTGCCACGGTGAGCAGTGCGGCGAGCTGGCGCAGGATGGTCGGCCGGGCGCGGTAGTAGACCCAGGTGCCCCGGCGTTCGGCGTCGACCAGCCCCGCCTCACGCAGCGTCCTGAGGTGGTGCGAGATGGTCGGTCCGGTCAGGTCGAACGCGGGGGTCAGGTCGCAGACGCAGATCTCCCCGCTCTCGGCGGAGGCGATCATCGACAGCAGTTGCAGCCGCACCGGGTCGCCGAGGGCCTTGAACGCGGGCGCGAGCACCGCCGCTGCCTCGGCCGGCACGCGCCGTTCGGCGAGCGGGGGGCAGCAGACCTCGTCCTGTGCTGCTTGATTCGACACTCGTCTAGGTTGACACTTCTCTAATCAGTGTGCAACTGTCTGATTCGACGGACGTCGAGACAGTCCTCTGATCTCTTCCGGAAGGCAACCCGCTGATGGCCGACATCACCGTGCGCCCCATGACCGACGCCGACGCCGACCGGGTCCTGGCGATCTACCAGGCCGGGCTGGACGCCGGTAACGCCAGCTTCGAGATCACCGCGCCGACCTGGGCGACGTTCGACACCACCCGCCTCAGTGCGCACCGCTTCGTGGCCGTCGACAGCGACGGGGAGGTCCTCGGCTGGATCGCCGTCTCGCCGACCTCGACCCGCGCGGTCTACGCCGGTGTGGTCGAACACTCCGTCTACGTGGACCTGGCCGCCCAGGGCCGTGGCGTCGCCCGACTGCTGCTGGCCGCGCTGATCGCCTCGACCGAAGCCGCCGGCATCTGGACCATCCAGTCCGGAGTCTTCCCGGAGAACACGGCCAGCCTCACCCTCCACCAGCGGGCCGGCTTCCGGGTGATCGGCGTCCGCGAGCGGGTCGGTCGCCACCACGACCGTTGGCGCGACGTCGTCCTGCTGGAACGTCGCAGCCCCACCGTCAGCTGACCAGCCGTGGCCCGGCAGACCGGCCACCACACCAAGGAGTCACGGATGAACGCTCTGCACGACCTCCCCATCGTCGTCATCGGCGCCGGTCCGACCGGTCTCGCCGCTGCCGCCCGCCTGCACGAACACGGGCTGCCCTGCACCGTCCTCGAAGCCGGTGACACCCCGGGTGCCGCCGTCCGGCAGTGGGGGCACGTGCGCGTCTTCTCGCCGTGGCGTTACAACATCGACCCGGCCGCCCGCCGGCTCCTCGACGAGGCCGGCTGGATCGCCCCCGACCCGGAAGCGCTGCCCACCGGCGCGGAGCTGGTCGACGACTACCTCCGGCCCCTCGCGCAGCTGCCACAACTGAAGCCACACGTGCGGTACGGGGCACGCGTCGAGGCGATCAGCCGGCTCGGCCTCGACCGGCTGCGTACCGCCGGGCGCGACACGGCGCCGTTCCTGGTCCGCCTCGCCGACGGCGACGAGCTGGTCGCCCGCGCCGTCATCGATGCCTCCGGCACCTGGAGCACGCCGAACGTCCTCGGCGCGTCCGGTCTGCGCGCGCGAGGGGAGGCCGATGCGGCGGCGTACCTGGAGCACGCGCTGCCGGACGTCCTCGGTGCCGACCGGGGCCGGTTCGTCGGCCGGCACACCCTCGTGGTCGGCGCCGGTCACTCGGCCGCGAACACCCTGCTGTCCCTGGCGGAGCTGGCCGCCGCCGAGCCCGGCACCGAGGTGACCTGGGCCATCAGGGCCACCGCGCCGACGCGTACCTACGGCGGCGGGAACGCCGACGCCCTGCCGGCGCGGGGCGCGCTCGGCGCACGACTGCGTGCGCACGTCGACGCCGGACGGATCCGGCTGCTCACCGGCTTCTCCGTGCAGGCGCTCACCCCGACGGACGGCCGGGTGAGTGTGGCCCTGCGACACGGCGGCGGCAGCGTCGAGTCGATCACCGTCGACCGGGTGGTCGGGGCCACGGGCTTCCGCCCCGACCACAGCATCGCCGCCGAGCTGCGGCTGGACCTCGACCCGGTGCTGGGTGCCACCCGTGCCCTGGCCCCGCTGATCGACCCCAACGAGCACTCCTGCGGCACCGTGCCTCCGCACGGCGTGGACGTACTCGCCCACCCGGAGCAGGGCTACTACGCCGTGGGCATGAAGTCCTACGGCCGGGCACCGACGTTCCTCATGGCCACCGGCTACGAGCAGGTCCGCTCCGTGGTCGCCGCGCTGGCCGGAGACTGGGCCGCCGCCCGCGACGTCCAGCTCGACCTGCCCGAAACCGGCGTGTGCAGCAGTGACTCCGCCGTCTCGGCGGGCGGCGACGACTGCTGTGAGCCGCAAGCGGCGGGGCGTGGACTGTCGACCGGCATCTCCGGAGGGCTGCTGTCCGCACCGATCAGCCTCATCGCCCTCGACGCCGCGCCCGCAGGAGGTTGTTGCGCCAGCTGATCAGACAGTTCCCCCGAAGTGAGACCTCCTCCGGCCGGGGGCGCGGCCGGGCGGACCACCGCCAAGGCGCCGGCAGGCATCGTCACCGTCGGCTGGCACAGGCGACACACGTACGCGCGGACGGGCGGGCGACGAGGCGCTCGGCGGGAATGGGACGGGAGCACCGTTCGCACACGCCGTAGCTGCCGTCGTCGACCCGCCGCAGCGCGACGTCCAGTTCGGCCAGGCGTCGGCGGGTGGCGTCCAGGACGGCGGTGAGCTGCGCGCGTTCGAAGGCGATCGTGCTGCCCTCGGGGTCGTGCTCGTCATCGGCGTTGGACGACCGGGACGCCTCGAAAAGGCTCCGGAGGCCACCGTCCAGGGCGGTGGCCTGGATCTCGCTCTGCTCGCGCAGCCGCAGCAACTCCTCGCGGATCGCGCTGGAATCCCTGTTCATGGCCGTTCCACAGTACCTGGGGGATGACGGCAGTCACATTACTGGCATTCCGAGACGACCGGTCATATCGTGGTGTCTGTCAGTCAGCGGAAACCCCGGGCGAGAGGAGTGCCACGAGATGCCACGAACGAAGTCGCCGGCCTCCGCCGGGACCCGGCAACGGTTGTCCGACGCCGCGTTGGACCTGTTCCACCTGCGGGGCTACAACGGGACGAGCGTCCAGGACATCGTCGCCGCGGCCGGGGCGCCCAAGGGCACCTTCTACAACCACTTCGCCAGCAAGGAGGACCTCGCCCTCGACTCGGTGGCGAGATACTCCGGGGCGATGGGGCTGGAGATGCTCGACGAGCAGCAGGGCGGCAGCCCGCTTGAGCGGATCACCGGTCATCTGAGGTACATCACCGGCCTCGGCGACACCATGGGTGACCGTGGATGCCTGCTCGGGAACTTCGCCACCGAGATCCCGGCGCACAGTGATGTCCTGCGCAACGCCGTCGACGCCGGCTTCGGCCGCTGGGTCGCCGCGCTCGCCGCGGCGATCGGGCAAGCGCGGGCTGCTAGTGAACTGCACGGCGACGAACCCGCCACTGATCTCGCCGGCT
Organism: Micromonospora arida; assembly: GCF_003857035.1. Taxonomy (GTDB): domain Bacteria; phylum Actinomycetota; class Actinomycetes; order Mycobacteriales; family Micromonosporaceae; genus Micromonospora; species Micromonospora arida. The sequence goes on from NZ_QGSY01000173.1 coordinate 34,864, forward strand.
TCGTCGTCTCCAGCTACGAGGGCGCGGCAGCGCGGGCGAAGGCATCCGGTGACCCGGCCGCCCTGCGGGAGTTCTTCACGATCACCACGGCCCGGATCCTCACCTGATCCGCGTCCGATCCCAGCGGTAACAGTCCGCGTCGTTACATCCGACGTGGCGCGTACCCAATCCAAGACGACCGGTCGTACGCCTTCGGCCGGTAAGCGCACCCTGCATTGAGGAGTGAGACATGAGCACCTACCTGATCAATCACCTGCGTATCCCGGGCGGAGTGCCGACCGAGGAGTCCCTGCGTTACCTGGAGCAGGTGCAGGCCACCACCGAGGCGTACGGCGCCAAGTGGCTCGTCCTGGATGCCCAGGTGCAGGTCCTCGAGGGCAGCTGGCCCGGTTCCGTCGTGCTGATCGAGTTCCCGGACGCGGAGACCGCCATGACCTGGTACAACTCGCCCGAGTACCAGGCGATCCTGGCGCTACGCGTCGATCACACCATCAACGACCTGGTCCTGGTGGACTCCGTCGGCCCGGACTTCACGGTGGCCGGTTACGCGCGTCAGATCCGGACCCTGCTCGGCCAGTGACCAGCGCTCGCTGACCTGCCGTGCCGCGATCCCCGCGCACGCCGCGCCGTGCGCGGGGATCGGCTACATGAAGTTGCGGGTGTGCAGGGCGGAGAGCGCCGCCGCCTCGTCGGCCCGGAAGCCCAGGCGGACGAGTCGGCGTTGACGGCCCTGATCCATCGCGTGTTGCAGAGCCTGCACCCGGTCGAAGCCGGCGGACACGTCGTCCGGATGCCAACCACCCGCCGCGAGCACCACCAGCGCGTCGAAGACGTCCGCGTTGAGGCCCGCCGTGTCGACCAGCGAGTCGTGACGGCGGTGGATGGCCGCCCGCAGCCGGTCGCGCAGCAGTGGATCCGACTGCGCCTGATGCTCCAGGTGTGCCATGCCGAACACCACGTGCCGGCGCTCGTCCTGCATGGCGAGCCAACAGATCCGACGGGTCACCGGGTCCGGGGCGAATTCGTGCAGGAACGACAGCAGATCGACGAAGCTGCCCTCGCCGAGCACGGAGAGCAGGAACGACGCCAGCGCGAAGTCCGACTCCGCGACGAGGGTGAACAGCGACTGCCGACCGCCGGCGGACGACGTGCCCATCTCGGCGCCCCGTAGCAGCGCCCGCCGGCTGAAGACCTCCATGTGTCGGGCCTCGTCGGCCATCTGCACGGCGAGAAGCTGCACGACCTCCCGGAAGTGCGGGTGGATGCGTCCCACGAACCGGGCCGGCACGACGAGGGCTGCCTGCTCGTTCTCGACCAGGTACGTCATCACCTGCACCACCGCGGCCTCGACGTCGGCCGGTAGCGCGAACGGGTCGTCCCACGGCACCGCGGTCTGCGGGTCCCACTGTCGGGCGGCAGCCTGCGCGTACAGGTGGGGGGCGATGTCGGCCCAGACCAGGTCGCGGTCGTCCAGGTCGAACCGGGCCTCCGGACCACCGGCTTCGAGTAGCGCGCCCCGGGCGCCGAGCCCCCACCGTGCGGGTGGACGGCTGCTGAGCGCCGACGGCAGGGCCGGCCCGGCCCGCTCCGCGCCGAACCAGCGGTCGTCATCCGCCGACCCCCGGACCACCACCGCCACCAGCTCGTTCGCCTCGCCCCGATCCGGCCATTCGACCCGGTGGCCCCGGCCACGACACCAGGCGGGCAGGTGTACGCGCAGCGCCGGGTCGCGCCCGGAGACCGCCAACCGGCCGCCGGGCGGCAACCCGGCCAGGGCGCGCTGCACGAGCAGGTGCGCGCCCCGGCCGAAACCCAGGTCACCCAGGTCGAGCGCGGCTACCGGTGTCGCGCTCACGGCCGGTAGTCCGTGGCCGTCACCCGCCCGTCGGGGGAGTAGAAACCGCTGGTGTCGACCGCGTCGGCAAGGACGTCGTACCCCGTGGTGCGGCCCTCCCGCCAGGCCGTCAACCCCTCAAGGTCCAGCAGCGGACGCACCTGCGGATCGGCGTACGACATGCCGAGCAGCAGCGTGCCGAAGAGCCGGACCCCGTCGGACTCCGGTGCGCGGACCGTCATGTTGCAGTGGTCGTAGCGTGCGGTCTGCGCCACGATCCGGGTGCCCTCGGGCGGTAACGTGCCCTCCTGGACAAATGCCAGATGGTTGGCGTCGATCATGCAGGCGGCGTCGACCTCCCCGGCCACCAGGGCGCGGGCTGCGTCGCGTTCGCCGCCGATGTGGTCGCCGTGCAGGCCGACACCCACGTCGAAGCGGCGTACGTCGACGGTGACCCCGCGCGCGGCGAGGTGGTCCAGCGGGATAAGAGTCGCCTGTGGACTGTCGACCGCCCCGACGGCGACCACCCGTCCGGCGAGGTCCGCGAGCTGGCGCACCGGCGAGTCCGCGCGGACCACCACGACCGAGGTGAGGTCCTGGTCGGTGTCGCGCATGGTGAGCGCGCGTACGGCGGTGCCGTTGGCGGCCGCCAGCCGCTCGGCCCGCAGGTAGGCCAGAGGAGAGTTCCAGGCCGCGTCGATCCGCCCGGCGATGAGGTCCTCGACCTGTCGCTCGTAGTGCGAGTAGAGGACGAAGTCGAAGTCCAGGTCCCGCCCGCGCAACCAGGTGCGGAAGCCCTCCCAGATGGTCACCACCTTGGGGTCGTACGCGACAGCCCCCAGCAGGACGGTTGGCGCGGGCATCAGCGGTTGGCCTCGTCGAGCAGCGGGAGCCCGGTGGCGAGCCGACCGACGAAATCGTGCAGCGCGTCGGTGGTCGGCGCCATCACCCGGGCCGCGCGGGCGTCCCGGAAACGGCGCTCGAGGCCCAATTCCTTGCGGAAGGCGCTGCCGCCGCAGAGCTGCATCGCGCCATCGGTCACGTCGGCGACGGTCTCGCCGGCGAGCGCCTTGACCTGGAGCACCCGCAGCATCGCGTCGTCGCGGCCGGTCTCCAGTGCGGTCAGCGTGTCGCCCAGGAAGGCGCGTAGCGCGTCGGTACGGATCATCAGCCGGGCGAGGTCGCGTCGGGTGACGGGCGCGTCGCGCAGGGCGGCGCCGGTGTGCGCGAGCGTGGTCCCGGTGAGATGTCGGCCGGCCTCGGCCACCGCGCTGTCGGCGAGACCGAGACAGAAGGCGGCGTTGAGCACCAGGAACCAGGGCAGGACCGCGCCGAGCGCGGTGTCCAGCCCGGCCCCGTCGGCCGCCATCCTCGCCGTCGACGGAACTCGCAGCCCGTCGGCGGTCATCGGGCGGGAGCCGTTGCCCCGCAGACCCAGCCCGTCGAAGTCGCCGGTCACGCTCAGGCCGGCGCTGTCGGAAGGCACCAGCCACAGCGTCATCGGGCCGGCGTCGCGGGTCAGCGGAAGGCTCGACCAGACGTAGCTGTTGGCCTCGCCGGCCGCGGTGACCCAGCTCTTACGGGCGTCGAGGCGGACGGTGTCGTCGTCGGCGACTGTCGCGGTGCCGGTCGGCGACCAGAAGTGGCTGCGCGAGCCGTACTCGGAGAACGCCAACGTGGTGAGGTGATCGCCGGCGGCGATGGCCGCGCGGACGTCCCGGGGACCGTGCGCCTCGATGACGGCGGTCGCCGCGTAGTGCATGAGCACCACCATCGCGGTGGACCCGCACTCGGCGGCCAGCCGCTCGATCACCTCGGCGACCGCCCGCATGCCGTGGCCGGCGCCGCCGACCTCGGTCGAGGAGGCCAGGCCGAGCAGGCCGGCTGCGGCGAGAGCGTCGACACCCGGACGGGGGAAGGCCCCATTCCGGTCGACGATCGGTGCCTGCGGGCGGATCACGTCGTCGATCACCGTGCCGAGTGTGTCCGTGGGATCGGTGGCGGTCTGGGCATTGTCGACACTGGTCGTCATGCTCGGTACCCCTTAAGGCAGGCCGATGGGACCGCCGCCGACACTATCCGAACCCATAGACGCAGCGCGAGCGTCGGATCACCGCCTGGCGCGGGCGTTGTCCCGGTGGGGTCGGCCGTGCCCGTCGTCCCGGTCGATGCGCAGCTCGCGCTCCAACTCGGTGATGACCGCCCGCAGGTCGTCCAGCCGTTGGGTGAGCGCGATCCGGTCCACCTCGTCCGGTACGCCGTCGCCGTCCTCGTCGTACCCGGGAGCCAGTCGCTCGGTCATCTCCAACCGGCGGGCCTCCTCCATGGAGTTCACGATGACCGCGATGAGGATGTTGAGCAGCAGGTTGACGGTGATGACCACGTAGCTGACGTAGTAGAGCAGCGTCCACGGTGAGATCGCCATGCCCTGCTCGATGAGGTCCGGCAGTGTCTCCAGCGACAACAGCACGAACAACGTCAGCAGCGATCGGCCGATGTCGCCGTACTCCTCCGGATACCTGTTGCCGAAGATCAGCCAGCCGGCCATGCCGTACACGTAGAGCGTCACCACGGCCAGGGCGAGGAACCCGGTGACGCCGGGCAGGCTGCGCCACAGCGCGGAGACGATGGTCCGCAGGCCCGGTGAGAACCGGACCAGGCGGACCATGCGGGCGACCCGGACGACCCGTAGCAGCGCCGGGTCGCCGTGCAGGCCCGGGATGAAGATCGCCGTGATCACCACGAAGTCGAAGACGTTCCAGCCGTGTCGGAAGAAGTCCTGTGGGCGCCTGCCGTAGGCGGCCAGCCGGACGGCGATCTCGACGACGAAGACGGCCCGGAAGAACAGCTCCAGCGCGTGCAGCGCGGTGCCCGCAGGGCTGAGATCGTCGTACGTCTCCAGGCCGAGAACGATGCCGTTGGCGAGGATGACCACGACGATGGCGATCTCGAAGGGCCGTGACCGGGCGAGCCGGTCGCAACGGTCGATCCAACCCGAGCGGTGCGGCGGCGGTGTGGATGGACCACCCCGCTGGGCGGGCACGGGTGCGTCACTCACCAGTCGGCCGGCTCGATGAGGCGCGCCGGGCCGGGGCCCACTGCCGGCCGTCGTCGTGGCGGTGCGGCTGGTGTGCGGGCATGCCCACCAGCCTAGCCAAGATCAACGACGCTGCGCGACCGCGCCGTCCGTGCGGCGTGACTCGTTCGCCGCGCGTCGGCGTGATCCGTGGGGCGACGACACAAATCGCGAACGGCGTTTGCGGTTTACAGTAGATCGGTGAGTGACGCACCTGCGGGCGGCCCCGACCGGCAGCCGATCTGGAGCAGGCCCGAACGCGGCAGCCGCGGCCCCGCCCCGGCGCACAGCCGGGACGCCATCGTCGTGGCCGCCATCACCCTGGCCGACACCGAAGGGCTGGCCGCGGTGTCGATGCGCGCCGTGGCCGCCGCGCTCGGTACCGGCGCCGGTTCCCTCTACCGCTACCTGTCGTCCCGCGACGACCTGCTGGACCTGATGACCGACCGGGCCGTGGGGGAGCTGCGCCCGTACCCGCAGGTGGAGGGCGACTGGTTGGAGACGATGGTGCTGCTGGGGCGCCGGCAGTTGGCGCTGTTCGGTGCCCACCCGTGGCTGCTCGAGTTGATCCACCGGCCGTCCGGCATCGGTCCGCAGAGCCTGGCCTGGTTCGACAACTGCATCCGGATCCTGGAACCCGTGCGCTGCCCCGTCGCCGCCAAGTTCGAGGCCATCGCGATGATGACCGGCGTGGTGAGCCTCTTCGCCCGCCGCGAGTCCCCCGCCGGGGCGTTCAGCTTCGCGGGAGTGGACCTCGCGGCGTACCCGCACCTGGTTGCGGCGTTCAGTCAGCCCTCCGGACCGGCACCCCGGGCGGATCTCGTCGAACGAACCCTGCGCAGTCTGCTGACCGGCCTGCTGCTCGGGGAGTCGACCGAGGCGGGCTGACCACCTCCGGCGTACCGGTGGTGTCTGCCGGTCCTCCGCCCACCTCGACGCCCGCTGGTCTAGGTTCTCGATGGTGAGCGGGACCAGGCGACCCCGCGCCAACTGCGGAGAGGTGCGCGATGTCCGACTCTGATCTTGCCGACCTGCGCCAACGGGCCAAGGACGGTGACCGGGACGCGGTCGACCAGCTCGTCGAGCTCGCGGGGGAGCGGGGCGACCTGGGCGAGTTGCGTCAGCTGGCCGAGGATGGCAACGCCGACGCGGCGGCCCAACTTGTCGAACTCGCCACCGAACTCGGCGACACGAAAGAGCTGCGGCGTCTCGCCGACCAGGGTGACCGGGACGCGGCTGACCAACTCGTCGAGTTGGCCGCGGAGCGGGCGGACGTCGGTGAACTCCGTCGGCTCGCCGACGGCGGGAACTCTGACGCGGCCGACGTCCTTGCCGAGCTTACCGAGGAGCAGGGCGAGGCGGAGTAGTCGGCCGGGACGCGGGAGCGCCCGCAGCCGGCGTCACGTTGCGGTGGTGAGATATCGGCGGTAACCGAGAGCGGACTGCGCGAACCCGATGGACGCGTAGAACCGGTGGGCGTCGGTACGCGCGGCGTTCGACACCAGCTGGACCTTGTAGCAACCGGCCGCCGTCGCCTCGTCGAGCGCCGCCAGCATGAGGGCCCGGGCGACTCCACGACGGCGCCAGCCAGGCGCGACCACCACGTTCTCCACCACCATGTACGGTCGCGCGCCGTGGGTGAGGTTGGGGGCGACGAGGGTGTCCAGGGTGCCCACGAAGGTGTCTCCGGCGACGGCCAGCAGGAGGCGGCGTCCGGCTTGGGCGTGCAGGTCGCGCCAGGCGGTCGCGAGCCGGGCGGCGTCCGGCCGAGCGTCGTCGGGAGCGAGTTGCCACAGCACGTCGAAGACCAGCTCGGGGTCGTCCTGCTCCACGGCGGCGCGGACCACGAGGTCGTCGCCCTTCACCGGGCGGACGCCGGAGTGTCCAGGTCGGACTGCAACGCGTGCCGACGTGGCGACCCGACGGGCCGGGAGAGCTGCTCATCGACGTGCCTCACCATGCCGCCGAGGATACGTGTGCGGCTTCAGCGTCGAGGCGGGCGACGGCGACCGGGCCGCCGCCGCCCGCTTCGGCAATGAACTCGGTCAGGCCCGCGCGGCCCGGATGGCGTCGCGCAGTGGGGTGCTCGGCCGGCCGAGCAAACGGCTGAGGTCGTCGCTGTCGGTTGCCAGTTCGCCATTGGCGATCGAGTGGTCGAGCGCGGCGACGAAGCCGGCGGTGCCCGCGTCCAGGCCGACGTTCTCCAAAGCGGAGGCCAGCTCGGCGGCGGACATGTCCTGGTGGACGACGGTGGTGCCGGTCACCTCCGTGACGGTCTCGGCCAGCTCGTCGAAGGTGAACGCGGAGCCGCCCAGTTCGTAGACGGCGTTGCCGTCTTCCTCGCGGGCCAGCGCGGCCACGGCCGCCCCCGCGTAGTCGGCCCGGGTCGCCGCAGAGATCTTGCTGCCGCCGGTGGCGCCGAGGATCGTGCCGGACCCCAGGTACTGCGGGAGCTGGTCGGTGTAGTTCTCGGTGTACCAGCTGTTGCGCAGCACGGTGTAGGGCAGACCGGACGCGGCGAGGACCTCCTCGGTGGCCTTGTGCTCCGGGGCGAGCGGGTTCGCTGTGGTGTCGGCCTTCAGGATGCTGGTGTAGATGAGACGCTCCACCCCGGCGAGCTTGGCGGCGTCGATGACCGCGGTGTGCTGCGCGACGCGCTGACCGGGAGTGTCGCCGGAGATGAGCAGCAGGCGGCGTACGCCGGCCACGGCGCCGGGCAGCGTCGACGGGTCGTCGTAGCTGGCCTTACGGATCTCGACCCCGCGCGTGGCCAGGTCGACGGCCTTCTCCGGGCTGCGGACGATGGCGGCGATCTCGGCGGCGGGTACTCCGCTGTCGAGCAACTGCTCGATCACCAGGCGGCCCAGCCGGCCGGTGGCGCCGGTGACGGCATAGGTGGGCATGGGAACCTCCGAGGGGTGGGAACAGATCAGTAAGCACTTACTAATCTACAGCACTAACCAATAGGCGGCATGAGATAGGCTGGTGAGGTGAGCGACATGCCGGCCCAGGACCCGGCGGGGCCTACCCAGGAATTCGTCAGCGATGTCTTCGCGCGGGGTTGCACCTCCCGTGCGGCGTTCGAGGACGTCACCTCGAAGTGGGCCTCGCTGGCCCTGTTGGCGCTCGGCGAGGGCCGCTACCGGTTCAACGCGCTGCGTCGCCGCATCGACGGGGTCAGCGAGCGGATGCTCTCCCAGACCCTGCAGACCCTCGAACGCGACGGGATGCTCACCCGCGAGGTGCTCACCGCGATCCCACCGCGCGTCGAATACTCGCTGACCCCGCTCGGCGCCCGGGTCGCCGAGCAACTGCGTGGCCTCGCCGATCTGCTGGAGGCCTCGGTGCCCGAGTTGCAGACCGCCCGCGACAGCCGCGAGCGCGACCGGGGCTAAGGCCTTAGGACGATCCCGCCCCGGCTTCGCGTCGCGCCATGACCGTCCGTGGGCTCTGGCGGATGCGCTGGGTCGCCACGACGCATCCCAGCACCACCAGCGCCGCCGCGATCGAGGCGGGGGAGACCACCTCGCCGAGCAGCAGCGCCGACCACCCCAGGGTGAGCACCGGCTGGGCGAGTTGGACCTGGCCCACCTGCGCTATGCCGCCCCGGGCCAGGCCCGCGTACCAGGCGAAGAAGCCCAGGAACATCGAGACCGCGGTGAGATAGCCGAACGCCGACCAGCCGAGAGCGTCGGCCTGCGGCGGACTGGCGGCGGCGGCAACGGCCGTGACGGGAACGGTGACGGGCAGCGAGAGCAGCAACGCCCAGCAGATCGTCCGAGCGCCGCCCAGCTCGCGGGCGAGCGCGCCGCCCTCGGCGTAGCCAAGGCCGCAGAGCACGACCGCCGCGAGCAGGAACAGGTCGGGCAGGGTGAGGGCCCCGCCTACCGCGCCGCTGGCGCCGAGAAAGGCGAGCACCGCCAGCAGTCCGCCGGCACTCACGATCCAGAACAGCGGCGGCGGGCGTTCGCCGGCCCGCAGCACCGCGAACACCGCCGTCATCGCGGGCAGCACGGCGATGACGACCGCGCTGTGCGCGGAGGTCTGGGTGAGAAGCGCCATCGAGGTGAACAAGGGAAAGCCGACGATGACTCCGAGCGCGACGATCGGCAGCCGTTGCCACTGACCGCGGGTAGGCCGCGGTGCGCCGGTGAGACGCAGGTACGCCCAGGCCAGCAGCCCCGCGCCGACAGCGCGGCCGAAGGCGACGAACCACGGGTCGAGCTGCTGCACGACGATGCGGGTGGCTGGAAGCGACAGGCTGAAGCCGAGCACGCCCAGTGCGCCGAGGCCGAGCCCGACGATCCGATCCGCTGTTACCGTGGTTCTGACAGTAGCGCTACTCTTGTCCCTCATGGAGAACGGTAACGCAGCCCAACGCGTTATCCAAGATCTGCGGAGTCTCGCTGCCGCCGCCGGTCCCGGTGCCCGGTTGCCCTCGGTACGCGAGCTGACCGCCCGACATCAGGCCTCGCCGGTCACCGTCGCCGAGGCGATCCGTCAGTTGGCGGCCGAGGGGCTGATCGAGGCGCGACCCGGCCGGGGCACCTTTGTGGCCACTCCGCCGGACCAGCCGGGCGTACCCGACCTGTCCTGGCAGACCGTCGCGCTCGGGCCCCGCCGGTTCGGTCAGGATGAGATGCAGGCGCTGTTGGCGCTGACGCCCGCCGGAACGATCCCGCTGTCCGGTGGTTACCTCCATGCGGACCTACAGCCTGCCGCTGCGCTCGGCGCCGCCCTCACCCGAGCCGCCCGCCAGCCCGCGAGTTGGCAGCGTGGGCCGGTCGAGGGTCGCGCGGACCTGCGCGCCTGGTTCGCCCGCGAGGCCGGGGCAGGGCTGCACGCCGAGGACGTGGTGATCTGCCCCGGCGGGCAGGCCGCCCTGTCGTCCGCGTTGCGGGCGCTCACCGCGCCCGGCGACGCCCTGCTCGTCGAGTCGCCGACCTACCTGGGTGCGTTGGCCGCGGCCCACGCGGCCGGGCTGCGGGTGGTGCCCGTGCCGGCTGACGCCGACGGGGTACGGCCCGACCAACTCGCCGCCGCGTTCGCCCGCACCGACGCCCGGCTCTTCTACTGCCAGCCCCTTTACGCCAACCCGCACGGCGCGACGCTGGCGGAGCACCGCCGGGCGCAGGTCGCCGAGGCCGTACGCGACGCCGGGGCGTTCCTGATCGAGGACGACTATGCCCGTGACCTCACCATCGACGGCCCGGCCCCGCCACCACTGGCCAGCGATGATCTCGACGGTCACGTCATCTACCTGCGCTCGCTGACCAAGTCGACCGCCCCCGGGCTACGCGTCGCCGCCATCGGAGCCCGTGGCCCGGCCGGGGCGCGACTGCGCTCCGCGCGGCTGCTCGACGACTTCTTCGTCGCCGGACCACTGCAACAGGCGGCGATCGACTTCCTCACCTCTCCGGCGTGGTCGCGGCATCGCCGGGCACTGCGCACGGCCCTCCGGACACGCCGTGACGCGTTGCTGACCGCACTACGTCGGCATCTGCCAACCCTTGCTCCCCAGTCGATCCCACGTGGGGGCATGCACCTCTGGGTGCGCCTCGCCGCCGGCACCGACGACGCGGCACTGGCCGCTGCCGCAGCGGCCGAAGGCGTCGCCGTCTTCCCGGGCCGGCCCTGGTACGCGGCCGAGCCCCCGGCCCCGCACCTACGCCTCACCTACGCGGCAGCCGCGCCCGAACTCATGGACGAGGCCGTTCGACGCCTCGCCCGCGTCCTCCGTTGAACACCGGGCGCGTGGCTGGTTGGCGTCCCTGGGCGCGGGTCTCAGGTGTTCAGCGTCTCGCGCGGCGGCACACCGAAGTTGGCGTGGTAGCGCGCGGTGAACCTGCTGTGGCTGGCGAATCCCCACCGGCTGGCGATCGCCGAGACCGTCTCCTGGCGCGGGTCGGCGCGTACCAGGTCGTGGTGTGCCCGGACGAGCCTGACCCGACGCAGGTAGGCCATCGGGGTGGTGCCGAGGTGACGGCGGAAGGCGAGTTGCACCGCCCGGAGGGAGACGCCGGCGGCGCCGGCGATGTCGGCCGCGCTGATGTCCCGGTCGGCGTGCTCCTCCAGAAACGTGATCGCCCGTCGCAACGTGGCGGTGGTGGCGTCGTTCCGGTCCGCGGCGGTCGGTTCGGTGAACGCGGTGTTGGGGAAGACCGCCAGCGCCGCCGCGGCCAGCATCCGGGCGGCGTTGCCGATCACCAGTGACTGTGCCCCGGCGGCCGGGCTGTTCAACACGATGTCGCGGACGAAGCTGGTGGTGTTGCGCCACTGCCGGGCGAGGGCACTGCTGGCGGCACCCAGTTCGGTGAACTCGATCCGACCGGGCCGGCGGGTCGGCGCGGTGGTGGCCACCTGCGCCAGCACCGACAGGTCCAGTACGCAGAGCTCCACCTCGCCGGGATGCCAGTGGATGGTGCACGGCTCCTCCGGCCTCGTCACGAGGAAGACATCGCCGGGGCCGAACCGGTGGGCCGATCCGGCGCAGGAGCGATCGCCGTGTGCGGTGCGAGCCCGACCGATGGCCAGCCCGCCGAGGGCGCTGGCGTCGATCTCAAGGTGCCCGTTCTGGCGCGTGGTCGCGATGGCGAAGGGGCCGGTGTCGACGCGGTGATGGGTGAGCCGATATCCGTTCCTGCTCTGAATACGCAGCTTCGGGTCGTACGTGGCGGAAAGGAATTCGTGGATGGTCGCCGGGTCACTGCTGTCGAACTCGTGGGTCTGCACTGGCGATGACGTCATCCGCTGTCTCCGTCCGGTGGAGGTGCCGCCGGGTGCTGGAACGGGTGCCGACGGCAGGTTCGGGACGTGCCGGGGTACTCGGCGGTGACCCGGCACATCGTTGGCCGGCGGTGCGGTGAGATGGAACGTCGCGAGCGGGACGGCAGCGACGGGTTGAGTGTGTCGGACCTGGTCTGACCAGTCAGCGAGTCTGAGACGCAATATCTGTAGATGGGAATGTCACCATACGACAATCACCGACGCGCCGTCCTGCGAATCACCGTGCTGTGTCGGCAGCTCGACTTCGTTTTCCGGCTAGCGCGCCAACTGGCTCTACGTCTGCTGTCCTAGCCACCCTCGTGGCCGACAGCGAAATCTTGTTCATGATTCGTCGGAGGATGACCGGGTCACTGCCGGGAGGCCGACCCACGGAGGGGGAAGCGTTGGACAGTACCGATCCTGACCGCGTCGTTCGGCTGGCCGTCGCCGAGGCGCTGGCCCGGGTGGCGGACGAGGACAGCCTGGGTCTGGGCGAGGGAGACGCGCTGGAGAGGCTCGGACGTGGGCTCCGTGAGGTGCTGCGCCGCGCACTCGACGACCGGGTGCCACTGACCACGCCGGAGTTCGTCGACCTCTGCCGCGATCTGGGCCTGCACCGTGACGCCTTCGACCTGCTGGGGCACTATCTGATGACCGCGTTGCTGACCCAGCACGTCGGACCGGACGCCCTGATCCGCGTCGGGGTGCTCTTCGGCACCGTCGGGCGCTACCTGCCCGGAGCCCGCCCGGTGGCCCACCGCAACGAAAGTGCCGCGGCGCGGCGACGCGACGTGCGCTCGGACAACAGCGTCGTCGGTCGGTACCGCCGCGCCAAGCTGCCGGAGCACCTCCCCAACCCGCCGAGTTGGACCTGCACCGGATGCGGCCGCGAGTGGCCCTGCGCCACCAAGCAGAGCCAACTGCTCGCCGAGTTCGGTGGCGCGCGCGCCTCCCTCGCGGTCTATCTCGGCTCCTGCCTCGTCGCCGCCGCTGAGGACCTGCCCACGGTGCCGCTACCCCGGGTCCGGCTCCGATTCCTGGGCTGGCTGCCGCGCGCCCGGATCTGACGGGCCGTCGACGGGCACCGGTCGTCCGGTGGCCCTGACCCGGACAGCTCGGTGCCGACTGGACACTGCGCGAGCACGGGGTGACCCGCTGCTGCCCAAGCCGGCGTTGCGCGCAGGTCGGGGCAGGGTGTTCATCGTGCGCACCCGCTGCGTACGGCGGCTGTTCACCGCCTTCTCCGAGGCTCCTTGATCGAAAGAGCATTCGCTTGATCGAGGAGAGGCTCTCAGGTGAGAGACAAGCATCCCGAAGAGACCGAGCACGCGCAGCTGTCCCGGCGCAAGCTGGTCAAGTACGCGGGCGTCGGCGCGACGCTGGCCGCGGCCAGCCCACTGGTCGGGGCCGGCGCGGCATGGGCCGACGAGGACCGCCGGCCGGGTGACGACGACAAGACCGACCGGGGCAACTCCAAGAACCGGGCGTGGCGTGCGGGCGACCACCACATCCACTCCGAGTACAGCGGCGAGTTCGACACCACGAAGTCCCCGATCGTCTTCCACAAGGGCGCGGACGCGGTCTACCCGATCGTCACCAACGCCATCATGGCGAAGAACTTCGGCCTGACCTGGGCGATGTGCACCGACCACGGTGGACCGACTCACTCGAAGGTGAACATCGAGCAGGCGTACCCCGACCTGCTGCGGTCCCGCAAGCTGGTCCCCGAGGTGCTCCAGTTCTGGGGTATGGAGTTCGACGCGCCCTCGCTGGACCACCACACGCTGATGATTCCGCGCCACGAGGACGAGGCGAAGCAGCTCTTCGAGCTGGAGAGCCGGTTCGCCAAGTACGACGCGTTCCCCACCGACCCGGCCCGCGACACCGAGGCCAGAATGGTGGAGTTCCTCAAGGTCGCCCGGGGCATGCCGCACAAGCCGCTGGTGATCGCCCACCACGCGTCCCGTTCGGCGCCCGGTCTCGGCGTCTACGGCCAGGACACCCCGCGCGAGTTCCGCAACGGCAACGACGCCGCGCCGGACGTCTACATCGGCTTCGAGGGTGCGCCCGGTCACCAGGCCGGCCCCCTCAACGGTGGCAAGCGGGGCGGCTACGGCAACCACCCCACCTACGGCGGCTTCGACCAGATGACCGCCCGGGTCGGCGGCCTGTGGGACTCACTGCTCGGCGAGGGCCGGCGCTGGTGGATCACCGCGACCTCGGACTCGCACGTGCACTGGACCCGGGGCGGCTCCGACTTCTGGCCGGGCGAGTACAGCAAGACGTACGTGCACGCCCGCCAGGACTACGGCGACATCATGGACGGCCTGCGCAACGGCCGGATCTGGGTCACCACCGGTGACCTGATCCGCAGCCTCGACGTCACCGCCAGGTCCCAGGGCAGGACCGCCGAGGTGGGCGAGACGATCACGGTGAGCCGTCGCAGCCGTACCGATGTCGAGATCGAGATCGCCTTCCGCCCGCTGGGTGGGGTGAACGCGAACGGCGACCGGCCCGAGGTCCGCCGGGTCGACCTGATCGTTGGTCAGATCACCGGCCCGAGCGCCAGCCTGGACGCCGACACCAACCCCACCACCAAGGTGGCGGCCCGGTTCGGCCCGCGGGACTGGCGTCGGCAGGGCGACAGCTACGTCATCCGGCACACCTTGCGCAACGTCGAGGCGGACACCTACGCGCGGGTGCGTGGCACCAGCACCGACGAGGCCGAGCCGCTCGCCGACGGGCTGGAGAGCCCGTGGGACGACCTGTGGTTCTACTCGAACCCGGTCTTCGTGCACGTGCGCTGACCGGGCGCGGTAGCGACATCGCGGGCCTGTCCGGCACCGCTCGACGGACGACGTCGGCGGTGCGGGGCGGGCCCGCGATGTCGCATCCAGGTCAGTCGGGCCTGCTGCGGCGGGCTCGGGGGGTGGCGGTTCGCCCGCTCCGCGCCGTCGCGGCGCCGGTCCGGCGCGCAGCAGGCGCCGAGTCGGCCTGCACCTGTGTCACCACCTCGCAGAGGTCGCGCAACGGGTCCACCGCCTGGGCCGAGCAGGCGACCTTCTGGAGCAGTGACCGCAGCGTCGCCGACTCGGCCGAAGTGAGCGCCCCCAGCAGGTGTGACTCGACCTGCCGCAGTGCCAACCGCCGCTGCTCCCACGCGGCACGGCCGGCGTCGGTGACCTCGATCAGCCGGTTGCGTCGGTCTGCCGGGTCCGCGCGCCGGGCGACGAACCCGGGCCGCTCCAGGTCATCGATCAGGTACGTGAGGACGGTGCGGTCGATGCCGATCTCCTCGGCGATCGCGCCCTGGTTTCGGGCCGGCCCGTTGCTGGCCGCGGTGAGCAGTTGGTAGCCGCGTGGGCCACCGGGGAAGTCGGTGAGCGCGTGCTCGGCCGCCCGGACGTAACCGCGGAAGACGATCCCGAGCATCCAGCCCAGGTCGTCGTCGAGCGGATCGGGCCGGTCCGGCCGGTGAGAGGCACCCGTCATCCCCCGACAATAGCGCAGTGAGCCAGACCTTGTTGGCAGAAGATGTTCTGTGTGGCATAAGGTTAAGGTTGCGACGCATCGTCCGAGGCGTCGGGAAAATCGGGAGGCTCGCAGATGAGCGACTACGGCCACGACCTGGTCTTCGGCTCCTTCGTCACGCCCAGCGCTGACAATCCGGACCGTACGGTCGGTGTCGCCGTCCTGGCCGAGCAGGTCGGGTTGGACCTGGTCACCTTTCAGGATCACCCCTACCAGCCGGCGTTCCTCGACACCTGGACGCTGCTGAGCTTCGTGGCGGCCCGCACCAACCGGGTGCACCTGGCGGCGAACGTGACGAACCTGCCACTTCGTCCGCCGGCGGTGCTCGCCCGCAGTGTGGCCAGCCTCGACCTGCTCAGCGGTGGCCGGATCAGCCTCGGCCTCGGGGCGGGGGCGTTCTGGGATGCCATCGAGGCGATGGGCGGCCGGCGGCTGACCCCCGGCCAGGGCGTACGAGCGCTGGAGGAGGCCATCGAGGTCGTCCGTCAGCTCTGGGACGTCGAGACGCGCGGGGGAGTGCGGGTCGACGGCGAGTTCCACCGGGTGGTGGGCGCCAAGCGCGGTCCCGCTCCGGCCCACGCGGTGCCGATCTGGCTGGGTGCGTACAAGCCCCGGATGCTCCGGCTCACCGGTCGTCGGGCCGACGGTTGGCTGCCCTCGCTGGGCTACCTCCAGCCCGGTGACCTGACCAAGGGCAACGCGATCATCGACGACGCCGCCCAGCAGGCCGGCCGGTCCCCGCGGGACGTGCGTCGGCTGCTCAACATCGCCGGAGAGTTCTCGGCCGTCGGGCGCGGCCCGCTGAACGGGCCCGCCGAGCAGTGGGCCGAGGAGCTGGCCGAACTCGCACTGGAGGAGGGCGTCGGCACCTTCATCCTGGGCAGCGACGACCCCGACGACCTGCGCCGCTTCGCCGGCGAGGTGGCTCCCGCCGTCCGCGAGCTGGTCGCCGCCGAACGTGACCGGGGCGCGGCTGCGGAGCGTACGCCGGAACCCGAGCCGGAGCCGGTCGCTGCGCCGCCGGTCCGGGCGAGCCGCGCCACCGCGACCGGTGGCGCGTTCGCCGTGGTGCCGACCCCGGACGACGGCGTACGGCGAAGCGAGCAGCAGGTGTGGGACGAGTCGACCCGGCCGACCGGGCCTGAGCCCGACCCGGAGCGCGCCTACACCCCGCAGGAGCAGGCCACCGGCGCACACCTCGTGCAGATCCACGACGGCCTGCGCGCCGAGCTGGCCCAGATTCACGACCTGATCGAGCAGGTGGCAGCCGGCGAAATCGACGCCGGTGCGGCCCGGTCCCACATCAATACGATGACCATGAGGCAGAACCGGTGGACCCTCGGCGTCTACTGCGAGTCGTACTGCCGCATCGTCACCACCCACCACACGATCGAGGACCAGTCGCTCTTCCCCCGGTTGCGGGCACGTGATCCCCGACTCGGCCCGGTGGTCGACCGGCTGGAGCAGGAGCATCACGTCATCCACGACGTGCTGGAGGGTGTCGACCGGGCCCTGGTCGCGTACGTCGGGTCTCCGGACGGCCTCGCCGAGCTGCGGGCCGCGGTGGACCTGCTGACCGACGCCCTCCTGTCGCACCTCAGCTACGAGGAGCGGGAGCTGGTCGAGCCGTTGGCGCGGTTGGGCATCGCCTGATCAACGGGGCCGCGGCGGCGGCTCGGGGTTGCCCCGATCCAATCTGAGAGACTACTCTCGAAACATGTCTCTCAAGAATCCGTACGGGGATTTCGAGATCAGCGAGCCGCAGGCGCTTCGGGCGCTGGCCCACCCGGTCCGGCTGGCGATCCTGGAGCACCTTCAGCGGCACGGCCCGGCCACGGCCACCGGGCTCTCGCCGCACGTCGGCGCCACACCGTCGGTGGTCAGCTGGCATCTGCGGCACCTCGCGACGTTCGGCCTGGTCCTCGACTGGGACGGTGCCACCAGCAAGCGGGAACGCTGGTGGCAGGCGGCAGCCCGAGGCTTCCGCTTCACGGTGCCGGAGGGCACCGAGGGGCAGTCCGCCAGCCGGCAGCTACGCGGCGAGATGTTCGCCCGCAACGCCGATGCACCCCAGCAGTGGCTGCTGCATGAGGAGCCCCGACTGGACCCTGAGTGGCGCACGCTGGCCGGCATGGCCGACACGCGGTTCGTGGCCACCGCCGACGAGCTGCGGCAACTGGAGGAGTCCATTGAAGAACTGATCGCCCCGTACGTGCGGCGCAAGGAGGGGGCGGCCCCGCCCGACGCGCGGATCGTCCGCATGCTGCGCTACCTGCTGCCCGAGCCGGGGGACGAAGCCCCGGCCGAGCCCGGCGACGACGACGCGGCCACGTCGTGACCGCCGCCACCGACGCCCCCGCCGACACCGGGCCCCCGCCGGCCCTGCACCGCGACCGGCGGTTCCGCACCTTCTGGATCAGCGAGACGATCTCCCACTTCGGCGATCGGATCAGTGAACTGGCCCTACCGCTGATCGCCGTCACCCTGCTCACCGCCACCCCCGTGCAGGTCAGCGTCCTCACCGCGCTGATCTGGCTGCCCAACCTGCTGGGCCTGTTCCTGGGCGCCTGGGTGGACCAACGCACCCACAAGCGTCGACTGCTGATCATCGCGGATCTGATCCGCGCCGCCGTGCTGCTCAGCCTGCCGGTGGCCTACCTGTTCGACGCGATCACCCTCACCCAGCTCTACCTGGTGGCACTGCTCACCGGCTTCGGCGCGGTGCTCTTCGCCATGGCGCGTCAGGCGTTCTTCGTCGGCCTGGTGCCGCGATCGGCGTACGTGGACGCGAACAGCAAGATGAGCATGAGCCGGTCGCTGTCCTTCATCGCCGGCCCGGCCGTCGGCGGTGGGCTGGTCCAGGCGCTCAGCGCGCCGGTCGCGATCGTCGTCGACGCGGTCTCCTTCCTCGGCTCCGCGCTGCTGCTCAGCCGCATCCCGGTGACCGAGCCCCCGCCGCCGCCGCGCCGGACGTCCACTCTCGGCCTGGTCCGCGAAGGGCTCGTGCTGGTGCTGCGGCACCCGGTGCTACGGGCCGCCCTCGGCTGCACCAGCACTGTCAACTTCTTCACCTTCATCGCTGGCGCGCTGCTGGTCCTCTACGCCAGCCGCGAACTCGACCTGTCAGCCGGCGCGATCGGCATCGCCCTCGGTTTCGGAGCGCTCGGCGGCTTCGCGGGCGCGGCGCTCGCACCTCGGGTCTCGCGCGCCATCGGCCTGGGCCGTACCGCCATGATCGGCGCGGTGCTCTTCCCCGCGCCACTGGCGCTGACCGCGCTGGTGTCCGGACCCACCTGGACGAAGGTCGCCATGCTGGCGGCCATCGAGCTGGTCTCCAGCGTCGGGGTGATGCTGATGGACGTGAACCTCAACGCCCTCATCATCGCCGTGACACCCGCCGACGCGCTGGGACGCCGGGCCGGTGCCTACAGTGCCGTCAACTACGGCATCCGACCGCTCGGTGCGCTGGTCGGCGGTGCGTTGGGCACCACCATCGGGCTGCGACCCACCCTGGCCATCGCCGGCCTGGGTGGCGTGCTCGCCGTGCTGTGGTTGCTCGCGTCACCGGTGCGCCGCATCCAGACCATCGACGCCGCCTGAGGGCAGCGGCGGCGCGGTGTCCTGAGCCGCGGCCCAGGACACCGCGGGTCAGGCGGCCTCGGCCAACAGGATCCGGGCCAGCTCGGTGGGTTGGGAGAACATCGGCCAGTGGCCGGTGTCCATGGTGACCAGTCGCCAGTGGTCACTGGTCAGCAGTTTCGCCACCGTGTCGTTGGGCTCAGGCCCGTCGAGCAGGCACTTGACGTACGTCGCCGGCAGCTCACCCAACGGCCGGTTCAGCACGGCCGGCTCGGTCAGCGTCGCCCCCGGATGCGGCGTGGAGCCCTCGATCAGCCGGGCGACCTGCTCGTCGGTGAGACCCTGACCGTCGAAGTCGGCCGCGCCGAGCGGAGCCCAGAAACCGTTGTTGTCGGCGATCTGCGCCTCGAAGGCCGCCTGACCCTGCCACCAGCCGGAGGCGAACGACCCACCGTCAACCGGCACCTCGGAGTCCACGAAGACCACCCGGGCCAAGCGGTCGCCGATCCGCTCAGCGGCCTGACCCACCGGAATGCCCGAGTAGCTGTGCCCGACCAACACCACGTCGCGCAGGTCGCCGCGCTCGATCTCGTCGACGATGTCCTGCACGTGGGTGTGCTGCCCGGCGGGCACGCCCTGCTTCTCGGCGAGGCCGGAGAGGGTCAATGCGTGGGCGCCGTGGCCGGCCTCCCGAAGTGGTGCCACCACCTCGTCCCATGCCGACGATCCCAGCCACGCCCCCGCCACCAGTACGAATTCAGCCATGGGCGGGACCCTATCGGCACCCTCCGACAGCCCCGATACGTCAGGACCAGGTGCGGGCCTGGGCCGGTGACCGCGAAAGGTCAGCCGGTGGCGTCGAGGTGGGCCGCGATCTGCCTCGGGAGCGGATAGCTCCGTTCGGCCGGCAGGTGGTCCGTGGCCGCCCGCACGTCATGGGCCCGCACCAGTTCCCGTACGCGGTGGACGGTGGGGGTGATGTCCGTGACGCTGACCGTCCAGTCGTCGACGTACCGGGCGACGGCTTCGCTGGACAGTCCGACCTGCAAGGACCGGTAGGGCAACGCGCTCAGGTGCAGTGTCCGTTCCGGATCCCACTGCACCCGTACCGGGCTGGCCCTGAGCTGCCGCGACCACGTCGCCCGGTCACCGTGCAGGCCCTGGTCGTAGTGACTCAGACAGGCTCGCGTCAGCGCCCACTCGAAGCCCTCCCGCGTGATGTCGATGGACAGCACGCGCTCCTGCCCAGGCTTGGTGGCCCAACCGCAGCGGTACATCATCCACAGGAACGACGGCTTGATCCAGGTCATCCGGTCACGCTTGAAGGGGGCCACGAAGCGACCGGCGGCCACCGCCGGCAGCGCGATCTCCGATGGGTACGCCTGGTACACGGTGATCGTCTCGGCCGAGAAACGAGCACGGATCTGACGGGCAGGGACGGACACCCTGCGATCTTCACCCATCCGGCGCATCCTCTCCACCGGGATTTCGTACCCGGCCGGGGGAGACCCGGTGCCGTTCGGCGGCTGTCGAATTGCGCACTCAGCCGTGGTCCCGGGCGGGCGGCCCGATCTCAACGGGCATCCGGTAGATCTGGACCGGGTATTCGACGGCCGAGACCCCGCCGTTGAGCCCGGCGGTCAGGTGCAGCTGGGCCGCCGGCATCCAGAGCCGGGCATCGGCGTCGAGCCACATCGCGTCCACCCAGGCCAGTCGAGGGTCGGCGACGAGCGTCCGTACGCTGCCGTCGGGTGCGAGGACGAGGACACGCCGCCGTTCCAGGTCGCTGAGATAGATGGTGCCGGCGGCGTCGATGGCCGTGCCGCCGGTGCTGGGTGTGTCACACCAGCGTTCGACAGTCCGGGCCAACTCGTCGGCGGACACCGACGGATCGTCCAACCAGCGGGTGGCGATCCGGGACATCCCGCCGGAGGCCGGCTGGTAGTAGAGCCAGCTACCGTCCGGCGACACCTCCAACTGGTCCACGTGCAGGCGTACCTCGGCGCCGTCCGGGTCACGCAGCACGCGACCGTCGGCGACCACCGGGCCGCCCGCCGTGCTCGGATGCCCGTCCAACACCCGTCTCGACCGACCAGAGTCGAGGTCGAGCACGATGAGGCCGGCCGCCCCGGCGTCGCTGAAATACGCCACCCGGCCGTTGAATCGGACGTCGTCGACGTAGCTGCCCGGGCGTACCGCCTCGTCGAGGTGGTAGACCCGCTCCACGCGGTCGTCGTCCGGGTCGACCGCGATCAGCCGAGCACCGCCGGGCACCTGCGCGGAACCGATCTGCGGCGCGCCCGAGTCGACGATCCACAACCGGCCGTCCGGGCCGCCGCGCAACCCGTTGACGTGGACGAACGCCCCGCTCGGCGATTGGTCGGCGCGGTTCCAGGCGACGTCGGGGTACGGGACACGACGACCGTCCGGCAGCACCTCCACCACCTGCACGCCGGGCCGATCCGCCAACGGGTAGCTCAGGAACACCCGCCCTCGCACTGTGGTCACGCCCGTGCACACCCGGTCCTCCTGAAACACCGGCGTCAACCGGTGATCCTCCTCGGTGGGCAGCGACGACATCGACCTGCTCCTCACCCGCCCGGCGGCGCCTCGGCTTCAGCCGGTAACCGACGGCTACGGCCGTCCGGCGCGGTATCCCCGGAGCGTGCCGGCCGAAACCGTCGGTCGCAGGACACCGCCGACGCTCAACCGGCGGCAGGATGCCCTCGGCGCTCAGCCGATCGGCGGTGCCGGAGGGATGACCCGGGCGGCGAGCCGCTTCGGGGCCATGACGCAGTAACTCTCGGTGAGCAACTCGCCCACCTCCTCCCAGTCGGTGTTCGCGTCCAGGACCATGCCCATCACGTTCGGGCTCCAGTCCGGTTTGTAGAAGGGGTGCCCCGTGGCCAGGAGCCCGGCGATCTCGTCGAGTGGCGACCGGAAGGTCAGCAGGCAGGCGGGCTGGCCGACTGCGGCAGCCCGGGCGTGCACCGGCTGGCGATCGGGGTCGACGGTGAGCACGTGGGCGATGGTCCGCTTGCGGATCCGCCAGCGGGTGCCCACCCAGGCGGGCTCCTCGTAGGTTTCCGGCAGCCCGAGACAGATCGGCCGCAGCCGGTCGAGGACCTCGGGCGGGACGTCTCCGGGTGCGGTCACGGACAACGACGCTAACCGGTCGGTGTGACAAGTTCCGCTCGTCGAACCCCGCCGGGGCCGGTGGTGCCCGCCCTGCCGATCCGCGAGGATGGGCGGGGCGACAGTGGGCCGTCGCCCCGCCCATCCTCTC
>NZ_QGSY01000053.1 GCF_003857035.1 Micromonospora arida
GCGGGGCGCGCGCTGCGCGGGGCGCGGGCTGTGCGGGCGCGCGCTGGTGCGGGGCGCGCGCTGCGCGGGTTCCTGGGGGGTTAGGCGGAGGCTCGGTGGACCAGTTGGGTGTCCAGGAGGATGTGGGAGGCGGGTAGCTCCTCGCCACGGATTCGGGCCACCAGCAGGCGGGCCATCTGCCGGCCCATCTCCTCCACCGGCTGGAAGACAGTGGTCAGCGGCGGTTCGGCCTGTCGGGCGATGGTCGCGTCGTCGAAGCCGATCACCGCGACGTCCTCGGGCACACGGCGGCCGGCCTCGCGCAGGGTACGCAGCGCACCGAACGCCATCAGGTCGGAGGCGACGAAGACCGCATCCAGGTCCGGGCAGGCGTCCAGCAGGCGACGCATGGCGGCCGCGCCGCTGCCCTCGCTGAAGTCGCCGTACGCGATCAGGTCGGGGTTGACACCGGCCCCGGTGGCCTTGACCGCGTCGGTGTAGCCGGTCAGCCGGGCCAGGCCGGCACCCATGTCCTGCGGACCGGCGATGGTGGCGACGCGTCGCCGGCCCTGTCTCGCCAGGTACTCCACCGCCTGCCGGGCCCCGCCAACGTTGTCCACGTCGACAAACCAGGCCGGTTGGGCACCCGGTTGCAGCATACGGGCGGGCCGACCGCCGAGCACGGCGGGAAGGCCGCGCTCCTCCAGCAGCGTCGGCAGCGGGTCGGAGTCGTGCAACGACAGCAGCAGTACGCCGTCGACGTGCTGGTTGGTGAGGTGGTGCTCGACCCGCTCCCGTTCCACCGGCGACTGGGCCATGGCCAGCCAGAGCTGCATCGGCGTCTCCAGCAGCCCGGAGCTGATCCCCCGCACGATCGCGGCGAAGAACGGCTCGGTGAAGACCCGCTCGCCGGATTCGGACACCACCAGCGCGACGGAGTCCGTCCGCTGGGTGACGAGCGCACGGGCGGCCCGGTTCGGCACGTACCCCAGCTCTGCGATGGCCTGTTGGACCGCGGCCCGGGCCTCCGGGCTGACCTGGGGCGAGCCGTTGACCACGCGGGAGACCGTGCCCCGACCGACGCCGGCACGCGCGGCGACCGCGTCGAGGGTCGGGCGCCCGAGCGACCGGGTGCGCTGCGTTGTCATCGTCTGCTCCTCCGACGGCGGGCGGACCCGGCGCCACCTGCGAGAGGTGGACGCCGGGACCGTCCTGATGGCTGGCCCGAGCCTATTGTGCGGCCAGACCGTTGCGCCGGATCACCGAGGCGTACCACTTGGCGCTGGACTTGGGGGTGCGGACCTGACTGTCGTAGTCGACGTGGATCATGCCGAACCGCTTGGTGTAACCCCAGGCCCATTCGAAATTATCCATCAGCGACCAGGCAAAGTATCCCCGCAGAGGCACTCCGGCGTCGATCGCCTCGTGGGCGGCGCGCAGGTGGGCGTCGAAGTAGGCCAGCCGATCGACGTCGTCGACCTGCCCGTCGACCACGGAGTCGACGAACGCGGAGCCGTTTTCGGTGACGTACAGGGGCAGGTCGGTGTAGCCGTTCACCCGGCGCAGCGTCTCGGTCAGACCCGGGGCGTCGATCTCCCAGCCCATGTCGGTGACCGGGACGCCGCGGGTGACGAACCGGACGTCCTCGCTGCCCGGCCAGCACGAGGGGGCCGGGTCGGCCTCCACGCCCTCGACCGGCGCGGCGACCACGTGCCGGCTGTAGTAGTTGACCCCGACCAGGTCCAGCGGCGTGGAGATGGTCGCCAGGTCGCCGTCGCGCACGTGCTCGAAGTCGGTCACCGTGCTGAGGTCGGCGACCAGGTCCTCCGGGTACGACCCGCGCAGCAGCGGGTCCAGGAAGAACCGGTTGGCCAACCCGTCGATCCGCCGGGCGGCGTCGGAGTCGGCGGGACTGTCACTGGCCGGGTCGACCGGGTAGAGGTTGACGGTCACGCCCACCTCGGCGGCCGGCCGGGCGGCCCGCAGTGCCTGCACGGCCAGGCCGTGACCGAGCATCAGGTGGTGTCCGGCGCGCACCGCGTCCGCTCCGTTGGTGCGGCCGGGGGCGTGCACCCCGGAGCCGTAGCCGAGGAACGCGGAGCACCACGGCTCGTTCAGCGTGGTCCAGTAGCGCACCCGGTCACCGAGCGCGTCGGCCACCAATGTCGTGTAGTCGGCGAAGCGGGCCGCGGTGTCCCGCGCCGGCCAGCCGCCGGCGTCTTCCAACGGCTGCGGCAGGTCCCAGTGGTAGAGGGTGAGCCACGGCTCGATGCCGTTGGCCAGCAGCTCGTCCACCAGTCGCCGGTAGAAGTCCAGGCCGCCCGGGTTGGCCGCGCCGGTGCCGCCGGGCTGCACCCGGGACCAGGAGACCGAGAAACGGTACGACTTGAGGGCCAGCTCGGCCATCAACGCGACGTCGTCGCCGAGGCGGTGGTAATGGTCGCACGCCACATCGCCGGTGTGCCCGGAGAGGACCCGGCCCTCGGTGTGGCTGAAGGTGTCCCAGATCGACGGGGTGCGGCCGTCCACGGCCGCCGCCCCTTCGATCTGGTATGCCGCCGTCGCGGCCCCCCAGAGGAATCCGGGTGGAAAGGTCAGCCCGGGGCGCTCGTCGAGGACGTCGACGGCGGGTGGGCTGGCGGGGTTGCTCACGACTTGACGGCACCTTCCATGATCCCGCCGATGATCTGGCGGCCGAACACGAGAAAGACGATTACCAGGGGGATGGTGCCGATCGCCGTGGCGGCGAACACCTGGGAGTAGTCGGTGTAGTAGGCGTACGAGAGGAACGAGAGCGAGACCTGCAGGGTCGGGTTCTCCGGGGTGAGGATGGCGTACGGCCAGAGGAACGAGTTCCAGGTCTCCATGAAGGTCAGCAGACCGAGGACGCCGGCGGCGGGACGCAGCGCGGGCAGCACGATGCTCCAGTAGATCCGGAACGTGCTCGCGCCGTCGACGCGGCCGGCCTCGATCAGCTCGTCGGAGATCGCCTGGCTGGCGTACTGCCGCATCATGAACACGCCGAAGGCGGTGACCAGGAACGGCACGGTGACCGCATAGAGGGTGTCGTACCACCCCAGGTCCTGCATCATGCCCCAGAGCGGGATGAGCCCCATCTGGGTCGGGATCATCATGGTGACGATGATCGCCAGCAGGAGGGCGTTGCTGCCGCGGAACTTCAGCTTGGCGAAGGCGAACCCGGCCAGCGAACCGGTGAGCACCACCGAGACGGTGACCACCGAGGAGACGATGATCGAGTTCATCATGCCGGTGAGGAAGTTGGCTGCGTCGTTGTCGAGCACCCGCCCGAAGTTGTCACCGAACGCGCCACCGGGGGTCAACGGCGGCGGTACGTCGTTGATGTTGTCCAGGCTGCGAGTGCCGATCACCAGCATGTAGTAGAACGGGTAGATCGACAGCAGCGCCGCCAGGACGAGCGCCAGGTAGGTCAGCGGGCTGGTGCGCCACAGGCGCTGGGAAGCCGAGATCATCGATCTCTCCTCACTTCGCCGAGCGGCGGACGAGTAGGAAGTTGAACAGCGACACCACGATGATGATCATGAAGATCGCCCAGGCGACCGCGGCTCCGTAGCCGGCGGTGTTCAGGTTCACGATGCCCATCTCGTACATGTACATGGCCAGCGTCTGGAACTCCCGCTGGTTGCCACCGATGATGTTGCCGTTGCCGAAGAGCAGGGGCTCGGTGAAGAGCTGCATGCCGCCGATCGTGGACAGGATGACCACGAAGATGAAGGTGGGCTTGAGCATGGGCAGGGTGATCTGCCAGAACTGTCGCCACGGACCGGCACCGTCGATCTCCGCGGCCTCATAGAGGTCCTTCGGGATCGCCTGCATGCCGGCGAGCAGGATCAGGGTGTTGTACCCCGTCCACCGCCAGTTGACCATGGAGGAGATGGCCGTCCAGGAACTCCACCGGTGCCCGTCCCAGTCGACCGGGTCGACACCGACAAAGCTGAGCAGCCAGTTGAACAGGCCGAACTCCCGCTGGAACAACATCCCGAAGACGATCGCGACCGCGGCCACCGACACCACGTTCGGCATGAAGATGGCCATCCGGAAGAAGGTCTTGGCGCGCAGGAGGCTCCGGTTGAGCAGGTTCGCCAGGAAGAGGGCGAGCAACAACTGGGGGATGGTCGACAGGGCGAAGATGCCGAACGTGTTGACCAGCGCGTTCCAGAAGTACTCGTCGGACACCAGCCGGGTGTAGTTGTCGAAGCCGATGAACGTGTGCTCCCCGATCATGTCCCAGTCGTGCAGCGACATCCAGGCGGTACGCAGCATCGGGTACAGCCCGAATACGCCGAAGATCAGGAAGAACGGTGCGATGTAGAGGTACGGCGAGTACTTGACATCGAGGCGGTTGAGTAACCTTCCCCGGCGACGTCGGCGATCGACGTCGGGCGAAGGCGGTGCTGCTGGCGACGGCCGTGCCGTCGTGGCCGACAGGCTCATGCGAATTTCCTTTTCCGGCGAGGCCCGGGGGCCCTCGCGCAGGGCGCTACGCGGAGGGGACCGGCCGGTGGCGTCCGGGAGACCCCGAACGCCACCGGCAGGGAATCACTCAGAAGGCACCCTGAGTCTTGGCATCCTTCGTGAACTGCTCCCAGGCCTTGGCCTTGTCGGCCTGCCCGTTCTCGAACGCCCGCAGGGCAGGCTCGAGCGCGTTCTCCTTCACCGCCTGGTGCTTCGGACCCAGGTGGATCGGCTGGATCTTGGCGACGCTCTCCCCGAAGATCTTGCCGGTCGGCGCGTTGCTGAAGTACTCGTTGGTGTAGCCGAGGAACGCCTCGTTCTTCAGCGCCTCCAGGTTGGTGGGCAGCGGGCCCTTGAGCTTGAAGGCCTCCACCTGGCTCTTGGCGTTGGTCAGGTACTCGGCGAGCTTCGCCGCCTCCTTCGGGTACTTGCTCTGGGCCGGAACCGCGAGCCACGAGCCGCCCCAGTTACCGCCGCCACCCGGCACGGACGCGACATCCCACTTGCCCTTGTTGGCCGGGCCGGAGTTGTCCGACACGATGCCGAGCATCCAGGACGGGCAGAAGGTGGCCGCGAAGGTGCCCTGCTTGAAGCCACCCGACCACTCCGGCGACCAGGTCGACGCCTTGGCGGAGATGTCCGCCATCGAGGTGGCGGTGTCCCACGCGTTCTTCACCGCGGGGCTGGTGTCCGCGATGATGTTGTCTTCCTTGTCGTAGAACAGATCACCGTTGCCCTGGAAGAGCACACCGTTGGAGACGGCGGTGATCGAGTCGATGAAGGCCTTGCCGCCGCTGCCCTGCTTGTACTTCAGACCGGCGTCGTGGAAGCCCTTCCAGTCCGGCCAGAGCGCCGACACCTGGTCGCGCTCGGTGGGCAGGCCGGCCGCCTGGAACAGGTCCTTGCGGTAGCAGACGGCGAGGCTGCCGACGTCGGTCGGCAGGCCGATCAGCCGGCCGTCCGGCGCCTTGCCCAGCTCCCACTTCCAGGGCAGGTATTCCTTGGAGTGGTCGGTAACCAGCGGGCTGAGGTCGGCCCAGTTGCGCGCGTTGGGCTTGAACTCGTTGAGGATGCCCTCTTCCAGGGCGGTGACGTCCGCCGCGCCCTTGCCGGTGGCCAGGTAGCGGACCAGCTTCGGCCGGTACTCACCGAGCTGTGCGGTCTTACGCAGCTCGACCTTGATGCCGGTGTCCTTCTCGTACTGCTTGACGAGATCGTCGTAGCCCATCTCGCCGAAGGTGTCGACGACCAGCTTGGCCGGCTTCTCGCCGGCCGCTGGCTTGTCGTCGTCGTTGCCACAGGCCGCGAGACCGCTGACTGCGGTGATCGCGGCCAGGGCAGCGGCCGCCAGGCGGGTACGCCGCGTGGTGACACTCATGCGCTGACCCCTCTTTCCGGTGGTGAGGCTGGTGGTTGTGGTGGGGGGTGTCTCATCGCGCCAGGCCGGGGATGCGTGAGTGACCCATGCCACCTCCGGGAGCGCTCCCATGAGATTGCCGACAGGTAACGGGAGTGTCAATAGGGCGATGGGAGCGTTCCCAGATCGTTATCGCTGACCACTCCCACCC